>JASHTF010000113.1 GCA_030040715.1 Gammaproteobacteria bacterium | reverse complement strand
CGCTCGCCGGGCTTGGCGACGAGGGCACACGCAGCGACGTCAGGGGTCAGCAGGGCCGCGATTACCCGCCTCGCATTTGCGAGCGCTCGACTTTGCATCCGCTCGATCCATGCCGCGGCGTCCGCGGGCGTCATCTCGGCCGCCGCGTGAAAGCAGAAGCGTTCTGCGTCCGGCAGCACTTCCACGATCACGTTAGCCGCTATCTCGGGCTGACGCAGAGATCCTCCGACCACAACGCACGCCCCCCATCCGCTATGGATGCTGATCCCAAGCGCTCGCGGTCGAGTCGCGCGTTGCATGACACCGTAGCTCGAGATTCCTGTTACGCCCGAACCTCAGCGCGTGTGGACTGGCCGAGGATTTGCGTGACCGGACTCGCCAAGGCTTGTCCAAGGAGCGCGTGCTGGTCAGCGTCCAAGTGAACACCATCGACTCGACTTGATGCGGTGACGGTTCCGGCATCGAAGCAGGGACAATCGAGTGCTGCACACGCCTCTTGATAGGCCTGGGCGAGACCCGCCGACTTCTCGCCCGCGCCGGCGAACTTCGCTGCGATCGAGCCCTGGGGTGTCCCGATCGCCGGAGGCACCACAACCAGCACCGGCGGGACCGGCATACCGGGCTCCACCGGCGCCTGCCGGATCGCGCGGACGAGGGTCGCGACTCCCTGGGCGGCATGCCAGGCGCTGTGCGGGTGCACGGACTGAAAGTCATTGGTTCCCAGCATCACGATCACGAGCGCGAGCGGGGAGTGCATCTCAATCTTCTGCGCCAGGCCAAGCAGGCCGTTGCGCCCCGGGAGGAACGGATCCTCGAACACCGTTCGCCGACCGTTCAGGCAGTCCTCGAAGATGCGTGCCTGCCAGCCTTGCTGAATGAGTGCATTCTCGAGCACCCCGGGCCAGCGCTGATCAAAGCGCAGCCGCCGCCGCGTCGTCGGCACAATGCCCCACGTCAGCGAGTCGCCGTAAACCAGGATCTGCAACAGGTCCGCCCCGTCGGTGGGAACGCTATTCGACCGTGACACTCTTGGCGAGGTTGCGCGGCTGATCGATATCCGTGCCCTTGAGAATCGCCACGTGATACGCCAGCAGCTGCAACGGAACCGTGTACACCACCGGCGCCTGCACATCGGTGAGATGACGCGGCATGTGAATGACGTGCACCCCATCGCTGCTGTCGATACCGGAGTCGGGATCGGCGAATACGTACAGCTCACCGCCGCGCGCGCGCACTTCCATCAGATTCGATTTCACCTTCTCGAGTAGATCATTGTTGGGCGCGACGGCGATCACCGGCATGTCGGCGTCGACCAGCGCCAGTGGGCCGTGCTTGAGCTCGCCGGCGGCATAGGCTTCGGCATGGATATACGAAATCTCCTTGAGCTTGAGCGCTCCCTCCATGGCAATGGCGTGCATGGCACCGCGACCGAGGAACAGAGCATGGCGCTTATCGGCAAAGCGCAGCGCCAGATTTTGTACCACCGGGTCGAGCTCGAGTGCGCGCTCGAGCAGTCCCGGTAGCTCGATCAGCCGCGTAACCAGTTCCTGCTCACGCTCGGGTTCGAGGCCGCGGCGGCGCGCGAGTGCGACGGTCAGCATCGCGAGCGCCGCGAGCTGCGTCGTAAAGGCTTTGGTGGAAGCGACGCCGATCTCCGGGCCGGCACGCGTCAGCATGACCAGCTCGGAGTTGCGCACCAGGGCGCTCTCCGGGGCGTTGCAGATCGCCAGCGTCGACAGGTACTGCTTGCGGCGGGCCATGCCGAGCGCGGCGAGCGTGTCGGCGGTCTCACCGGACTGCGAGATGGTCACGAACAGCGTGTCCGGCGTCACCACCGCATCGCGGCAGCGGTATTCACTCGCGATCTCGACCCGGCACGGCAGCCGGCACAGCTGCTCGATCAGGTAGGCAGCTACGGTTCCGGCGTGATAGCTGGTACCGCAGGCAACGATGTGCACCGCGCGCGCGCGCTCAAAGACGCCGCTGGCGTTGGGGCCGAAGGCGGCTTCGAGCAGTCGGCCGTTGGCGATCCGCTCCTGCAGCGTCTCGGCGACCGCGCGCGGCTGCTCATGAATCTCCTTGAGCATGAAGTGGCGATACGGCCCCTTCTCGGCGGCGTCCGCGGAGCTGACGCTGTCCTTGACGTCGCGCTCGACGCGGCTGCCGTCGCGGTCAAGCACGCACACCGCGTCGCGCCGCACCTCGGCGATGTCGCCCTCCTCGAGAAAGATGAAGCGGCGGATTGCAGGCAGCAGCGCCGCGACGTCCGAGGCGACGAAGTTCTCACCGGCGCCGAGCCCGAGCACTACCGGGCAGCCGGCGCGCGCGGCGATGATGCGCTCGCTGTCGTGGCTGATGACGGCCAGTGCATAGGCACCTTGCAATTCCGCCACCGTCGTGCGCACCGCGCTCAGCAGGTCGCCGAGTCGCTCATAATGAAAATGCACCCGGTGTGCGATCGTCTCGGAGTCGGTCTCGGAGCTGAATTCGTAGCCGTCGCGCTCGAGCTGGCGCCTGAGCTCGAGATGATTCTCGATGATACCGTTGTGCACGATCGCGAGGCGGTCGCGCGACAAGTGGGGGTGCGCATTGCGCTCGCTCGGCACGCCATGCGTCGCCCAGCGGGTGTGCGCCAACCCCATGCATCCGGCGAGCGGATGGTCGGCCAGCGCCTGCTCGAGCACTCGTACCTTGCCGGCGGTGCGCAGCCGCCGCAACCGGTGCTGTCCGTCGACGACGGCGACGCCGGCCGAGTCATAGCCGCGATATTCGAGTCGCTTGAGCCCTTCGATCAGAACCGGCACGACGTCCCGCTGAGTGACGCCGCCGACGATGCCGCACATACCGCCCTCCCAGCCGCAGCGCTATCGGGAGCCGCGGCCGGATCGTACTGGTACCGACCACATAACGCAACGCAACCGTTGCGTTTCGTGATGGCGCCGCCACCCGAACGCTGTCGAGCCCCGGCTCATGCCTTGACCGCCTTGGCCCGCCGCGGTCGCTCCCACTGCTCGATCGTGAGCTGGCGGGAGCGGGCCAGCGTGAGTTTGTCGGCCGGTGCGTCGCTGGTGATCGTAGAGCCGGCGCCGATGGTCGCGCCGGCACCGATCGATACCGGTGCAACCAGCATCGAGCCGGAGCCGATGAAAGCCCCATCCCCGATCCGTGTGCGCCACTTGGTCACGCCATCGTAATTGCAGGTGATCGTGCCAGCGCCGATATTGACGCCGCTGCCGACGTCACTGTCGCCGACGTAGCTCAGGTGATTCACCTTGCTGCCCGCGCCGATGGCACTGTTCTTGATCTCGACAAAATTTCCCAGGTGCGCGGTGGCGGCAACGCGGGCGCCGGGCCGCAGGTGTGCGAACGGCCCGATGCGGCAGTCGGCACCGATATCGGCATCGTTCACCACGCAGTTGGCGTACAGCAGCGTACCGGCGCCGATGGAGCTGTTTTTGATGATGCAGTTGCGGCCGACCTGGACCCCATCGCCGAGCCGCACGGGTCCCTGCAGCGCGACATTGACGTCCAGCAGCACGTCGCGCCCGACACTGACCGCGCCATAGATGTCTATCCGTGCCGGATCGGTAATCGTGACGCCGCGCTGCATGAGCTCACGCGCGCGCCTGCGTCGGTACTCGGCCTCGGCCGCCGCGAGTTGCTGCTTGTCGTTGATCCCCAGCACCTCGGCGGTGTCGTCAGCGGCCAGCGTTTGCACGCGCAGCCCCGCGCGCCGCGCCAATCCCACGACGTCGGTGAGGTAATACTCGCGCTGCGCGTTGCGTGGTGCGAGCTGCGCCAGGTAGCGCCGCAGCTGCCGCGCGGGTGCCACCATCACACCGGTGCTGATCTCGCGCAGGCGGCGCTCGCCGGCGCTGGCGTCGGCTTGCTCCACGATCCGCCGCAGCGGGCCGCGGCGCTCGCGCACGATGCGCCCGTAGCCGGTCGGATCCGCCACCGTGGCGGTCAGCAGCGCGATACCCTGCGGCGCCGCGAGCGCGATCAATGCACGCAGCGTCTCGGTTCGCAGCAGCGGCACATCGCCGTACAGCACCAGCACCTGATGCTGCTCGGGGATGTGAGCCAGCGCCTGCGCCAGCGCATGCCCGGTACCGAGCTGCTGCTCCTGCCGCACCCACTGCAGCGTCGCCGGCGCCGACAGCCGCTCGTTCTCATCCGTGCACGCCTCGCGCACACCGGCGCATGCCTCGCGCACGCGCTCGCCGCCGTAGCCGTAGACGACGTGAATCGCCTCGGGGCTGAGACTCGCGGCCAACTCGAGCACGTGCCACAGTAACGGCACGCCGGCGAGCGGCTGCAGCACCTTCGGCAGCTCGGAGTGCATGCGCTTGCCCTGCCCCGCAGCCAGCACCGCGACCGACAACGGCGCCGATGGGGCCGGTTTCGGATCGGTCCGCGTCCGGGCGGTGGACTTGCGCGCCGTCATCGGGGCGGGTGCGGCGTCATTCGGGGTTGCGCTGCATCAGGCGATTGTACCAGCGACTCACTCAACCTTTGATTTTGCGCAGCTTTTGGATCAGCTTGATCTGCGCGACGGCACGCGCCAGCTCGGCCTGCGCCTCGGCATAGCTGATCTTGTCGAGATGCCCGGACAGCGCTTCCTGTGCGCGCTGCTGTGCGGCCAGGGCTGCCGCCTCGTCCAGGTCGTGCGCACGCGCTGCGGTGTCAGCCAGCACCGTGATGCGATTGGGCTGCACCTCGAGCGCGCCGCCGCCCACATAGAAGGACTGCTCCTCACCATCGGGCGTTTGCACGCGCACCTCCCCCGGCTTGATCAGGGTGAGCAGCGGCGCGTGGCGCGGCGTGATCCCGAGCTCGCCCTCGGAACCGGGCAGGATCACCAGGCGCGCCCGTCCCGAGAAGATCTCGCCTTCGGCGCTGACGATATCGAGTTGGATGTCCATTGGCCTCGGGCTATTGCAGCGTCTTCGCCTTTTCCGCAGCCTCGTCGATGCTGCCGATCATGTAGAACGCCTGCTCGGGCAAGTGGTCGAACTCGCCGGCGATGATGCCCTTGAAGCCGCGGATGGTCTCGGCGAGCGGCACGATCTTGCCGTCCTGGCCGGTGAACACCTTGGCGACGTTGAACGGCTGCGACAGGAAGCGCTGGATCTTGCGGGCGCGATACACGGTGAGCTTGTCCTCCTCGGACAGCTCATCCATCCCGAGGATCGCAATGATGTCCTGCAGCTCCTTGTAACGCTGCAACACCGCCTGCACGCCGCGCGCGGTGCTGTAATGCTCCTCGCCGACCACGAGCGGATCGAGCTGGCGGCTGGTTGAATCGAGCGGATCGACCGCGGGGTAGATACCGAGTGAGGCGATCTGACGCGACAGCACCACGGTCGCATCGAGGTGCGCGAAGGTCGTCGCCGGCGACGGGTCGGTGAGATCGTCCGCCGGCACGTACACCGCCTGGATCGAGGTGATCGAGCCGGTCCGGGTCGAGGTGATGCGCTCCTGCAGCACGCCCATCTCCTCGGCCAGCGTCGGCTGATACCCGACCGCCGAGGGCATGCGCCCGAGCAGCGCCGACACCTCCACCCCGGCAAGCGTATAGCGATAGATGTTGTCAATGAAGAACAGCACGTCGCGCCCGCGGCCGCCGGCCTGCTTCTCGTCGCGGAAGTACTCGGCCATCGTCAGCCCGGTGAGCGCCGCGCGCAGGCGATTGCCGGGCGGCTCGTTCATCTGCCCGTACACCATCGCCACCTTCGAATTGGGCAGGTTGTCCAGATCGATGACGTTGGACTCGATCATCTCGTGATAGAAGTCATTGCCCTCGCGGGTGCGCTCACCGACGCCGGCAAACACCGACAGCCCCGAGTACTGCTTGGCGATGTTGTTGATCAGCTCGAGCATATTGACGGTCTTGCCGACGCCGGCACCGCCGAACAGGCCGACCTTGCCGCCTTTGGCGAACGGCACCAGCAGATCGATCACCTTGATTCCGGTGATCAGCAGCTCCTGGCTGCCCGCCTGGTCCTCGAAGCTCGGCGCCGGTCGATGGATGGGTAGATATTCCTTGGCGCGCACCTCACCGCGGTTGTCCTGCGGGTGTCCGAGCACGTCCACGATGCGACCGAGCGTCGCCTCGCCCACGGGCACCGAGATCGGCGCTCCCGTGGCTTCCACCTCGAGCCCCCGCTGCAGCCCCTCGGTGATGCCCATCGCGATCGCCCGCACCACGCCATCGCCCAGCTCCTGTTGCACCTCGAGGGTGAGGTCCCGATCACGCAGCTTGAGCGCCTCATAGATCCGGGGAATCGAGCCGCGCGGGAATTCAATGTCGATCACCGCGCCGATGATCTGGGTAATCTTGCCAGTAGCCATGATTGTTCCTCTACACCGCCGCGGCACCGCCGACGATCTCTGCCAGCTCCTTGGTGATGGCGGCCTGGCGCGCCTTGTTGTAGACCAGCTGTAGCTCCGTGATCAGCTCGCCGGCATTGTCCGAGGCGGCCTTCATCGCCACCATGCGCGCCGCCATCTCACAGGCGACGTTCTCCACCATGCCTTGATAGACCTGCGACTCGAGGTAACGAATCAGCAGGGCATCGAGGATCTCCGCGGCCGACGGCTCGTAGATGTAGTCCCAATGCTCGGGCAGCCCAGCCTCGACCTCGGGATTGGCCTCGATCGGCAGCAGCTGCAACGTACGCGGCCGTTGCGTCATGGTGTTGACGAATTGCGCATGCACCAGGACGAGCCGATCCAAGCGCCCGTCGCGGTAGGCATCGAGCATCACCTTGACGGCGCCGATGAGGTCGGCGACGTGCGGCCGGTCCCCGAGACCGGTGGTGCTGGCGAGAATGGGGTAGTCCAGCCGACGGAAGAACCCGAGCCCCTTGTTACCGAGCACGCACAGGCTCACGCTGGCGCCGGCGCGCTGCGATTGGCGCGCGAGCTGCAGCGTGGTCTTAAAGGTATTGGCATTGAGCGCGCCGCACAGCCCGCGGTCGGTCGAGACCACGATGGCGCCGATCGCCTTGGCGGGCCGCTCCACCATGAACGGGTGTCGATAGTCCGGGTTGGCCTGATTCAGATGAGTGATCACGCGGCGGGAGGCGGCGGCAAACGGCCGCGCCATGCGCATACGCTCCTGCGCACGGCGCATCTTGCTCGCCGCCACCATCTCCATCGCCTTGGTGATCTTCTGCGTGCTCTTGACCGAGGCGATCTTGCTGCGGATTTCCTTGGTACCGGGCATGGCCGACGCCGCCGCTCAATAGCTGCCGCTGGCCGCAAACTCGTCGCAGATCTTCTTCAATGTCGCCTCGTGCGGCTTGAGCTTGGGATCGGCGTTGATGGCAGCGAGCGCGTCGCGATAGTTGATGCGCGCGAAGCTCTGCAGCGCCGCCTCGAATTCGACCACGCGCTTGCGGTCGACCTTGTCCATGTAGCCGCTGTTGACCGCGTAGATCGACAACGCCATCTCGGCCACCGACATCGGCGCGTACTGTGGCTGCTTCATGACCTCGGTCACGCGCTGGCCGCGCTCGAGCTGCCGCCGCGTCGCGTCGTCCAGGTCCGAGGCGAACTGCGCGAACGCGGCCAGCTCGCGGAATTGCGCCAACGCCAGGCGAATGCCGCCGCCGAGCCGCTTGATGATGTCGGTCTGCGCCGCACCGCCGACGCGTGACACCGAGATACCCGCATTCATCGCCGGGCGGTTGCCGGCGTTGAACAGATCGGTCTCGAGAAAGATCTGCCCGTCGGTGATCGAGATCACGTTGGTCGGCACGAACGCGGTCACGTCGCCGGCCTGAGTCTCGATGATCGGTAAGCCGGTCAACGAGCCGGTGCGGCCCTTGACGCGACCCTGGCTCACCATCTCCACGTATTGCTGATTGACGCGCGCGGAGCGCTCGAGCAGACGCGAATGCAGGTAGAACACATCGCCCGGGAAAGCTTCGCGACCGGGCGGCCGACGCAGCAGCAGCGAGATCTGACGATACGCGACCGCTTGCTTGGACAAGTCGTCATAGATGATCAGCGCGTCCTCGCCGTTATCCATGAAATATTCGCCCATGGTCACACCGCTATAGGCGGCAAGGTACTGCATGGCCGCCGGCGTCGCCGCCGCGGCGGCGACGACGATGGTGTGTGCCATCGCGCCGTGCTCTTCCAGCTTGCGCACCACGTTGGCGATCGAGGACTGCTTCTGTCCGATCGCGACGTAGATGCAGCGGATACCGGAGCTCTTCTGATTGATGATGGTGTCGATCGCGAGCGCGGTCTTACCGGTCTGCCGATCGCCGATGATGAGCTCACGCTGCCCGCGGCCGATCGGCACCATGGCATCGACCGCCTTGTAGCCGGTCTGCACCGGCTGACTGACCGACTGGCGGTAGATCACGCCGGGAGCCACGCGTTCGATCGGAGCGGTGGCCTTGGCGTTCAGCGGTCCCTTGCCGTCGATCGGCGCCCCGAGTGCATCGACCACGCGGCCGAGCAGCTCCGGTCCGACCGGAACCTGCAGAATGCGTCCGGTGGTCTTGACGGTGTCGCCTTCCCTGATCGGCTTGTAGTCGCCGAGCACGACCGCACCGACGCTGTCCTGCTCCAGATTCAATGCCAATCCGAACAGCGAGCCGGGGAACTCGATCATCTCGCCATAGCGCACGGCCGCCAGCCCGTGCACGCGACAGATCCCATCGGTCACCGATACGACCGTGCCGACTTCGCGCGCCTCCGCGGCTGCCTGGAAGTGCTCGATGCGTTCGCGAATGAGCTCACTGATTTCGGAGGCCTTGATGGACATCACGGATTCCTCGAGAAAGGAGCGGCCTCACGGGCCGCTGATTGCAGAGCCCATGCGCTCGAGCGCCCGTCGCAGCGAGCCGTCGACCACGAAGTCGCCGTACTGTACGACCGCGCCGCCGATCAGCGCCGGATCGATACGGGTATGCAGCCGCACCGTGCGCTGCAGCCGTCGCTCGAGTGCGCGCTGCAGCCGCTGCGCCTGCTCGCGGGTCAACTCCCGCGCGCTGTGTACCTCGACGGTGGCGAAATTCTCCGCGTCGGCACGCAGGCTCTCAAACTGCGCTGCGATCTCGGGCAACAGCGGCAGACGGCGGTTCTGCGCCAGTAGCTGCAAGAAATTGCGCAGCTCCTGCTGCGAGCGCGTCGCTCGGCCCGACGCGGCGGCGACGCCGGTCGCGAGCTCGAATATCATCTGCGTGAGCTCCGACTCCAGCACGCGCGGATTGCCGATCAGCGCACCGACGCGCTCGTCCTGCACCACGGCAGCCGCGCGTGCGAGCGTCGTGCTCCACTCGGACAGCCCGTCGATCGCCCGCGCGCTCTCAAAGGCAGCTCGGGCGTAGGGTCGGGCAATGGTTGACAGCTCTGCCATGGGATATCTGACGCTCGCTACCGTACGGCTGCGGGGCTCAGCCGCGCGCGATGTCCTCCGCCAGGCGCTCGAGCAAGCGCTCGTGTGCGCGCGCGTCGATCTCACGCTCGAGCAGTTGCGAGGCCCCGCGCACCACCAGCGCGCCGAGCTCGCGGCGCAGCTGATCGCGCACCCGAGCTGCTTCGTTGACCGCCTCTGCCTCGCCGGCTGCGACGATGCGGGCGCTCTCGCTCTGTGCCTCTCGTGTGGCCGCCTCGATCTCCTCGCGCGATCGTCGCTGCGCGAGCTCCTCGATCTGGCGCGCCCGCTCTCGCGCCTCGCGCACGATCTCCTGAGCGCGCGTGTTCGCCGCCGCCAGCTCCTTCTGGCCGGCGTCGGCCGCCGCCAGTCCCTCGGCGATCTTGCGGTAGCGCGCGTTGACGGGATCCGCGATCCACGGCACGACCACCTTGTAGATGAACCACAGCAGCAGCAGAAACACGATGATCTGCCCGATGAAGGTGGCGTTCAGTTGCAACATCGCCGGTCTCCGCAGCGAGGACAGGTCGGTTCCATCGACCTCAACGGTGAATCAGCGACGCCAGCGGATTGGCGAAGGCAAACATCATCGCCAACGCTACGGCGACGAAGAAGTCGCCGTCGATCAACGCCAGCAGCAGGAACATGCGCGTCTGCAACATCGGCATGAGCTCCGGCTGGCGCCCGGCCGCCTCGAGGAACTTCGAGCCCATGATGCCGATGCCGATGCAGGCTCCGCAGGCGCCGAGGCCGATGATGAGCCCGATGCCGATGGCGGTATAGGCTTGAAGAGTTGCTAGTGGATCCATTGTCTAGGGTCTCCTCGTCACAATCCTTTGAAAACAGACGGTGGCAAAGCAAGCAAGCGGCGGACCGTGTCGCGCAGCGGCCGCAATCGGCCGTTGCGCCGCACCCGCGGGTGATCCTCGCGACGCTCAGCCATGGGTTTCCTCGGCCATGGAGATGTAGACCACCGGCAACACCATGAAGATGAAGGCCTGCAGCACGATGATCAAGCAGTCGAAGATCGACCAGGCGACGCCGGCGATCACTTGCACGATGAACAGTCCGACCGTCGACAGACTCGGCCCGGCGCTGAGGGTGAATAGGGCGATCAGCAGGAACAGCAGCTCGCCGGCGAACATGTTGCCGAACAGTCGCAGCGCCAGTGACACCGGGCGCGAGATCAATTCGATGAAATTCATCAGCACATTCGGCAACCACAGCAAGGGATTGCCGCCGAGCGGCGCCGCGATCCACTCGTGCAGGAAGCCGCCCACACCCTTGGCGCGGATGCCCGCGACGATCACGAATATGATCACCACGAAGGCCATCGCGCCGGTGCTGTTGACGTCGGCGGTCGGCAGCACCCGCCAGAAATGCGCTCCCGCGAGACCCGCGAGGCCGGACGGCAAGTCGGCAGGTACCACGTCCATCGCGTTCATGGCGATGATCCAGCAGAACAGCGCCAGCGCCAGCGAATTCATGAAACGCCGGTCTTTGCTCTGGTAGCTGTCGCCTACGTTCAGATCGACCCAGTCGTAGATGTATTCGGCGAACGACGTCAGCCCCCTCGGCGCGGCGTCGACACGCACTCCGCGGGCCGCGACCCAAAACAGCAAGCCGACGATACACGCGAGCAGCGCCGACATCCCGAGCGTATCCAGGTGCCACGTCCAAAACCCACTGCCCACCGTCAGATGGGTCAGATGGTGCGCAAAGAATTCGCTCGCCGACTCGTGCCCAGCCATGATTGCGAACTAGTCCGCTCCACTCCCGCCGTCGCCTCGACGCGCGCGTGCGACCGAAGCAAACGGCACGAACCAAACAACCACCAGCGTCGCGATAAAGCCAAGCATCAGCGCCGCTACCGACACGTGTGGCAAATACTTGACGGCGACGACCAACAGCGCCACGCCCACCGCCATCTTCACGAGCTGGCCGAAGTAAAGGCGCCCGAGTGCGCCGCGCGGCGTGCGTGCCGGCCGCAGCCCCCGCAGCGTCATGTACAGGTTTGCGACCACGCCTATGAAGGCACCGGCCAGCGCCGAGATGCCTACGCTGTGGCCCCAGAACGCCAGCCCCACCCCGGTTGCCGCCAGCCCCGCTCCCGCCTGCAGCCACAGCAGGCGGCGGGCCAGCAGCCGGTTGTCATCCCTGGGGTCCGCACCTGAGTTCTGGACAACCAAAAAAAACCACTCCCCGGCTGCATTCAGACGCTCGGGAGTGGCCTCGCTGCGTGCTTATCTGGAACCCGATCCAAGGCCGGCCCGACAAGCGGCCCGCGATTATAGAGACAGCGCCCTAGCGCTTCAAGAAAGCCCCGAAAAAGCGCTGGCCGGGGCTCAGGACAGGCGCTGGAAGTGGTTCAGAATGCCGTCGAGCTCTTCGAGGTTGTTGTAGCGGATGACCAGCTGCCCGTGACCCGCGCGGGCATGCTTGATGTGCACGCGCGCCCCGAGCTTCTCCCTGAGCTCCTGCTCCAAGCGGCGGATGTTCGGATCGAGCGCCTCATCCCCGGACTGCGCCGGCTGCGCCGGCTGCAGCAGGCGCCGCACCAGGCTCTCGGTCTCGCGCACCGACAAGCTCTTGCGTGCCACCAACGCCGCAACTTCGGTCTGCTGCCGCGCTTGCGGCAGGCCGAGCAACGCGCGCGCATGACCCATCTCGAGCTCGCGGCGCTCGACCCGCTCGCACACCTCGCTCGGCAGCTCGAGCAGCCGCAACAGATTGCTGACCGCTGCGCGCGAGCGGCCGATCGCATCGGCCGCCTGCTGGTGCGTCAGCCCAAACTCGGCGATCAACCGCTGCAGTGCGCGCGCTTCCTCCAGCGGATTGAGATTCTCGCGCTGAATGTTCTCGATCAGCGCGACGGCGATTGCGGCATCGTCGGCCACCGCGCGCACGATGGCCGGGATCTCACGCAGTCCCGCCTGCTGCGCCGCGCGCCAGCGCCGCTCGCCGGCGATGATCTCGTAGCGCCGCACGCCGTGCGCGTCGGGCAGGTCGAGCGGACGCACCACGATCGGCTGCACCACCCCCTGGGCGCGAATCGACTCGGCCAGCTCGATCAGGCTCTCGGGCCGCATGTCGACCCGCGGCTGGTAACGGCCACGCTGCAGCAGATCGAGCGGCAGGTGCTTGAGCTCGGACTCCGGGGCGCTCGTCTGCGCCGACGGCATGGCCACCGGCGCTGCGCTGGTCAGCACCGGTGACGCGCGCGACTCCATTTGTCCGAGCAGCTGCGCCAGGCCGCGCCCCAAGGTTGGCTTGCGCTGGGTCATGCTGCAGCCTCGGAATCAATGCCGGCGGCGCGCGCAGAATCCACGGGCGCGGCTGCCGCCACGTGGGCTTCGTCCTCACGCCGCAGCATCTCTCCCGCCAGCGCCAGGTAGGCGAGCGCGCCGCGCGAGTCGGGATCGTGCGCCAGCACCGGGCGGCCAAAGCTCGGCGCCTCTGCCAGCCTGATATTGCGCGGAATGATGGTGCGGAACACACGTTCACCGAAATGGGAGATCAGCTGGGCACTGACCTCATTAGCGAGGTTGTTCCGCGGGTCGAACATCGTGCGCAGAATACCTTCGATCTCCAGCGCCGGATTGACCATCGCCTGGATCTGCTCGATGGTGCCGACCAACGAGCTCAGTCCTTCGAGCGCGTAGTACTCGCACTGCATCGGAATGATCACCGAGTCCGCGGCGACCAGGGCGTTGACGGTGAGCATATTGAGCGCCGGCGGACAGTCGATCACGATCAGGTCGTAGTGATTGCGGATCGGCTCGAGCGCCGAGCGCAGCTTCTGCTCGCGGCCCACGACGAGGGCCAGCAGTCGCACCTCGGCGGCGGTCAGATCCTGGTTCGACGGCAGCACGGCGATCGGCTTGGCGGTACCGCCGGACTGTGGGCCCGAAACCAGGGCGTCCGCGATGCTGCATTCGCCCAGCAACACCTCACAGCAGCCGCGAGCGAAGGCGCGCTTATCGATGCCGCAGCCGGTGGTGGCATTGCCCTGCGGGTCCATATCGATCAACAACACCCGCCGCTGCAGGGTAGCGAACGAGGCGGCCAGATTCACCGCAGAAGTGGTCTTGCCGACCCCGCCTTTCTGGTTGGCTACGGCGATCACTCGCTTCATGACCGGGCTAGTCTAGCCGGTAGCGCGGCGGTACTACAGAAGCATCCTGCGGCGGCCGCGAGGTGGCGCTGTGCCCGCGGCTAAAGGGCCCGCGCCCGCGCCGGGATCAGCCGCACGATGTGCCGCTCCGCCGCAAGTCCCGGAATGTTGACCGCGCGCACGCCGTCGACGCGCCACTGCGGTGGCAGCTGCGCGAGCAACTCCTCGGACGGGGCGCGTCCGACGAGCGCGATCACGCGGGTGGCGGGACCCGTCAACCCCTGAACGTTTCTGAGCAACCCCGGCAGCGGCGCAAGTGCCCGGGCGATCACGGTGTCAAAGGGACATTCGGGGCTGAGTGCCTCGACGCGCGCCTGCAGGGCCAAGATGTTGGTGAGCTCGAGCACGCGCGCCGCGTGCGTCACGAAGCGAATTTTCTTTGCCACCGAATCGATCAGCGTGAAGGCGCGCTGCGGATACAGCACGGCCAGCGGCAGCCCGGGAAAGCCGGCACCGGTGCCGACGTCGGCAATTCGTGCGCCGGTGACGTCGGGCGCGGCGCTCAAGCTGTCGAGCAGGTGCGCACGCACCATCGCCGCGCGCTCCGTGATCGCGGTCAGGTTGTAAGCGCGGTTCCAGCGTGACAGCTCGTCGAGCAGCCGCAGCAGCCGCGTGGCCTGCTCACGGGCGAGCGCCACTCCCAGGTCCCGCGCCGCAGCGAGCAGGTGTTCGACTTCGACGTCGGCGGCAAGCTCCCGCGGCATCGCTGGCCGATTCACCCCGCATCGCCGATGCGCACCAGAGTGCGTCCGACGACGCTCCCCCGCAGGTAGCCTTCGAACGCGCTCGGCAACTCGGCGAGGGCGAGCTGGCGCGTCACGATCTGATCCAGATGTTGCGGCTTCAGGTCGGATGCCAGCCGTGCCCACACTGCCAGACGCAGATTTCTCGGACAGGAGGTTGAATTGACCCCCAGTAGACTCACGCCCCGCAGGATCAGGGGCATTACGTTCAACGACAGATCCGCGCTGGCGGCCAGTCCCACGCTGGCGACGTTGCCGAGATCGTGTGTGGTTCGGATCAGCCACGACAGGATCTCTCCGCCCAAATTGTCGATGGCCCCGCCCCAGCTGGCCGACTCGAGCGGCTGCGTGCCGAGGCGCAGCTCCCCGCGCAGCAGCAGGTGCTTGGCGCCCAGCTGCCGCAAATAGGCCTCGGCCTCGGGTTTGCCGGTCAGCGCGACTACCTCATAACCCTTGGCCGCCAGCATATCGATCGCCAGTGAGCCGACGCCGCCGGTAGCCCCCGTGACCACTACGGGGCCGAGCGCAGGACTTTGACCGTTGGCCTCCATCCGCATGATCGCGCGCGCGGCCGCGAAGCCCGCCGTGCCGAGCGCCATGCTCGAGGCGGCACTCAAGCCGGCCGGCATCGGCACCACCGCCTCGGCCGGAACGCGCGCGTACTCGGCGTAGCCGCCGTCGAGCGTTTCAGAGAGACCACATCCCGTCACCAACACCGCATCGCCGGGGCGATAGAGCGGTGCGCTCGACTCCTCGACGCGGCCCGCGAGATCGATACCGCCGACCAGGGGAAACCGGCGCAGGATGCGGCCGCGGCCGGTCGCCGCCAAGGCATCCTTATAGTTGATACCTGAGTAAGCGACGCGAATCAGCACTTGGCCGGGAGTCAGGTCGCTCACGCTCAGGCGCTCGATGCTCGGCGCGATGCGCCCGTCGCGCTGATGAATTCTGCAAGCGCTGAAGCTACCGTCCATCGGATGTGTCCCCCGCTCGCGCACCCGCGCCCAGGAATGCGAACAATTTCCTGAACGCGACCGCCGCTGATGAAATAATACTGGAAGCCGACCGCATCACCACCTCAGGAGCCGCCGCCCACCCGATGCGCTCAGTCCACCGAACGCTGCTCGCGCTGGCGCTGACGAGCCAGGGCCTGATGGCAGCGTACGCGCAGCAGTCCACGCTGGTGCGCGACGGCGTCGCTCTCTCCGATCCTCAAGCCGCCGCTGAGCTGCTGCCCTATCTGTCGTTGCCGTCGGTGCAGTTCGCCGACTGGCTCGCGGACGGCAGCATGCTGGTCGCGACGCGCGCGGACGAGGACCGAGCTCAGATCGGGCATCTGGTGCCGGTCGGGCCCCCGGGCGCGGCGGCCAGCCTCGAGCCGCCGACCTCACCACCCGTCACGGCGCAACCCGCGCACCCGATCGAGCCGGTCAGCTCCGCCTCGGTCGGGGTGGCCGCGGCGGCCGCGCGGCCTTATACGAGCGACGCCTTCGTGTACGTGACGGCGGCGGACGACGGCAGCCCCGCCGCCAGCGCCGCAGACCCAGGTGCGAGTGCCCCGACGGCAGCCAGCGCGCGGTTGTACCTGCAGACACTCGGGGCGGGCGCACGACTGCTCGCCACGACGCGTTCGGACGTCGGCGCGCCCGCCTGGGCCCACGACGGCAAGCGCATCGCCTATATGGGCGCCGGCGACAGCGGTGTCTACGTGCTCGACACGGCCACGTCCGGCGCTGAGCCGCAGCTCGTCACGGCGACCGCCGGCGCGCAGTGGCGCGTGCTCGGCTGGTCCATCGACGACGCCACGTTGCTGCTCGGCCGGCCCGTTGCCGAACCGATGAGCGCGACCGGCGCAGCGGCGGCTTCGGCAGACGGCTCCGCCGCCGACGCGGCTAGCCCATCGAAGCCGGCGGATGCGCCGGGCGCGGCAGACTCGGCGGATCCGGTCGTGGCGACCGGCCCGAGCGTCGCGGCGCCCTGGCTCGATGGTGAGCTCGGCCTTTATCTGGCCGACGTTCACAGCGGCGCCGTCGTTGCGGTTCCGCCTCCCGGAGCGCGCCGCGCCGCTCAAGCGCTCGCCGCGAGGCTGGCGCCAAACTCCGCTCAGAGCCTGCGCGATCAGCCGCTGCCGGCGCTGGCGGTAATGGCGCGCTTCGCGAGCGATGGTCACGCCATTCTGCTGTTGACGCGCGCGGTCTGCGATCGGGGTCACGACGCCAGCCTCACGCGCGAATTCCTGCATCTGTGCTCCACCGACCCCACGGCCGGTGAATGGCGTCAGCTATCCGCACCGGCCACGAATGACGTGGAGCTGTTCGACGAGAGCCCTGACGGCAGCTACCTCGCCTACACACTGAACGATGCCGGCGCCAGCCGCCTGATGCTGACCGATCAACACCTGAAGCTCGACTCCGCGGTGACGTCGCTGCCTCCCGGAGTCATCAGCACGCTGAGATTCGATCCATTCGGCAAGCACCTGGCGATAACCTTCGAGTCGGCACGCACCGCGCCCGGCATCTATGTGCTCGACCTCGGCACGCACGCGCTGGCGCGCTGGACCGAAGACGACACCCATCGGCCCGAGGCGGCCACGTTCGTGGCGCCACAACGAGTGCAGTTTCCGACCTGGGATGACATCGACGGCCAGCCGCGGCAGCTCTCTGCATGGCTCTATCGCCCCAGCGGCCTGCCTCCAGGCGAGGCGGGCGCGCGGCCCGTGGTGATCTGGCTGTGTAGCGGCGGCGGTCAACAGTGCCGGCCTGGCTACAGCCCGTTCGTGCAGTATCTGCTGCAGCAGCACTACGCCGTTCTGGCGCCGAACGTGCGCGGCTCGTCTGGCTTCGGTGCCAGCTTCGAGGCAGCCGGCGCCGGTTCGCTGCGCGACGATGCGGTCCGAGACGTCGGCTCGTTGCTGGTCTGGATCGGGCTGCAGCCTGGGCTGAATTCCAGCCGGGTTGCTTTGCTCGGGGAGGGCTATGGCAGCTACCTCGCGCTCGCATCGCTCGCCGAGTTCGGTGATCGACTGCAGGGCGCGGTGGCTGCCTTCCCGCGACGCTTTTGGCCGCTGCAGAACGCCCTCGCGATTCGGCGGCCGGTGCTGCTGGTGCAGGGCCTGGCCGATCGGAACGTGCCGGGCTATCAGGCCGCGCAGTTGCGCGAGGGGCTACGGGCGCGCGGGGTAGTCGTACAGTATCTGGCAGCCGCAGATGAGGCCGGTCGCTTTGTGCGCCGATCCAATCGCGAGGCCTATGACGAGGCGGCCGCGAGCTTTCTCGCCCGGCTGCTGCGCTGAAACCGCCTCGCCGATGCGATAGCGGCGGGCTGCGCGCGGCGAGGACTAGTCGCTCAGAATGGTCAATCTGCGCGGCAGGGTCGCGAGTCCCGGGGTCTGCTGCGAGTAATACTCGGAAATCTCGATCACATCCTCCGCCGTCAGCTGCGGCGCAAACGCCGACATCAGAGCATTCTTGCGCTCGCCCCGCTTGTATTCGTTCAGCGCCTGCTCCAGATAGTCCTCGTGCTGTCCCGCCAGCGTCGGAAATTGATCGGCCGTGCCCACGCCATCCTTGCCGTGACAGGCGCGACAAAGCGCCGTGACCTTGGGCGGCGCGGTGCCGGTTCCGTTGCCACCCGGCTTGATCACCGCCAGGGACGAAAAATACGCCGCGATGTCCTGCATGTCCTGATCGGACATGGAGCCGGCCTGCACGCGCATGGTCGGATGCGAGCGCTCGCCGGTCCGGTATTCCTGCAGCGCCGCCACGATGTAGGTCGCATTCTGACCGCCCAGCCTCGGCACGCTGTAATTCGGATAGGCGTTCTTATAGTTCTCGATACCGTGGCAGCCGAGACAGGTGTACGACAGCTGTTTGCCGCGCGCCGCGTTACCCGCGGCGAACGTCGAGGCGTTGGCTCCCAGCACCATGACCACGGCGAGGGTGAGGACGAGGCGACGACACGACATACCGGCTCCGACGATCGGCTTTCTGGTCAATAATACGGTGCTGCAGCCCCTGACGGGCCAAGACGGGCGCAGAGTGTACGGGCTGCATGGCGCCTTTGTCACGGCTGAATCATCGGATGATCGCATTGATCCAGCGCGTACGTGAGGCCAGCGTGCGTGTCGACGGCGAGCGGGTCGGCGCGATCGAGGCGGGTCTGCTGGCGATGATCGGCGTCGCACGTGGCGACGATACCGCAAGTGCCGAGCGGCTACTGCAGCGAGTGCTCGACTATCGGGTGTTCCCGGATCAGGCCGGACGCATGAATCTGAGTCTGCGCGACGTGCACGGAGGTCTGCTGCTCGTGCCGCAATTCACGCTCGCTGCCGACACCGCCCATGGCAATCGTGCCGGCTTCAGCACCGCCGCAACACCCGCGCAGGCGGCGGAGCTGTTCGAGCATTTGCTGCGGCGGGCGCGTAGCCTGCACGCCCCCGTTGCCAGCGGGCGGTTTGGCGCCCATATGCAGGTTGCGCTGATCAACGACGGTCCGGTCACGTTTTGGCTCGAGGCCCGGGGACAGCGGACCACGACGGACTGATCGCGGCTCGACAGGGTGCAGCGGCCGGCTGACCCACTTGACCGGCCCGACCAGCCCGGCGGCCTGACCCGCCTGACCGGTGCCCCGCCTGACCGGTGCGACCGCCCTGACGGACGCGGCTCCCCGATGGTGAGCCACCGTGACATTCCGTGACGGTGACGTTCTGTCACCAGAGCGGTCTAACGACCAGTGCCCTGAAAGTCGTTATTTTTGTTGAACTGACAGTTAGTTGTGCGGCGCCAAATGGCCTATCATGCTGTCTTGGACCAGACTGGCCCATCGTCTCTCACCGGAGTTTCCGCATGGATCTTTTTGCCCCAAAACACCTGCTTCTGATACTGCTGATCGTGCTGCTGGTCTTCGGCGGCAAGAAGCTGAAGACGCTCGGATCGGATCTGGGCTCGGCTTTCCGTGGCTTCAAGAAGTCCATGGCGGAGGGTGAGTCCGACGATGCAGCCAAGCAGATTCCCGGACCTGGCGCCGCCGGCAAGGACGCTGAGTTTCCGGAAGTCGCCGCCGCCAAGGCGCAGCCGCAGACCGAGCAAAAGGCTACGCCGCACGCGTAACACGGACGACACGGGCAACCCGGCCGCCTCCTCGTTATCACGCGTATCCACGCGTCATTGCACCTACGCGCGACAGTCCGCACAGTACGCGTAAATGAGCTGCAGCCATGAGCGGCAGCGGAGCCTCCGCAGGTCATGTTCGGCATCGACTTCTCCGAGATACTTGTCATCCTCGTCATCGCACTGGTAGTACTCGGTCCCGAGAAGCTCCCCAAGCTCGCCCAGACGATCGGGCGCTGGCTCGGCCGCGCGCGTGCGATGGCACGCCAGTTTCGCGAGCAGCTTGAGCAGGAAGCCAGCCGCATACAGGATGCCACCCGCGTACCGGAGGGAGTGGACCTCAACGCGCAGCAGACCGCGGCCAGTCATCCGTATTCTGCACAGCAGACCTCCGAGTCTGCTCCGTCCAATCCAGGGGCGTCGACGGACCCGCCGGCAGCGGGCAATAGCTCTGCACCGGGCGCGGTTGATAGCAATACGGTTGCCCATGGCGGCGAAGCCCAGACCGCAGCGAGCGCCCACGCTGCGGGCGTGACCGCGCACGCCTCCGTCGGTAACTCTCACCAGCCCGCCAGCGGCGCGCATCACGAGGGTGCAGGGTCCGCGACCAGCGCGACCAGCGCGACCAGCGCGACCGGCGCGACCGGCGCGACCAGCGGCGGCGAAACCGCATGAGCGACGAGCCGGAGGCGCTGGCGGAAGGCACGCTGATTTCGCACCTGCTCGAGCTGCGCAGCCGCCTGCTGAAGGCATTCATCGCGGTGCTGATCTGCTTTCTGCCTTGCGCCTACTATTCCAATAAGCTGTTCGACTTCCTATCGACGCCGCTGGTTGCCAAGCTGCCCCCGGGGCAGAAGCTGATCGCGACCACGGTCACCGCGACGTTCACTGCGCCGTTGAAACTGTCGCTGGTGGCCGGACTGATGATCGCGATGCCGTACGTGCTGTACCAGATCTGGGCGTTCGTCGCGCCGGGGCTGTACCGCAAGGAGAAGCGCTTCGCGGTACCGCTGTTGGTCTCGGCAATCCTGCTGTTCTATCTCGGCGTGGTGTTCGCCTACTTCATCGTGTTCCCGTTCGTGTTCCGGTTCTTCGTGGCCACGACGCCGCACAACGTGGAGATGATGGCCGACATCACCAACTACCTGAAGTTCGCGCTGACGCTGTTCCTGGCCTTCGGCGTCGCCTTTGAGACGCCGGTGGCCGTCGTACTGCTGGTACTCACCAATCTGGTGCCGCTGGAAAAAATGCGCAAGGCGCGTGCCTACGTGCTCATCATCGTGTTCGTCATCGCAGCGATTCTCACGCCGCCCGATGTCATGTCTCAAACCTCGATGGCCGTACCGATGTACCTGCTGTACGAGGGAGGGCTGCTGTTCGCAGCGATCCTGAACAAACAGCGGCAGGCGCTGGCGGCACCCGAGCAAGCGTCCCCAGGTCAGACGCCCAGCTGACAGCCAACCGACTTATCCGATCTATCAAAAGCAATATTTGTTTGGTGTTACCGGATGATTGGTTGGTTATCAGGTGGGTTCCTGGGTGCACGCCTGTTACGCACCGCCACCACCAGCACTGGCACCAGTGATGCGGCGATGATGATCAGGGTGACGACGCCGAAGTTATTTTGCACCCAGGGTAGATTGCCGAAACCAAAGCCGCCGAGGACCAACAGCAATACCCACGCGGTCGCGCCCGCGACGTTGAAGGCCTGAAAGCGGCCATACGACATACGTCCGATGCCGGCGACAAAGGGAGCAAAGGTGCGGACGATCGGCATGAAGCGCGACAGCAGCACCGTGAGGGCACCGTAGCGCTCGAAGTAGCGCTCGGTGCGCAGCAGATATTCGAGCTTGATGAGGCGATGGCGGCCGCTGAAGGCCGCGCGCCCCAGCCGCCGCCCGATCAGGTAGTTCACCGAGTTGCCGCCGGCGGCCGCAGCGACGAGCAGCAGCACGATCCAGCCGACGCGCAGTGTGCCGCTGCGGTCGACCGCCGCCAGCGCCCCCATGCCGAACAGCAGCGAGTCGCCCGGCAGAAACGGAGTCACGACCAGGCCGGTCTCAGCAAAGATCACCGCAAAGACGATCGGATAGAGCCACGCGCCGTAGAGCGCCAGCAAGTCCGCCAGATGACGATCGAGGTGCAGCGCCCAGTCGGCCGCGGTATGCAGCACGCTCATGGGGCAAGCTTAGAGCGCCAGCGGGTGCTAGCGCGACGGGGACGGCGGCGTCGCCTCGGCGACCGGGCCAGGCCCGCCGCTCAAGGTCGTCAGCGCGACCGCCACTTCCTGGTCGCGTTGCGCGAGCGATGGCGTCGGGGCGGCGCCTTCCGAGCTGCCGGTATCCGAGCTGCCGGTATCCATGTCGGCCGGCGGCTCCTCCGGCGTGGTCAGCAGTACGTCGGGGGCGATCCCGACTCCGTTGATCGAGATCCCCGCAGGCGTGTAGTAGCGTGAAGTCGTGAGCTTGAGCGCCAGGCCATCGGCCAACGGCATGATGGTCTGGACCGTCCCCTTGCCATAGGTACGGTGACCGACGAGACGCGCTCGCTGGTTGTCGTGCAGCGCCGCCGCGAGGATCTCGGAAGCCGACGCCGA
>JASHTF010000112.1 GCA_030040715.1 Gammaproteobacteria bacterium | reverse complement strand
CCCACCGCGGTGCTCACGCACGGGGCCAATCCCGGCCTGGTGTCGCATCTGCTCAAGCAGGCGCTGCTCAACGTCGCGAGCGATACCGGCATGCCGGTCAGCGAGCCGAGGTCGCGCAGCGACTGGGCGGAGCTCGCGCAGCGGCTCTCCGTCAAGGTGATCCACATCGCCGAGCGTGACACGCAGGTATCGACGCGAGCGAAGGAGCCAGGCGAATTCGTCAATACCTGGTCGGTCGACGGCTTCGTCTCGGAGGGCTCGCAGCCCGCGGAGCTCGGCTGGGGGACCCACGAGCGCAATTTCCCGCGTGATGGTCGACGCCAGGAGGTGGGGGGCGGGGCGGCGATCTACCTGTCGCAGCCGGGGGTGGCGACACGAGTGCGCAGCTGGACGCCGCTGAACGGGCCGTACCACGGCTTCCTGATCACTCATGGCGAGTCGATCTCGATCGCCGACTATTTCACCGTGCGCAAGGACACCCAGGTGCTCTACCGGCCTACGGTGCACTACGCCTATCACCCGTGCGATGCGGCGGTACTGTCGCTGCACGAGTTCTGCGGGTGCAATTACGAGCTGCAGCAGCGCAAGCGCATCCTCATGGACGACATTGCTCACGGGCTCGATGAGCTCGGCGTGCTGGTTGCCGGCCACAAGAGGAATGCCTATTGGTATGGCTCACAGCTGTCGATCGCCGAGGCGCGGCGGCTCGCACCCTATAACAATGCCACCAGCCTGCAGGTGACGGCCGCCGTGCTCGCGGGCCTGGTGTGGGCAATGGAGAATCCCAACAGCGGCGTCATCGAGCCGGACGAGATGGACTACCGGCGCTGCCTCGAGATCTGCAGGCCGTATCTCGGACCGGTCGTCGGCCAATACAGCGACTGGACGCCGCTCACGGAGCGCGAGCGGCTGTTCCCGGAGGATCTCGATAAAAGCGACCCCTGGCAGTTCAAGAACGTGCGGGTGAGCTGAGGGCGCGCCGAGACGCGAGCCTTCTAGCAGTCGACAGCATCGTCTGAAGCGACCGGATCGGTTCGAAGGCTCGGCTCGGGGCTGCACCCCGCGAGGTACTCGATCGCCACCACCCGATAGCGGCGCGCTCCGGCGACCAGCGCGATCTCGACCTCATCCTCGAGTCGCTTGCCGAGCAGCGCGCTGCCGAGCGGGGCGTCCATGCTGATGTGATCGGTGCCCATGTCGAGCTCGTCCGGACCGACGATACGGTAGCGCAGCTGCTCGCCGCCTTCGGCCTCGAGCGTCACGCGTGCGCCGAAATAGACGCGGCCGCGATCGTGCGGCGGCCGGTCGACGATCTTCATCTGATCGAGTCGCGTGCGCAGGAAGCGCACCCGCCGATCGATCTCACGCAGCCGTCGCTTGCCATAGGTGTACTCGGCGTTCTCGGAGCGATCGCCCTGGGCGGCGGCGGCGGCTACCTGGGCGGTGACCAGCGGGCGCTCGTGATGCCACAGCTGGTCGAGCTCGGCGCGCAGCCGCGCGGCGCCCGCGGGCGTGATGTACTTGGAGCCCCCTGCGCTCACGCCCGGTCTCCGCCAATTCCGTTCCACAGCAGCTCAATGAAGCGCTCGAGGTGCCGCTCGGCGGCGGCGGGTGCCGTCGACAGGCCGCAAACGCGCGCGGTAGACGCCCAGCCGTGCAGCGCGCCCAGGACTGTCGCCGCCAACGTCTCCACGTTGCACCTGGCCAGCCGTCCCTGCCGTTGGCCTCGCCGCAGCCAGGCGGTCAGTGCGCGAAATGCCTGCATCGGCGGCTCGGTGGTGCGGCCGCGGTAGGTCTTGTCGGCCGCGACCCCTGCGGCTCGCAGCAGCGCCAGTCCCGCCTGCAGCTCCTGGAAGTAGGCGCAGATCACCTTGGCGTGCTCGACGAGTTGCTCGCGAATGGGGCGAGCGTCCGGGCCGCTCTCGAGTGCGGTCACCCACGGAACCTCGGCACGCGGCCCCAGCGCCGCGATCAGCAGCGCCTCCTTCGAGCCGAAGCGGTTGAACACCGTGGTGTGACTGACCCCGAGCTCGCGGCCGATGTCGACCGCCGATACGGCGGCGCCGTGCTCGAAGAAACAGCGCCGCGCGGCGATGACGATCTGCTCGTCGGTCACTTCCCTCGGTCGTCCCATGGCAGTCCCGCAGCCGGCTTGAGCGCGTGCGCATTATATTTCTTTCCAGAAAGAATATAAAATTGCGGCGCTGACTGGACCGTGGCGCTCGCGGCGCTCGCGGCAGGCGCGGCAGGCGCGGCACCCGCGGCTGCAGGCTGCCGTGTTGCGCTTGCGCCTGGTCGCCGTCGGCGGGGACAATTGGTCACGAGGTTTTCGCGCCCGGAGGCGCCGAGGTACTTTTCCATGCAACGGTACAATTCTGCCTGGCGCACGCTGCAGCTCGTGGTACTGGTGCTCGCCGCCTGCGCCGCGAGCGGCTGCGGCTACAATCGTATTCAGCAGCAGGACGAGGCCGTCAAGGCGGCCTGGTCCGAAGTAGTGAATCAATACCAGCGGCGCGCAGACCTGGTGCCGAATCTGGTGCGCACGGTGCAGGGCTTCGCCGCCCAGGAGCAGAAAGTGCTGCTGGGCGTGACCCAGGCGCGCGCCCGCGTCGGCTCGATACAGGTGACTCCGGAGGTCCTGAACGATCCGCAGGCGTTCCAGAAGTTCGAGGCCGCGCAAGGGCAGCTCACCCAGGCGCTCAAGAGCCTCATCGCCGTCAGCGAGAACTATCCGCAACTCAAGTCCGACCAGAACTTTCAGGACCTGCAGGCGCAGCTTGAGGGCACGGAGAACCGCATCGCAGTCGCGCGACACCGCTACATTGAGGCGGTGCAGCAGTACAACGTGCTGATCCGCTCGTTCCCGAGCAACCTCACCGCCATGGTGTTCAAGTATCCGCTGAAGCCGAACTTCACGGTCCAGGACGAGAGCGCGATCGCACGGCCGCCGACGGTGGACTTCGGCACCGGCGGGGCAGCGCCGACGGGCGCCACCCAGTAGGCCCATGCTGCCGACGCGGCCGATGCGGCCCAGGCACGGGTGCGCGCTGGCGTTGCGACGCTCGCCGCTGGCGCTGACGCTGATCGCTACGGCCGTGCTCGCGACGATGGCCGCGGGCGCGCCGGCGCGAGCCGGCGATTCGGGACTGCAGCCGATTCCCGCGCTGACCACGCGGGTCACGGATCTGACGGGTACCCTCACGGCCGCGCAGCAGGCCGAGCTCGAGCAACGGCTCGCCGACTTCGAGGCGCGCAAGGGCGCACAGATCGCGGTGCTGATCGTGCCGACGACCGCGCCCGAGGCCATCGAGCAGTACTCGATCCGCGTGGTCGAGGCGTGGAAGCTCGGGCGCAAGGCTGTCGACGACGGCGCGCTGCTGATCATCGCCAAGAACGATCATGCGCTGCGCATCGAGAACGGTTACGGACTCGAGGGAGTGCTGACCGACGTCACCTCCCATCGCATCATCGAAGATACGATGGTGCCGTTGCTGCGGCAGGGGCAATTCTTCGCCGCCATCAGCGCCGGAGTCGACCAGATGATGAGCGTGATTCAGGGTGAGCCGCTGCCGCCGCCCGAGCGCACTTGGCAGGGTGGCGCCCGTGCGCAACATTGGAATCTGGTGCTGCCGCTGCTGATCGGCTTCTTCGTGATCACCAGCCTGCTGCATGCACTGTTCGGTCGCACGGTGGGCGCGGCGCTCACCGGAGCGGGTACCGGCCTGCTGGCACTGCTGCTTACTCAGGCGATCGGGATCGCCGTCGGTGCTGGGCTGCTCGGCTTCCTGGTCGCGCTGCTTCTGGGATTCAGCGGCGGCGGTTGGACCTCGGGTGGCCGTGGTGGCTTCGGTGGACTCGGTGGGTTCGGCGGCTTGGGTGGCGGTGGGTTCAGTGGGGGTGGATTCGGCGGCGGCTTCAGCGGTGGCGGTGGTGGGTTCGGTGGCGGGGGCGCCTCGGGCAGCTGGTGAGCGCACACGGATGAAACTGCGTCGCATGCTGCGGCACTTGTTCAGTTCGCGACTGCGTGTGCGCGCGCTGTTCAGCCGGGCCGTGCTCGCGCAGATTCAGTCGGCCTGCGCCCAGGCCGAGGTACACCACGCCGGCGAGATCCGCTTCGTGATCGAGACCGCGCTGCCGCTCGCGGCGCTGTGGCACGGCCTATCACCTCGAGCACGTGCGACGCAGTTATTCGCCCACCTGCATCTGTGGGACACGCACCACAGCAACGGCGTACTGATCTACCTGCTGTGGGCCGATCGGGCGGTCGAAATCGTCGCCGACCGTGGTATCAGCAAGCACGTGCGGCGCGAAGAGTGGGAGGCCGTTTGCCGTGTCATGGAGGCGCACTACCGCCAGGGGCGTTATGTTGATGGCTCGCTCGCCGGCGTGCAGGGCGTGGCGCAGCTGCTCATCCGACATTTTCCGGCGGGCGTGCCCGAGCGCGGCGGCGCCGCAGGAACAGGCGGTGCCACGGAGGCCGCCGGCGCCGCCGCTGTGGGGCCGGGTGGTACTGCGGGCGTGACCGACTCGGCATCAGATCTGCCCAATCAACCGGTACTCCTCTAGAATCAGAGCCGTGCGGTTAGGCCCTGAACAGAATCCGCGGTCGTCCACTCGGGCGCCGCTGCGTGCGGTTGCCGTGATCGCGGCGGCGGCTGGAGCGCTGCTGGGCGGTTGCGCGCTGCTCG
>JASHTF010000111.1 GCA_030040715.1 Gammaproteobacteria bacterium | reverse complement strand
ACGTAACGGAGGCGCTGGAGCAGCAGAAGCACACACAACGCGATGATCCCCGCCGTCAGGCCGGTCAGATTCCAAGCCCGGGGCTGGCGCACACTCTCGAAGAGCAATGGCAGCACGTTGTTGCTGTGAAGGCGAATGCCGGCGAGCGACGGCCACTGCTGCAGCACGATCACGAGTGCCAGCCCGAAGATGTAACCGCGCAGCACCGGCCGCGCGATCAGATTTGACACCGCTCCCAGCCGCGCGCATGCGGCCACGACGAAAGCCACCCCCGCGGCGATCACCAGCAACGCGGCAAAGGCAATTCGCTGTGAGGGTTCGGCCACACTCAGGGTCGCCGCCGCCAGCACGGCGGCGGAAGATGACGTCGCGCTGACGATCGCGTAGCGGCTCGAACCTACCGCCGCGTAGCAGACCAGGCCGGCAAACAACGCCATCACGCCCGCCTGCGGTGGCAAGCCCGCCAGTGCCGAGTAAGCCACCGCCTCGGGCAGCAGCAGCCCCGCAATCGACAAGGCTGCGATCGCGTCAGCCCACCGAGCGGCGGGCACGCGCGCGCCGGAAGGGGGCGGGCGCGTGAGTCGCGCACTCGCGCTGTCTGCGCTCGGATCCACTGCGACGGCTATAGATAGGTGCGCACCGGGCCGCACCACCCCGGCAGGTAGTTCGCTTCATCGGTGCGCGCCAGACGCAACGCCATCCGCAAGGCCGCGGGGAAATCGCGCTCCAACAGCTTGCGCTTCACTTGGTGACGCAGAAAATCGGCCCATAGAAACTCGCTAAAGGGCGTGACGTCCTTGGCAAATCCCCCGTGCAGCCGCAACTCACCAGCCAGGCTCCGAAAGGGATCGTCGACCATATCCGAGATGCGCTTCGGTATCTCCTTGTACGAGCAACGGCGACCGTCACTGTCGTAGGGATGCACCCAGCAGTGGTGCTCCAGATAGGTCCAGAACACGTCACGCGGCTGCTTGCTCAGGTCCGCCACGACCGTGGTCGCGATCTGCTTCACACCCTCGCGATGCAGCGCCAGCACCAGGTGATGGTGATCGATGATGTAGGACTGGTCCTTCGGACCGAGGATCACTGGAATCAGGTGCGTCCCGAGGAAGTTCGACTTCTTGCTGTCCGGGTGATCGCGCCAGCGGCGGCGCTTGTCCTCGACCTCGCGCATGCCGACAGTGATCTGTGTCGGTCGCAGGCTCAGGATGGCGACCGCATCGATGCGAGGCTCTCTGGACCATGTCATAAGGTATCGTTGCTCAACTCATTCGAGCCCAAAAACTGATCGGCCCCCGTAGCGGCGCGAACGGCTGCGTTCACCAGCGACCCAAGCGCCGAAGCTCGGCCCCGAAGCGCGCCGCTCCAACGCGCGCGCCTGGCAGTCGAGCTGCCTCAACGCCGCCAGACGCGCACTATCGCCGAGCTTGGCCTTGACCACAGCGTCCTTGATCACGCGCAGCGTCTCATCATAGACGTGCAGCGCCACGGGAAACGGCTGTCGATCCTTGCCGCCGTGGGCGAGCGAGTAGCGCGCCGGATCGGAGAAGCGCGCCGGAGCGCCGTGGACAATTTCCGCCACGAACGCCAGCGCCGCCACCGTGCGTGCACCCAGTCCCGGAGTCAGCAGCAGCTCGGAGAAGTCCCGCGGTCCACGCTCGGCGGCCGCGGCCAGCGTGGCATGCAAGCGCCGCAGAAAAACGTCCGAGGCACGCACTTCGTGTCGAGCCGGCAGTCGCAAGTGCGGCGCAGCCGACCGCGCCAGCGGGGCGGCAGTCGCCTCGGGTAAGGTTGAGGACGGCCGTAAGGCAGGCACTGTCTCAGGAAACAGATCGAGCGCGGCATTGCCGCTAGCGTGTAGCTGCTGGCCGCGCAGCTGGCGCAGCAGCGCGACGGGGTGGTCAGGTCCCGCCTGCACCAGCTCGAGCTCGACGCGCCGACTGCGTTCGGCACGGACGTCAGCGAGATTGATGATCGCACCCTGGTTGCGTCCCTCGATCGCGGCATGCGGCGAGTCGAAGTAGCCTCCGAGCCCCTCTGACAGCCAGTGATAGCGGCGCGCCTCGCGGGTGGCGGTATTCATACCCTGCTGTACGACGCACCAGTGGCCCTCAGCGCTCACCACGAACGCATGCAGATAGAGGTCGAAGCCATCCTGCACGGCGGCGCTGTCGATCTTGGCGACCAGGCGGCTCGTATGCGCCAGTGCCGCGGCATCCAACCCGGTCCGCTCCCCGACGGCGCGCAGCTCCGCCGGCGTCCGCAGCGCGTAGGCGCCCCGCCCGCCGCAGACGTAGAGCCCGAGCTCGCCCTGAAGCGGCGCGAGCCCCCGCTTCAGCGCACCCATCACGCTGGTGGTGATACCCGAGGAGTGCCAGTCCATGCCCATGACGGCGCCGAAGGACTGAAACCAGAAGGGATGCGACAGACGGCGCAGGAACTCATCCCGGCCATAATGGTAGATGATCGCTTCGGCGATAACCCGCGCGAGCGCCGCCATGCGCTCGGCAAGCCAGGCAGGCACCCGTCCCGAGTGCAGGGGAAGATCTGCGCTGCCGGAGCGTCTGGCCATCGGACGCTATTATCGAGCAAAACCCGGGCCGCGCGACCGAGGCTCGGCTGCGTGCGCCACTGACGGCGGCGTCAATCGCCAGGCTGCGGACCGGCGGCGCGGCGCTTCCTTAGCCCCTCGACGATGCGACAGGCCGCCTGCAGTGTGGACACCGAGTCGATGCTGGCCGCCGCTCCCCGGCACCGCTGTCTCATCGCGTCATCGTCCAGCATGAGCCCCAGCACGCGTGCCGCGGCCCCCGCCCCGTAGGCGCTCTGCGCCAGCGTGCGACCCAGACCGCGCTGCTCGATGCGCGCGGCGTTGTCGAACTGATCGAAGCCACGAGGTACCAGCAGCTGAGGAATACCAGCACTCACCGCTTGAGCCAGTGTGCCGATGCCGCCGTGATGAATCAGCAGCGCCGCGCGCGGCAGCAGCCGACTGAACGGTACGTAGCCAAACGCGCCGATGGAGCCCGGCAAGCGCCGCGGCAACTGCTCAGGAAAATTGGTCACCAGCAGCGCCCGCCTGCCGAGCCGCTGCGCGGCCCGGATCGACTCGGCAAAATAGCCGTGCGATCCCGCCGCGGCCGAGCCCGCCGTAAATACCAGTGGTGCATCGCCGGCGGCGAGAAATTGCTCGGCGTCAGTGGCCACGCCGCCGCTCGCATCATCGGCGCTGCCATCCCAGAGCGGAAAACCGACCAGCTGCGTCTGCGGCGGCCAATCGGGTTGAGCAGACGCGAACCACTCGGGGAAAAAGCCGATGACGGCTTGCGGTGAATGCCACCAGCGCGGCAGCAGCCGGTCGACCGCAGCCAGGCCGAGCTCGGCGCGCAGCGCATTCACCGCCTGCCTGAGATCGCGGTCGAGCGCGAGCCCATCGATCAGCCGAAATAGCGCTGCCTTCGCCCAGGGCGGCAGCGATGCGGCCCAGCGCCAGGAACCGACGGGCACCTGGTCGTAGATACTACGCATCACACTGGGCTGCAGGTGCACGGTCGCCGTGGGTAGCCCGAGCTTGTCCTGTGCCACGCGCGCACCGAATGCGAGGCTGGATGCGACGACGACGGTGTCGTCCGCGGCGCGGCGCGCGATGATGCGATAGACCTCCGCGACCGCGGGCGCCATGATCTGCAGCACATAGCGCAGCCCTTTCCGGGGGTGCCACAGATCCGGATTGCGGATGGCAGCATGCGCGAGCTCGATCGAGCCCACCGCTTCGAATCCCAGGCCGTGCCGCTCGATCAGCGCCTGAAACAGCGGGTTGGTGAGCACGGTCGCGCGGTGCCCACGCGCCTGTAACGCGAGGCCGAGCGCAATGAACGGGTGGACGTCGCCCGCACTCCCGAGCGTCGGCAGCAGTACCTGCAGCCGCTCAGACACTGCATGCCGAGGCACCTGAGGCGCGCCCGACGGCCTCCCGTAGGTAGGGTAGCGACGCCGGAACCGCAGCTCGCCTACTCGAGCGCTTGGATTGCGTCGCCGACGGCCGCAATCAGTCGATCAATCTCGGCCTTCTCGACGATGAACGGCGGGGCGAGCTGGATCGTGTCACCGCCGTAGCGCACGTAGAATCCGTTCTTCCAGCAGTGCATCGCTATCTCGTAGGGACGTCGTCCGGCCTCTCCGGCCCTGGCCTCGAAGCTCAGGCCCGCCGCGAGACCACAATTGCGAATATCGGTTAGATATTTGAGCCCCTTCAGGCTGTGTACCGCGTTCTCGAAGTAAGGTGCCAGCTGCTGCACTCGCAGCACCGCCTGCTCTCGCCTCAGCAGGTCAAGCGTCGCGAGCCCGGCGGCACAGGCCATCGGATGGCCGGAATAGGTATAACCATGCGCAAACTCGACCGCATATTCGGGACCACCCGCGGCCATGAAGGTCTGATAGATCTCTTCCTTCACGATCACGCCGCCGAGTGGGATCGCCCCGTTGGTGATCTGCTTGGCGAAGTTCAGCATATCGGGTATGACGCCGAAGTAGTCAGCGCCGAACATCGCGCCGGCGCGACCAAATCCCGTGATGACCTCGTCGAAGATCAACAGGATCTCGTGCTTGGTGCAGATGTCACGCAGGCGCTGCAGATATCCCTTGGGCGGCACGACCACGCCGGCCGAGCCCGAGAACGGCTCGACGATGAGCGCGGCGATATTGGAGGCATCGTGCAGACTGATGAGCTCGAGCAGCTCATCGGCGAGCTCTGCGCCCTGCTCGGGGATGCCACGCGTAAATGCGTTGCGTGGCAGTTGCGTGTGCGCCAGATGATCCACTTCGAGGCCCGGACCGAACGTCTTGCGGTTGGGTCCCATGCCACCGACGCTGAGGCCACCGAAGTTGACTCCGTGGTAGCCCTTCTGCCGACCGAGCAGCTTGACCTTTGAAGCCTTACCCTTGAGCCTCCAATAGGCACGAGCGATCTTCAGTGCCGTGTCTGCCGCTTCGGATCCCGAGTTGGTGTAGAAGACGTAGTCGAGATCCTGCGGCGTCAATTCCCGGATGCGACTCGCGAGCTCGAACGCCTTTGGATGCCCGAACTGGAATGCCGGCGCGTACTCGAGCGTGCCCGCCTGCTCCTGGATGGCGGTGGTGATCTCGGCGCGGCAGTGGCCCAACCCGCAGCACCATAGACCCGAGAGTCCGTCGAAGATGCGCCGCCCTTCACCGTCTTCAAAGTATGCGCCGCTCGCCCGCGTGATCATGCGGGGCTTCTTCTTGAAACCGCGGTTCGCCGTGAACGGCATCCAGTAGGCATCGAGATCGGTAGATAATTGCGGCTTCAGCATTTGTTTGTCTCCGAGGAGGATGATCGGGCCGGCGTTCATCGGCAGACTCGGGCGCGACGCCGAGCGCCGCGTCACGCGCCGGCGCTGGCCACCCGCGAGCGCACGAGCAGGGCAATTCTATCACGCCTTAGTCTTGAGCTTCTCGGGCGCCCGCAGCTGCATGACAATGGAGCACCGCTGATGATGCACTACCTGTTGTTCTACGAGTTCGTACCGGACTATCTTGAGCGGCGACCGCGCTATCGTGCCCAGCATCTGCAGCTCGCCTGGCAAGCCCACGAGCGCGGCGAGCTGGTGCTCGCCGGGGCCCTGGTGGACCCGGTCGACGGCGCGGTGCTGCTGTTTCGAGGCGATTCACCCGAGATCGCGCAGCGCTTCGCCGCCGCCGATCCCTACGTTCAACACCAACTGGTGCGCCGCTGGCACGTACGCGGCTGGACGACGGTCGTGGGTGCGCTCGCGGCCACGCCGCTGCGCCCGCAGCAGTTGTCACAATAACGGCCATCGCAGCCACACTCGTCGCAGCGCCAGTTTGTGATAGTTGTTACAGTGACAGCTCGCCGCTGCGCGCCGCCGCCGCGATGGCCTCGGCGCGTCGCGTGACCTGCAGCTTCGCAAACAGCGCCGACAGATGAAACTTCACCGTGTTCGGTGACACCGCAAGTTTGGCTGCGATGCCCTTGTTCGAAACACCCGCGGCCACCAGCGACAGGATCTGACGCTCACGCGCCGTCAGCCGCGCGCCACGCTGCTGCGACTCTGAGGCCAGTGGCGGCGGCGCCGTCGGCCAGATCAGCACCGGGAAGCCGCTGTCGAGGCCACTGCGCACGAACTCCTGCGCGCGCCGCAGACTCGGTCCCGTCACGATGATGGCCTCAGAACCGGCGAGCTCGTCGGGGTGACGGTGCTCGAGCAATCGCAGCTGCGATGGCGATTCGACTTCCTGCGCTGAGATCAGCCCGGCCGCATCCAGCACCGCGCGCAGCGCGCTGCGCGTGCCCTCGTCCGATGCGGCGATGATGAACTGCACTCCGGCGATGATGGGGGCAGCTGATTGTTCTGCAACCCCTATTGTCCAGCCTGCCGTGCTCCAGGCCTGCTGGCGGCGGCGGGCCGCTCGCCGACCGTGAGGGCTCGCGTGACGAGTGCGCCACCCCGGCGCATCCCAATGTCGAGACGCTCGCCGGGTGCCGTGGCCGATAGCAGCTCGGTGACCGCATCGACGCCGTCGGCTTCGCGCCCATCGATACTGTCGATCAGATCGCCCGGCTCGAGCTGTGCCGCTGCGGCGGGCGAGTCGGCGTCGACACCGGCGACCACGGCGATACGCATCGCCTGCCGGCCAAAGCGGGCCAGCGTGCCGGCATCCAACCAAAGATTCTGCAGCCGCACGCCCAGATAGGGACGCGGCAGATAGCCGCGTTGCGCCACCGAGCTGAGCACCCGCTCCACGGTTGCCGCAGGGATGGCGAGCCAATTACGCGGGCCGGACACCAGCATGCCCGCGATGCGTCCTGCCGTATCGGCGACCAGCGCACCTTCGAGCCGACGGTCACGCAGCGCGTCGACCTCGAGGCGCTGGGCGATCTCGCCGCCGCGGCGCGAGCGCCAGGCCGGTCCGGTGGCGCAGATCGTGCCCCAGGTCGCGAGTGGCCCGCGCCCATCGTGCGCCATGAGCAACACCCGCTCGCCCAGCCGCAGCGTGGTTCGCAGCGCGTCGGCACTGGAGCCGTCCGCTCCCGCAGGACTCGTCGCGCGCTCGGCCGTGGTGTCCGAGACGATCACCGCCACGTCCGTTGACAGATCCGCCGCCTGCAGGGAACCGACGGTCTCGCTGGGCTGCTCCGGTAAGCCACCCCGGCCATCCTGCTGCTCGGACCGGCTGCCGCCCGTCGGCACGCTCCAACGCAGCCGCACGTGCTCGCTCCCTGCCACAGCCTCGGCCGCCGTGACTACATGGCGGTCGCGCCAGAGTATGCCGGACAGCGCCACGTGGCGCGCGGCGCTGACGGCAACGACTCGTGGCGTCAGCGCTTGGATGAGTGTATCCAACTCGCTCGATAGTTGCGGCAATAGGCTGGAAGTCATTGGCTGTCTCTCGCTGATGAATCCGAATTGAGCTGTCGACCCTCGCAGTACAGTCTCGTGTATCGCCGCTCCGACCGTAACTACCCGAACGGGTAGCCGCTCCGCGGTCGCGACGGCGCGTGCACGGGGTCAGCACGGTCCCACAGATTCTGGCGGCTCACCCTGATCCGGGATCGACTTGCAATTGGGAAGCATTGCTGGTGAAGCGTCGCTGCCGCCGCGGTCGGCGCTGTCAGATGACGTAGGCCGTGGACTTGAGAGCGTGAGGCGATGGAGTGAGACGGCGCATCTTGTGTGTATTCCCACGCTACGCGCCCTCATTCGGCACGCTGGAGCATGCGTATGCGCTGTGCGGCCGGACCCGCGCCTTCATGCCCCCACAGGGCATCCTGGTGGTCGCGGCGAGTGCGCCGGTGGACTGGCAGGTGCGCTTCATCGACGAGAACATCAGCGTCGCGCGCGCGGCCGACTTCGCCTGGGCGGAGGTCGTGTTCGTCAGTGGCATGCACGTGCAGCGTCCGGCGATCGAGGACATCAATCGGCGGGCGCAGCACTGCGGCAAGACGACGGTGCTCGGCGGTCCCTCGGTCTCCGCCTGTCCCGAGTACTATCGCGAGTTCGACTATCTACATATTGGGGAGCTCGGCGATGCCACACAGGAGCTGTTTCGGCGGCTGGATGACGATCCGGGCCGCCCCTCTCAGCAGCAGCGCTATCAGACCGTCGAGCGCACACCACTGGCCGACTTTCCGCTGCCGGCCTATCACCTGGCGCCGATCTCGCGCTACTTTCTAGGCAGCGTACAGTTCTCCAGCGGCTGTCCGTATCGCTGCGAGTTTTGCGACATCCCGGCGTTGTACGGGCGCGTGCCACGGCTGAAGTCTCCGCAGCAGGTCACCCGCGAGCTCGACACGCTGCTTGAGACCGGGGTGCTGGGGGCAGTCTACTTCGTGGACGACAACTTCATCGGCAACCGCAAAGCCGCACGCGAGCTGCTACCGACGCTGATCGATTGGCAGCGACGGCGCGGTTACCCGCTCGAGCTGTCGTGCGAGGCGACGCTCAACATCGCCAAATATCCTGAGCTACTCGCGATGATGCGCGAAGCGTACTTCACCACCGTGTTCTGCGGCATCGAGACGCCGGAGCTCGATGCGCTGCGCGCGATGGACAAGGGCCATAACGCCAACGTGCCGATGTACGAGGCCGTCGCGCGCTTGAACTCCTACGGCATGGAGGTGGTATCGGGCATCATTCTCGGGCTCGATACCGACACCGCAGAGACCCCCGCGCGCATTCGCGAGTTCGTCGAGCGTTCCAATATTCCGATGCTCACGGTCAATCTGCTGCAAGCGCTGCCGCGCACGCCGCTGTACCAGCGCCTGGCGGCGGCGGGCCGGATCACCGAGCAGCGCGATCGCGAATCGAACGTCGTGTTTCTCCAACCCTACGAGCGGGTACTCGCGGGATGGAAGCGGCTGATACAGGAGATTTATCAGCCCGAGGCAATCTACGCGCGCTACGCTCACAACATCGAGCACACCTATCCGCGGCGCCTGGCGCGCCGACGTCCCGTGAGCGAGCTGAAGGCGTCGGACCTGCGGCTGGGACTGCGTACCCTCACCAATCTGACGCTGCGGGTCGGACTGCTATCCGACTATCGACGCACCTTCTGGCGCACGGTCTGGCCGCTGCTGCGGACCGGGCGCGTCAGCGATGCCATTCACGTCGGCGCCGTGGCGCATCATCTGATCACATTCACGCGCGAGGCGGTGCGCGGCCGGCACAACGCCTCCTTCTACTCCCCAAACCCGACCGCCGCACGCCCTGCGCGACCCCAGCGAGCCCCCTCGAGCCGCCCGGCGTAGCACCGGAGGGCTCTGAGACCCCATTACGAGACCCGATGACACGCAGCGTTAACGGGCGAGTGCGATAGAGCGATATTATTTGCGCGTCGCCTGGCGGCCAGCGGGTTTCGGGGGTGCCATGAAGCCCAAGCGCACACTGCACTGCACGAGCACGCACGCGTCCGTCTCCTCGAGGTCGGTCGCGATCATCAGCGCCTTGCCGCTCCTGCTGTGGGGCTCGCTCACGCCGGCCGAAACGCGCGGTTACGTGATCAGCTGGTTTGCCACCGCGACCAACAATCCTGATTTCGTCTCCAATTGTCCCCGGGCCGCGCTCGATCCCGACCGAGTGAAATTTGTCGCCAAGGGCCGCGCCGTCGGCGGTGAGGAGCAGCAACGGCGCGACCGCGCGTTGGTCGATGGCAAGCCGGTACCCGCGCTCGCCTATCCCGACGCCGTGGTGCAGGATCCGAGCTCCGAGTACGAGCCAGTCGCGGGAGCGTACGCGTACGGATTCGATCTCGGTGGTCCGCCGGCAAGCAAATTCATCGATCCTGACACGCACGAGAAGGTCGACAATCAGCTTTGGCGTGCGCTCGGATGCAACTTCATATTTCAGGCGACACCGCCAAGGGCGCCGTATTTCCAGGAAGAAGCCTGGATGAACTTCATTGACAGCTCGCCGGGTTGGTCGTTGCGGATTACGGGAGTTGATCTGACCAAGGATGGTCCGGTGACCGTCACGCTCGATCGTACCACTCGACATCTCGAGCGTAATGCCTTGGGCGGCGTACGCGGCGACGTGACATACATCGTCGACCCGAGTCCGCGCTCGCATAACGTGCTGTCCGGCGAGATCAACAACGGCATCCTCACGATCAAGCCGAGCTACATCTACCTGGAAGGCGACATGACGTGGTACGCGGCCATCGACCTGAAGGGCGCGCACATGCGCATCCACAGCGAGCCGGGCAAGCTCGTGGGCTACTGGGGTGGATACACCGACTGGCATCGGTGGGTATACCAATGCACCTCCCGTCCGGGCAGCAACTGCGACGGCGTGGGATTCTATCGAGCTCTGGAGAAGTTCGCCGACGCCGATCCGGATCCGGTCACGGGCCAGAATCGATTGATCTCGACGACTTGGCGCATGGAGGCGGTACCGGCCTATCTCGCCAGCGAAGACGGCAGCATTCTGGCCATCGCGTCGAGCGCGGGGCTCGGCGGCGCGGTGCATGCAGCCACCGTCGCCGTGGACCCGACCGCGCACTAGTCGGCACGCGTATCACGGAGCAGCATCGTGGATAACCCTCATTCGATGCGAACTCCAGCCATCGCGGGGCTGGTGATCGCGACTGCGCTGAGCGCGAGCACGGCCGCCGCTTACACGGTGCCCTATGCGACGCCTCCGGGCGTGACCTTGGTGGACGTCACCGAGAGCGGCCATCAGATTCCGAAGTTTCTGTGGCGACGTCTGGGAGACGCCCACGGTAATCCGCTCTACACATACGATGCCGATCAGTCCGGCAAGTCGAGCTGCTATGGCGAGTGTGCCCAGGAGTTTCCCCCGTTCGTGGCGGATGCCCATGCGAAGGCTTCCGGCGACTGGTCGATCCTGGCGCGTGACGATCAGGTGCGACAGTGGAGTTATCAGGGTAAACCTCTCTATCGCTATTCCGGCAAAGATCCAGCGGGCGAGCCCGACGGCGCCACCGGCGTGGGCGGCGGGGTGTTCGGGACCGCGGCGGAGCCCATGCGCTACGACCCGGCGAGCAGGCTGTTCTCGCCCAAGCGTGGCTGGCGCCGTGCTGCCTACACACCGGAAAAGCACCTGATGATGCCGGCCAATGTCGAGCTCGCGGCGCTCGCCATTGCGAATGGCTTTGGGTTCGTAGACGCCGCTACCCACAGGACGATCTACGCCACACCGGTCTCACACCGACTATCGAGCGACTGGGAGCCGGTGCGTGCCTCGGCTCTGGCACTGCCGGTGGGTGAGTTCGCAATCAGCAGGCGCAGGGACGACGGCACCCGTCAATGGACCTACCGCGGCGAGGCGCTCTATACCTTTGCGGGCGACTATGCGCCCGGCGAGGTCACCGGAATCTTCACCCGCGATCGGAGCGTCCAAGCGGCTCTGGCCTATCGGAACTTCCTGCCTGCG
>JASHTF010000110.1 GCA_030040715.1 Gammaproteobacteria bacterium | reverse complement strand
GCGCAGCGCGCTGCAGCGCATCGGCATCCTGTGTGAGTTCGGGCATGAGCATCTGAACCGTGGGCTGTAACAGACCTCTGGAATCGACGGAGTGCAGTTGATGGCGGGCAGCCGTTTGCATCAAAGCCGGGGCTTGGGCAGGCGCGGCACGAGGTGATAGCCGGAGACGAAGCGGCCTTCGACCGTCTCGGTCCACTGCCACTGCACGTCCTGATCCTCGCACCGTCGGTCGCACAATTTTCGCTCAGACGCCTGCGAATACGAAAACACCGCCCCGAAGGCAGGCGGCGCTGTCCTGCTGTGGGCGTTCGCACCAGGGTTACATCAGTAGACGGTCCTCCATCAGGTCAGCCAAGACGGCAGCCGCAGCGCCGCAGCCCGCAGCTCCGATCCGGGCGAACTGACTGACCGTGTCCATGTCGAGTGAGTGCGTGGCACACTCCGCGTAGTCCCTGCCAGACAATCAGGCTAATGGTGTTCTTGGTCCCTTTTTAGGGCAGCTTAAGCTGGAAAAACGAAGCCCCTTGTCCTGGAGATAGCGCGATATACCGTCAAACTGCGACGAATGCTAGTGAAACTTAGCGAATCTTAGCGAGTTGTAACTATTTGATAAATAATTGCTATTTATCGCGCGAGTGAGCTTCCACGAAAGGCTTCGCAAGCTGTTCAATGTATCGGGCAATCAAATCTACCTCAACGTTGAGCGCATCGCCTGGCACGAGATCCCCCAGTGTCGTCACCGCAAGCGTATGGGGCACGAGATTGAAATCGAGCCGATCCGCTTCGACCGCATTGATCGTCAGACTCACCCCATCGAGCGCGATCGAGCCTTTGCGCGCACCGTAGCGTGCCAGCGCTTGCGGTACGCGGATCCGCAGCGACTGGGAGCGCCCATCCACCGCCCGAGCGATCAGCTCGGCGATGCCATCGACGTGCCCTGCGACCAGGTGTCCGCCCAGAGGCTCCCCGGCGCGCAGCGCGGGCTCGAGATTCACGCGCCGTCCCGCCTTCCACAGGCCGATGGTCGTGACCGCGAGAGTGGCGCGAGAAACGTCGGCACAGAACCGCTTCGCCTCCACTTCCACCGCGGTCAGGCACACGCCGCCCACCGCGATGCTGTCGCCGACACTGGTGCGAGATAGATCGAGTCGATCGACGCCGACGGTCAGCCGCAGATCGCCCTGCGCCTTCGGCTCGAGCGCCACGATGCGACCCACGTCCCTGATGATGCCGGTGAACATCCTCGCTCCCCGCGGTCAGGGCACCGGGGTCGCAGGACCGCGCGCCGAGTCACCCGTCTGCAGCGCAGCCAGCGGTCGCGCGATGATGCGCAGGTCCTCACCGATGCGCACAGTGTCGAGGAACTGCAGGCGCAAGCGCGCGTCCAGCTGCCCGATCTCCGGCAGCTCCACCAGTGGTCGGGCCGTATGTCCAATCAGCGCTGGCGCGATGTAGACCACCAGCTCGTCGACCAGGCGCGCGCGCAGCAGCGCACCGGCCAGGCGCGCTCCCGCCTCGACCCAGATCTCATTGGCCTCGAGGGTGGCGAGCCGGCGCAGGATGGGCTCGAGCGCCAGACCCTCGTCGCCCTCGGCCACGACCTCCACCGCCACACCGCGCCGCTCGAGCTCGGCGCGGCGCGCCTGATCCCTACTGGCGGTAAACACCAGCGCGGCGCCCGGACGACTGAAGATGCGCGCCGGCGGCGGCGTGCGCAACGCGCCGTCGAGTACCACGCGCAGCGGCTGGCGCACGGCGCCCTCCAGGCGCACGTCGAGAGCGGGATCGTCCGCGAGCACCGTGCCACTGCCGGTCATGATTACGGAGCTGCGTGCGCGAAAGCGTTGTACGTCGGAACGCGCCGCCTCGCCGGTGATCCAGCGGCTCGCGCCGCTCGCGAGTGCGGTGCGTCCGTCCAGACTCATCGCCAGCTTGACACGCACCCAGGGCAGCCCCGACTGCATGCGCTTGAAGAAGCCTGGATTAAGCGCCCGCGCCTCATCGGCCAGCAGTTCACCGACCACTTCGATGCCGCGAGCACGCAGCACTGCCAGACCGGCCCCGTTGATGAGCGGATTGGGGTCCGCGGCCGCGTAGACCACGCGCTGCACCTGCGCCGCGGCGAGCGCCTCGACGCACGGTGGCGTCCGGCCCACGTGCGCACACGGCTCGAGCGTCACGTAGGCGGTCGCGCCGTGCGCCGCGGCCCCGGCGGCGCGCAGCGCATTCACCTCGGCATGAGGTCCGCCGGCGCGCTCGTGCCAACCCTCGCCGACGATGCGCCCTGCGCTCACCAACACGCAGCCCACGCGCGGATTGGGATCAGTCGTATTGAGACCGCGCGCTGCGAGCTCGAGCGCCCGGCGCATGTAATGCAGGTCGCTCGCTGCCGCGGCATCGCCCTGGCTCGGCGAACTCTGCGGCTGCGTGCTCGAGTGCGTCAACGGTTCCATCGTCGCTGCTCGCGTGAGCTCCTCAGGACTTCTGTTCCGCTTGGGTCGAGTCATTCGGCAGCAGCGGGAGCTGATCCTGTTCAGCGCCTTCATCGCGCCGCCGCCGATGACGCCGCAGGCGCTCGATCTCGTCACGAAACGCCTCGAGGCCCTGAAACCGGCGATACACCGAGGCGAAGCGCACGTAGGCCACCTCGTCCAGATGCTGCAGCTCATCCATGACGAGCTCGCCGATCGCGCGCGCGGCCACCTCGCGCTCGCCCAAGACCCGAAGCTTGTGGCAAATGCGCGCCACCGCCTGCTCGATCGCTTCCGCGCTCACCGGGCGCTTCTCGAGCGCCTTGATCATGCCCGCCTTGAGCTTATGCTCCTCGAACGGCTCGCGATTGCCCGCGCTCTTGATCACCCGGGGCATCAGCAACTCCGCGGTCTCGAAGGTCGTGAACCGTTCCGCGCAGCGCAAGCATTCGCGGCGGCGACGGATCTGGCTGCCATCGGCCACCAGCCGCGAATCGGTCACTTTGGTGTCAGCATGGCCGCAGAAGGGACAGTGCATCGACGGCCCCGCTCAACCTCATTCGTATACCGGGAAGCGCCGGCACAGCTCCAGCACCTGCGGGCGCACGCGCTCGATCGCGCCCGATGCTCCCCCAGCATCGAGAATGTCGGCAGTCCAGGCAGCGATCTGGCCCATCTCGGTCTCGCGAAAGCCGCGGGTCGTTACCGCGGGAGTCCCGAGGCGCAGGCCGCTCGCCACCGTCGGCGGCCGCGGGTCATTCGGCACCGCATTCTTGTTCACGGTGATGTGCGCGGCGCCGAGCGCCGCATCGGCGTCCTTGCCGGTGATGTCGCGTCCGATCAGGCTGACCAGGAACAGATGGTTGTCGGTGCCACCCGAAACGATGGTGTAGCCGCGCTGCGCCAGAGCGGAGCTCAGCGCGCGCGCGTTGGCTACCACCTGCCGCTGGTAGCCGGCGAACTCCGGCTGCAGTGCCTCCAGCAGCGCGACCGCTTTAGCGGCGATCACGTGCATCAGCGGACCGCCTTGGGTGCCGGGAAATACGCTGGCATTGAGCTTCTTGGTGATCACCTCGTTGGCGCGCGCCAGGATCAGTCCGCCGCGCGGCCCACGCAGCGTCTTGTGCGTCGTGGTGGTCACGACGTCGGCATGCGGCAGCGGGTTTGGATACAGTCCGGTCGCAACCAGGCCCGCCACGTGCGCCATGTCCACGAACAGCAGCGCACCGACTTCGTCGGCGATGCGTCGCAGCCGCTGCCAATCGATGATGCGTGAGTATGCCGAGAAGCCCGCCACGATCATCTTCGGTCGATGTTCGCGGCTGAGCGCCTCGATCTGCTCGTAGTTGATCAGTCCTGTATCCGGATGTACACCGTACTGATAGGCGTGAAATAGCTTACCCGAAAAGTTGACGCGCGCTCCGTGCGTCAGATGACCGCCCTGATCGAGGCTCATGCCGAGAATGACGTCGCCGGGCGACAGCAACGCCAGATACACGGCCGCGTTTGCCTGTACGCCGGAGTGCGGCTGTACATTCGCATAGTCGGCACCAAACAGCTGCTTGGCGCGATCGATCGCCAGCTGCTCGACGACATCGACGTACTCACAGCCGCCGTAGTAGCGTCGCCCGGGATAGCCTTCGGCGTATTTGTTCGTGAGCACCGAACCCTGCGCCTCGAGCACGCGCGGGCTGGCGTAGTTTTCCGAAGCGATCAGCTCGATGTGCGTCTCCTGACGCGCGCGCTCACCATCGAGGGCGCGCTGTAGCTCCGGGTCAAAATCCTCGATGCGCATCCGACTCGAAAACATGCAGCGGTACTTTCAGTGGGAGTGTGAAAAGAATGGATCTGGAAGCGGAGCCCGCAGCCGCAGGCAAGGTGGGGAATTGTACCTGATCGCTCCGCAGCGACCCGAAGCGCCGGCACCCGCCGCCTGCGCGAGCCGGCGGCGCGACGCGTGCGCGCACGCCGGGACGGCGTTGTCCGCGCGTCTCAGCCGTCCAGTAGACCCTGTACCACGCCGCTCCAGGCGCGCGCGAGATTGCCGCGATCGTACCCGCCGCCACCGAGGGCGAGCACGCGGCCGTGCTCGAGCCGATCAGCCAGCGCGCATAGCTCGCGCGCCGCGCGTGTGTGACACGCGCTCGATAGCTGTAGATGCGTAATGGGATCACCGGCGATGCTGTCGGCACCACATTGGAGCAGGAAGAACTCCGGGGCGAAGCGCGCCTGGTGCGCCAGCATGCGCGGCCAGACGAGGTCGAACTCCGAATCCCCCGCTCCCGCGGGCAGTGGCACGTTGAGCTTGGTACCGGCGGCATCGCCGCGTCCGATCTCGGTGGCACCGCCGGTACCGGGGTACAGCGACTGACCGCTCTCGTGCAGATCGGAGAAGATCAGCTCGGCGTCATCCTCGAATGGGTAATAAACGCCATCGCCGTGATGCGCGTCGATGTCGATATAGCCGACCCGACGGATCCCGTGGCGCTGTCGCAGGTACTCCACCACGACCCCGCAGTCGTTGAATACGCAGAAGCCCGCCGCACGGTCGCGCCGCGCGTGGTGCAACCCGGCGATCGGCACGAATGCCCGCCGGCGTGTGCCCTGCAGGATCCAATCGGTCGCGGCCAGCGTCGCCCCGACCACGCAGGCGGCGGCGTCGAACACGCCATGGAACGCCGGCGTGTCGCCGCCATCGAGCCAGCCGCTGCCGCATTCCGAGCGCTCTTGTACGAAGCGCACGTGCGCGGGGGTGTGAAACAGCTGCAGCTCCTCGATCGTCGCGACGCGCGGCTCGAGCAGCTTCACTTGCTGCGACAAGCCGCGGTGCTCGAACTCGCGCGAGAAGGCGGCGAGTCGATCAGGGCCAAAGGGATGCCCGTCACCGAAGCCATAGCGCGCCAGGCGCTCGCTCAGTACGACCGCAACCGCAGAAGCTTTGGCGTCCAACCGCTGTGTTTCGAGTCCGCCTGCGACACTGCCGGCGCGCTCAAGATAGCACACCCCGCGAGCGTCCCTGTCGGCACCGCGTGAGTGCCGCCGACGGCACGCCCTGCGCTCGACCTGCGGTCGAGCCTCGGAGCAGCTGCGCCGGAGCGTCGCTCGGGGCCGCGGGCGGCAGCGCGGACTGCCGGCGGTAGCGAGCCAGCTCGCAAGCGCAGATAATGCCCGCCGCCCTTCCCTCGCTGACCAATCGAGCTCCGTGCCGCAATACATCTACACGATGAGTCGCGTCTCCAAGGTCGTGCCTCCCAAGCGCACTATCCTGCGGGACATCAGCCTGTCGTTCTTTCCGGGAGCCAAAATCGGCGTGCTGGGCTTGAACGGCGCCGGCAAATCCACCTTGCTTCGAATCATGGCGGGCATCGATGGCCAGCACGATGGCGAGGCGCGCGCACAGCCCGGAATCGTGATCGGCTTTCTACCCCAGGAACCGCAGCTCGATCCCACCAAGGATGTACGCACCGTGGTCATGGAGGGAGTCGGGAACACCTTCGCGCTGCTCGAGGAGTTCAATCGCATCAGCGAGCAGTTCGCCGAGCCGATGGCGGACGAGCAGATGAATCAGCTGCTCGAACGACAGGCGCAGCTGCAGGACGCGATCGATGCCGCGGGCGGTTGGGAGCTCGAGCGCAAGCTCGAGATCGCCGCGGACGCGCTGCGGCTGCCGCCCTGGGACGCGCAGATCGCGCAGCTCTCGGGTGGAGAGAAGCGCCGCGTGGCGCTGTGCCGTCTGCTGCTGTCGCAGCCGGACATGTTGCTGCTCGATGAACCGACCAATCACCTCGACGCGGAATCGGTTGCATGGCTGGAACGCTATCTCGAGGAGTACCCGAGCACCGTAATCGCGGTGACCCACGACCGCTATTTTCTCGACAACGTCGCCAAATGGATCCTGGAGCTCGATCGCGGCCACGGCATCCCGTGGCAGGGCAACTACTCTTCCTGGCTCGAGCAAAAGGAGCGGCGCCTCGCTCTGGAAGAGCGCGAGCACGAAGCGCTGCGCAAGACGCTCGAGCGTGAGCTCGAGTGGGTGCGTTCAAATCCCAAAGCGCGCCAGGCAAAGAGCAAGGCGCGCCTAGCGCGCTACGAGGAACTGGCAT
>JASHTF010000109.1 GCA_030040715.1 Gammaproteobacteria bacterium | reverse complement strand
GAGCACGATGCTGCTCATAGGCAGGAAATTGCGCGTTGGCGCGAAAGCGCAGGCATCACCTGACACTGAGGATTCACGATCCCGATATCGAGCGAGCTGCGAATGCCGTGCTGGCGCAGTCGGCTAGTACGCTGCCGTCGAGATCGGATGCTGGAGTGCTGCCACCTCCGCCGCGGTTAGCCGTTCCCGATAATGATTGCCAAAGTGACTGCGAATGTAATTGACGATCTCGGCGATCTGCGCATCGCTCAGCAGCATTGAGTCCGCCGCGCGCTCACGGTACTCGTTAGGATACTAGTCGCAGCTGCACCGGCCAACGGCAAGCAGCCGCGATCGGGGCATCAAAGCAAAGAGCGGAGCCCGCACGTCGCGGGCTCCATTACCGAGTCGACGGGATACTCAACCGCCCTTGGCTGCCTGCTCGATCACCCTGATTACCGCCTGCGGCTGCGAGACATATATCGCGTGGCTGCCCTTGACTTCGGTCACGACAGCGCCTGCTCGTTTCGCCATCTGATGCTGCGCCGGCGGCGGAATCATCTTGTCCTCTGTCGTCACCAAGTACCAACTGGGCTTACTTCTCCACGCGGGCTCAGTCACAGCCCCAGCCAGAGCGTTTACACCCCACGGCACCTGTGAATCAGCCATGAAGGCCGCTTCTGCGGGCGTAACGTCGCCGGCAAAGGAGTCAGCGAACTTAGCTCGATCGAGGAACAGGAAGCCATTCCGCGGCGGCAGGATCGGCGGTACCGATGCTCCTGGCGCCGGATTTGCAATCAACGACTGTACCGACTCTCCCTTGTCCGGCGCAAAGGCAGCGATGTAAACGAGTGCCTTCACCTTCGGATCGGTGCCTGCTTCGGAGATCACGGCCCCGCCATAGGAATGCCCTACCAGGACGACTGGCCCGGTGAGGTGGGCAAGCACGAGCTTAGTCGCGGCCACATCATCCGCCAGGGACGTGGTCGGGTTCTGCACCACCGACACGTTATACCCGTCCTTGCGGAGCCCTTGGTAGACCTGCGCCCAGCCAGAGCCATCGACAAATCCACCGTGAACAAGGACTATCTCCTTGATCTGCGCGGGCGAATCTGTAGCCTGCGGGGAAAGATTGTCAGCGGCCAGGGCAGCGGTCGCGGCCAAATTGCGTACGTTACTCATAGATTATCTCCAGTGGTTTGCAAGTGAAGTGAAGTTGTTTTGCCAACTCGTGATGTCCATATGACTTCGATTCAGACACACGCCGCATGGGCATTCAGCCGCGCAGATGGGCGTTCAGGAAATCGGCGACTCGCTCAAGCGCAATGCGGCTGCTCTGCAGCTCGGCAACATTGAGCTGAAAGACGTGGTGGAGCCCGTCCCAGACCTCAAGGCGCACTTCTGCTCCTTGCTGGCGGGCACGTGACGCGTAGCGCGTCGCGTCGTCAAGTAGCAGTTCGTCGCTGCCGACCTGGATGTAGATCGGTGGCATGCCCGTGGGGACGCCGAACAGTGGCGACGCGACGGGATCCCGTGCTGCCGTGCTGTTGAGATACTTCGCCGCGCTGTCTGCAAGAAAGCTTCGTGCGAGCAGAGCGTCGTGTATGCCCGGGTCAGTCATGCTTCCACCCGATAGCGACAGATCGGTCCAGGGAGAGAACATCGCGCCCGCGGTCATGGTCGGGACTTCCGTTGCCGTTACCATCGAGGCAAGCGCCGAGAGCGACAGTCCGCCCCCGGCGGAGTCGCCTGCGACAGCCAGCTGCTTGACGCCAGAGCTCGCGAGCCACTCTGCGGTCGCCAGTGTCGCATCGTGCGCCGCCGGAAAGGGATGTTCGGGTGCCAGTGGGTAGTCCAGCACAAAGACGGCAGCATCGGCGCGCACTGCGATCTGACTTGCAAAGCCGCGATAAGCGGCGGCCGAACCAAGCACATAGGCGCCTCCGTGCAGGTAGAGGACGGCCGACTCGACCGGCTGCTTCCGGCCTTGCGGCAATACCCACCAGCCTCGAATGCCGTCGGCGGTCGCTTCCTCCAGCTCGACGCCTTCTGCGAGCGGCGTGCCGGCGACGAACCGGTCGAAGGTCCTGCGTGGATCGTCGCCCGCGTGGCTGCCCCAGAATCGAGTGAAGCGATCGAGTAGCTGGCCTTCGGCAGCCTGCTCCTGTGGGGCCAACGGGATCGTACTCGTCGGCGTCGTGCTCATCGTATGCGTCGTGTTCATCGTCGTCTCCCGGTCGCGACGCGAGCGTGTCAGTGCTCAATGCGCCACGGCTACGGCTAGCCACGGAGGGCATCGTTTTCCGCGCTAGATTCAGCCAAACGAGAAATCGAAGACCTGAACGCCCGGCGCCACAAACTCGATGTCGAACTCACGTTCTGTAATGGGCCCGGGCTGTCGAAGCAACTGATACATACGTGGCTCGCTCACCGTCCCACTGCCCCGCTCGTCAACATCGATCCCGTGAGCGATGCCCGGAGGCTGGCCGTCGATTCGGAGACGAAATCTGACTCGGACGCCTGGTACCGCTGGACCCATGATGAGATTGAGATCGCGTGCATGAAAGCGGTAGATGATTCGGCCGCTTGAGCCGTTGAGCGCAGCCGCATCGGCGCCAATCGTCCAGTCACCCACAAGCGCCCACTCATTGAGGCTGAGTCGTGGAGGCGCCATGTAGACGTTGGGCCTGTCTGGTACGGTATCTCCTCGTGAGGCAAAATGCTCGGCCCTCTCGTAGCCGACGTAGGTTTCAGGAGACTTTAGGTCGGCCCAATCAGCGGCTGCTTCCACACCCTGCGGATCCAGGGAGACCAGCTCACGAGGTAAATCGAGGCTACCCGCTTCTGTCAGCAGCTGCTGAATGATTCTTTCAGTCTGTTCGTAGCTTCCCTCACCGAACTGGTGGTGCCGGATTCGCCCCTGTGCATCCGCGATATAGAGCGCGGGCCAATACTGGTTCCTGAAAGCACGCCAGATCACGTAGTCGCTGTCCACTGCGATCGGATAATGGATGTCGAATCCCTTCGTTGCGCGGCGTACGTTACTGAGATCTTTCTCGAAGTCGAACTCCGGCGTATGTACTCCGATAACAACCAGGCCGTGGGCTTTATATTTCTCAGCCCAAGCGCGCACGTAGGGAAGCGTGCGTCGCCAGTTGACGCAGGTGTACGTCCAGAAGTCGATCAGCACGACCTTTCCGTGCAGGCTCGCTGACGTCAGGGGCGGCGAATTGAGCCACTCGCGAGCCCCGCCTAGAGCAGCGATGTCGCCTGCGATCGGCAATCGAATCGCTGCGTGCGTCATCTGCTGTTCCAACGGAGTGGACTGGGCCAGCGCGACCGTACCCGCGACCGCACTCGCGAGCATCGCGCGCCGAAAGAAGCTGTGTACGTTCATCCTCAAACCGCACCGGTGGCCTTGCGGCGGATCAGCTGTTCACGTCTAAGACCGCTTGAGCGAAGGCCTGTGGAGCCTCCTGCGGCAGATTGTGACCGACTCCGCCGGAAATCGTTCGGTGCGCATATCTGCCCGAGAATTTCCTGGCGTAAGAGGCTGGCTCGGGATGCGGTGCACCGTTGGCATCGCCTTCCAGAGTAATAGTAGGCACGCGGATTGTGGGGGCTGAGGCGAGTCGTTTCTCCAAGTCATCAAATTTGGCTTCGCCTTCCGCCAGCCCGAGCCGCCAGCGATAGTTATGAATCACGACGGCGACATGATCCGGGTTGTCGAAGGCGGCCGCGCTGCGGTTGAAGGTGGCCTCGTCGAAGTTCCATTTTGGAGAGGCAAGCTGCCAGATAAGCCTCGAGAATTCCCGCCGGTATTTGCCGTAGCCATCGCGACCACGATCGGTAGCGAAGTAGTATTGGTACCACCACTGGTACTCGGCCGACGGAGGCAAGGGTACCCTACCCGCCTGCTGACTTCCGATCAGATAACCGCTTACCGAGACAAGGCCGCTGCAGCGCTCAGGCCACAAAGCGGCGATGATATCCGCCGTCCGTGCTCCCCAATCGAAGCCCGCGAGGGTTGCCTTTTGGATCTTGAGCACGTCCATTAGGTCAATGATATCCAAGGCAACCGCCGATGGCTGGCCATTCCGCGGCGTTTCGGGCGCTAGGAATCGCGTCGTCCCATAACCACGGAGATAGGGAACGATGACCCGGTAACCCGACGAGGCCAGTATGGGAGCCACGTCAATAAAGCTGTGAATGTCGTAGGGCCACCCGTGCAGCAGGACAACGGCGGGCCCCGCACGCGCCCCGGCCTCGGCGTATCCGACACTAAGGCTACCTGCGTCGATCTGCTTCAACGAGGCAAACGACGTATGCGATCCGGACCTGACCGGTGGCAGCGCGGATGCAGCTTGCGAGGATTGCCCATCTGCAAGACCGATCGTGGCGAAGTGCGTCGCCGCAACAGTCACGGCGGTGCTAATGAGGTAGCGGCGGTGGCGATCGATTTCAACTGGCATGGCTGCTCCAGGGGTGTTGCGTGTGGCGGTGAGCTATGCGCGCAGTGATCTAAAGCCTGCGCGAACCTCCTCTGAATAGAACTCCGGCTGCTCCCAGGCCGCGAAGTGCCCGCCCTTGGGCAGCTTGTTGTAGTGAATGAGCTTTGGGTACGCTTTCTCGGCCCAAGCGCGCGGGGCGGTATAGATCTCGTCCGGAAAGGCGCTCACGGCGACCGGGACGGTGGCGCCCTTGACGTCGAAGAAGCCCTTTTTCGCGGTGGCGCTGTAGTCCCAATAGGAACGCGCCGTGGATACTGCCGTGTTCGTCAGCCAATAAAGCGTGATGTTGTCCAAGATGTCGTCGCGCGTGAGACCTTCGGTTTTTCCGTCGAAGGCACGCGTGATCAGCTGCTCGCTGCGTGCGTCGTGATCAATCATCCAGGCGGCTAGTCCGATGGGCGAATCCATAAGGGCGTACAGCGTCTGGGGACGGTTGCTCATCTCGATGGCGTAACCCAGCCCTTTCTTGTAGAAGAAGTCCAACTGGTCCCAAGCGTGCCGCTCGTCCGCGGAGAGGCCGGCCGGCGGCGGTTTGTGACTATTGAGGGCCTCCGAAACGTCGGCTGGAACCGTGCCCGGCATGTTTGAGTGAATACCGAGCAGTTCCGGAGGCGCCTGCACGCCGAGTTCATCGACGACCTGTGCGCCCACATCGCCCCCCGCTGCCACAAAGCGCGTGTATCCGAGGCGCCTCATCAGTCGAACCCACGTGCGTGCGATACGGGGAATGTCCCACCCCGTCTCGGTCGGCTTGCCCGAGAATCCGTAGCCCGGCAGCGAGGGAATCACGACGTGGAAGGCATCAGCCTCCGCTCCGCCATGCGCCGTCGGATTGGTCAGCGGGTCGATAATCTTGAGCTGTTCGATGATCGAGCCTGGCCAGCCATGGGTGATGATGATCGGCAGCGCGTCCTCGCGTGCAGAGCGCACATGAATGAAGTGGATATCCAGACCGTCGATCTCCGTTACGAACTGCGGCAGCGCATTGAGGCGTGCCTCGATCTTTCGCCAGTCATGCTCGGTCTGCCAATATCGCGCAACTCTTTGAATTGTCACGAGCTGAACGCCCTGCGATGCATCGGTGACGGTTTCGCCTTCGGGCCAGCGGGTCGCGGCGATGCGCCTACGCAGATCCGTCAGTGCGGTCTCCGGAAAGCTCACTTGTAACGGACGAACGGCGGTCCGGTCTGCGTTAGTGCGCTGCGCGACTGCGTTCATGGCTTTACTCCTTTCCTCAAGAGCGAGAAGACCAAGCGGAGCTGCGGCGACGGCGGCCGACGTGGCAGCGCAAAAATCACGGCGATTGAGACCGAACGCTTGTTTCACGGGGAACTCCTTAGGCAAGGGCACCTTGGTCGCCCCTCGGGCTGGCCGTCTCAACAGAGCATGGCAATACGTTCTCGCAATTCGTGCCGCCAGTCCTTAACGCCGGCTTAATTGTTCTTGTTTCTGCGTTCCCAACAGAAGGCTGGCTCAAGTCCTACAACATGAGTGGCCGGCGCTGTCGCAGTCTCGATCCCGAGGCCCATGATTGATACTTTGGTTTCGGTCGTTACCGGGCACCGCTAAAGCGCCGCACTTTCGGCCCATCCATCGCAACAAGTGCCTGAAGCCAAAGGCTGGTCCGCAGCGCTACCGAACACTTCGCTGGAATTGACCTCAAAAAGGCGGATGAGCATCATCGTTGCTGTGCTTTCCTTCGAACGACCTGACCTGATCCAAAGAGGAGTGGGCCAGGCTGAGGTCGGCGTGCCTGTGACTCATGCGGCTCTTCCTCTTACGGCTCCGGCAAGCATTAACAGCACACTCTGTCGGACTCTGTCGCGGACGTGAAATCCTTTAGATTCAAGTGCTTCGAACTCGATTGCGCGACACGACAGCTGCTCGCCGACGGTCGATTGGTTGCATTGAAGCCGCGGGCATTCGATCTGCTGGAAGCGTTGGTACGGCGCTCAGATCGACTGGTTTCGAAGAGCGAACTACTCGAAATCGTCTGGCCGAAGGTCATCGTTGAGGAGAACAACGTCGAGGTTCACATCTCGGCCCTACGCAAGGCGCTTGGTCCGCAGGCGATAGCAACTGTTCCCGGCCGTGGGTACCGATTCACGCTGCTTGGTGGAGCGACCGAACCGATCACGGTACGGCCACCCAAACCCGCGGCGTCGGACGTGGCATCGCTGCCGGGCAATCTGCCCGAGCATTGCGCGCCGCTGCTTGGACGAAATGCCGACGTTGCCGCGATAACCGAATTGATCAGTCGCTGTGGCCTGGTCAGCGTTGTCGGCCCAGCCGGCATCGGCAAGAGCTGTACCGCGCTGACCGTTGCGCATGGACTTCGGGGGGGCTTCCGCGATGGCGTCTGGCGGATCGAGCTCGCGCCGATCTCTGACCCAACCATTGTGGCTCCGACGATTGGTCGGGCGCTGGGAGAACATATTGCCCCCGGACCGTCGGCTCATGCGGCGCTGCTCGACGCGCTTCGGGGAAAGCAACTACTCTTGCTTATAGACAATTGTGAGCATCTCGCCGAAACGGTCGCGGAACTGACCCGTCAGCTCCTCTGCGCCGCGCCCGCTGTCCGTATTCTCGCCACGAGCCAAGGGGCGCTCCATGTAGCAGAGGAGCAAGTCATCCGGCTTGATCCGTTACCCGTTCCGGACACGGCGAACGCCGCCTCGGCGCTTGAGTATGGCGCCGTAGCACTCTTTGTAGCACGCGCACGGGCGGTCGATCCCCGCTTCGCGTTGAGCCCTCGCAATGTCGACGACGTGATAGAGATTTGTGCGCGACTCGATGGTATACCGCTGGCCCTGGAGCTTGCGGCTGCTCGCGTAGCGCTGCTGGGGATCCAAGGTCTACGGCGACGCCTCGACGAGCGCCTGAACCTGCTGGCTGGCGCCTTTCGCGCTCCACTTCCGCGGCACCAGACACTGCGATCGGCGCTCGCGTGGAGCTACTCGCTCCTGTCGGTGGACGAGCGCTTCGTGTTTGACCAACTCGGTGTCTTCGCCGGCAGTTTTTCCTTGGAGGCGGCGCAGCAGCTGGTTGCAGGAGAACCAGCAAACCAGTGGGCCGCGCTCGACCAACTGGCATCCCTGGTCGACAAGTCTCTTGTGTTGGTCGAACCGACGACCGCGCCGCGATATCGGTTGTTGGAAAGCAGCCGTGCGCTCGCGCTGGAACACTTGGCGCGGGATGGGAAGCTTGCCAGCACGCGAAGAAAGCATGCCCAGACGATGGTCTCGACGCTCGAGTCCAGAGGAGGCCGCGACCCCAACAGCTTCGAACGCTTTTCTGTGCGCTGGCTCAGGATCGCTCCAGATCTTGATAACGCGCGCGCCGCGCTCACCTGGGCTTGCGGAGCGGACGGCGATCGAGCGATCGCAATCGATCTTTTAGGAGCCACGCACTTCATGTGGTCCGGTGCAGGGTGCACCGCCGAGGCTAATTCCTGGTTTCGCATCATCGAGCCACTCGTCGACGATGCCTGCCAGCCGGATCGGGCTGCACGGTTCTGGCTCTCCTTGGCTGATCTACGGATGTTCGACCAGCTGCCGAAGCAGGCCCAAGCGGGCTTACGTGCAGCAAACCTTTTTCGGTCGTCCGGCGACCGACTCGGCGTCTGCCTGGCGTTGCTGGCTGCGGCGTATAACCTGGCGTACTGCGGCGCTCGCGATAGCGCGCAGGAAGCATTGGTCGAATTGGAGCGCCTCCTGCAGCCTGAGTGGCCGCCATATATCGGCGCCTTGATCGACCTGGGCTTTGGAATTTGGATGTATGTCTGCCGAGCGGGCTCAATCGCGCAAGCGCTCGCCCGCCTCCGACAGGCGGTGGAGAAGTTTCGCGCCGGCGCGAGCGAGGAGTCATTCGAGCACGCGTTCGCCAATATCATGATTGTCCACTGCCATTACACATCGCGCGAGTTTGAGGCGGCGATGAAACTCGGCTTGGAGACACTCGAGCATCCTCTGGTCAGAAGCTCCCCGTGGATACGCTCATTCCTCCAGCCGGCCGTCGCGACGGCGTTGACGGGGCTCGGACGCTTGGACGAAGCCGGCGAAATGATGCGGGACGCCGTCCTACGTCTGCGGCGGTCGACGGGCTCCGCAAGCTGGCTCTTCAGCCACGTCTCCTATTTAGTTGCACGCCAGGGGAGGCTAGCGGACGCTGCGCGGCTGATTGGATTCGTCGATCAGGCGCGAAGCGTCGAAGGCTCGGTGTGGGCACCTCATCTCCAGTTGTCATACGAATTGGCGATCGAGCTCGCTCGAGGTGGAATATCAGAGCCAGAGTTCAGCGCGCTTCGGTCCGAGGGCCGGGAACTGACGGAGGAAATTGCCGTTCACGTCGCATTCCTCGCCACTTAGGTCTCCCTGGTAAGGCTCACCCCGGGGAAACCCAAGTCCATCCCATCTCGGTCATTCGCGGGCGGCTGCTTTCTAGAAGTCAAACTGCAAAAGTTGCCCACAGCGTCCGGTAAAGGCATGCCGACAGGGTCACAACGTCGAGCGCCGGCAGACGATGGCCAGCGAAGAACAGCTGCAGCTCCAAAGCGACACGCCGCCCCTACCGAACGGTGGCGCGGGCTCGCCTGCTATGCGCTGGGGGACTTCGAGCGTGCCCGCGTATCATGTGAAGGCAAGCCGAACTCGCCCGCCCAGTTCACTTCTCGCGCTCGTTTACCACAGGCTCGGCCGCGAGGCCGACGCCGAAAGTATGCCGCAGCGTTCCAGTACGCCGAGATTTATTCGCAGCGGGGGGATGGTACCCAAGGCGCTTGAGTGGCTCGAAACGGCGCTGCGGTTGCGCGACGGTGGGCTGGCGTGGCTGAGAGTCGATCCACTGCTCGATCCGCTGCGCAACCAACCGCGCTTCCAGGCGATCGAGCGCGCACTAAGGTTCCCGAAGTCTTGATGCGTGCTACTCCTTACAATTTATGCCACCTTCGGCGCCGTGACCGAAGAGCGCCACGAGCTTCCAACCCTGGGGCGTTTTAGCGAATACGTCTGTTTCAGCACCTTCCAAGATTACTTTATTGTCTTTGTCGTAACGGGCATATTTGGTGCTCATCAATGCCACGTCGGCTGTTAAAACGCAGACTTTCGGGTCAAGAAAAGCCGACCTAACCCACCCATCTGCCTTGAGCCTTTTGATGCTCTTTGCGTACCGATCAGCAAGCTCGGCCTGACCGGTAACTTCTACACTGCCCTCCCTAATGGTGAACGCCGGATGGCTGTATACGTTCTCAGCTATACCCTTCGCATCCTCTCTGGAAAATTTGGCCATGTATTCGTTCGCCGCCGCAGTCACATCAGCTTTGATCTTTGCGACTTCAATCGGTGGCACGCCTTGTACCTGTTGAGCACCCTGGACAGATCCAACAATGCAAGATGCAATGACAGTCCCAAAGATTAACCGATTGATCATATTACCTCCCCAGTTTGGTTCAGTTCGTTCGCGCCCGAAAATCGAGCCTCGCGGCAGGACCATAGTGACCACGTTCCTCGCGGTACTTTGGGTATCATACAAGGGAAACTTTCGTGCGGGTGAATTTGGCTTCCTATTACTTCAGGACTGCAGCAGTGTCGGGGTATCGCCGGCGTTTCTGGGTTCGGTTCCCGCCTTGATAATGGCGCCGAGGCGCGCAGAGCGGTCGACGTTGCCGCGGGTGTACTTGCGTTCGACAACAAATATTCAGGTTCGGCCGTACCTACCGGTTTGCGCCGACAATCGCCGCAGATCTCGTGCGATATCGCTCAACGCCTCGGCGTCGAGGTAATCCGCCGTGAGTGAGAAGTCCGTGATCATGTCCCCATATCTCTCCCAGATTTTAGGCGCAATCTCCGCTGCGGCGCCTACGACGGCGAACCGTTGCAACACTTCGTCCGTGATCAACGAGCCGAGCTCCGACCAACGTCCCTGGCGCGTGAGGGCGTGCAACCGTGACTGCAACTCACCCCACCCCTGCTGTTCCAGCACCTGCCGATAGGCGGGGGTCGATGCATAGAAGGCGATGCGATCCGCAGTGAGCTGCCGCGCCCGTGTCAATTGTTCCTCATTGCGTCCTGACACGATAAAGGGAGCCAGACACGTCCTGCACGCGGTAGAGGGACGACCAGCGCTCCGCAAGCTCCGCTGGAGATGTGGAAGTGTCACCTCCCGTAGATAGCTTTCGGTGGTGAGGGGATGAATGATGAGCCCGTCGGCTACCGCACCGGCGGTCTCGGTCATCTGAGACCCAACCGCCGCCACAAAGATCGAAGGCTTACCTGCCAGCGTATCCTTCGGAGTGAATGTCGGGGAAGTAAGCGTGTGACGATAGAACTGACCCTCGAACTCGAGCCTCTGTCCGTCGTACCAGGCTCCGAAGATCGCTCGGATCGCTTGCACCATCTCTCGCATTCTGGCGGCCGGATGTGACCACGGCATGCTGAAGCGCCGCTCGATGTGGGCCTTTACCTGCGAACCCAGGCCCAATATGAACCGCCCGCCCGAGAGCGAGTTCAGGTCGTGGGCAACGTGCGCGAGCGTCATAGGCGAGCGCGCGAAGGCCACGGCAATGGCGGTCATGAGCTGGAGTCTCGTCGTGTGCTGCGCTGCAAGCGCGAGCGGCAGGAAGGGGTCGTGGGCCGTCTCTCGCGTCATAACCCCGTCGAAGCCAAGATTCTCATACTGCGCGGCCTGCGTCCCGACGTGAGTGAGCGATTCACTGAGACTTGCAAAGATTCGTAGTGTCATCTTCGGCTCTGGGGCCGTTCCGCGAAATTGTCCGCTGATTGGTGGCTGTTCATCGTCGTTTCTCTCGCGCCGATTCAACTATTGATCGCCTGCTGTGCAAGGACCCTGTACGAGAGCCTTCCTTCGCACTGTCTTTGCTTACGCACGGACAGACGCCTGAATCTACGTCTTCGGCCATATCGAAGTCCAGTCAGATCCGCTGTCCGAGGCGAGGCCGACAAATTCCGCAGCGACATGGAGAATAAAAAGCTAGCGAGAGCATGGAGGCTGGAAGTGCTACCGGGCACTCCATCTGGTGCATAATGGTTATTCTTTACACCGAGACTTGACGGAGGGCGCGAAGCGATATGCGCGGCGGTGCGACACGTGTTACAGCGACACGGCGATCTCCGGAGGTCTCATCCCGGACCCGCGCTATGGCGGAGTGCTCGACAGCGCCGCGCTCTGGAAAGCTGTGGTCGATGAAGGACTGCTCGAGTCGCAGGGCATGGTCTCTTCCCCGATTGGAGTTGAACGCGGAGGAGCGGGCCGCCGTACGCGCCCATCTAATCAAAGTCGCGCTGAAGAACCACCTCGCGCTCCACGCCAACTCGCCGATGGCATCGTTGCCAGCGGAAGGCGTATCGTGAAGGGGCAGCAACTCAAGCGCAAGGGCCGGATTCTCGCGATCGACCTCGGCGGCACTCACGTCAAGGTCCGTCTATACGGTCAATCCGAAGAGCGCAAGGCACGATCGGGTCCGGGCATGACGCCGCGGGAGATGATCCGGGCGGTGCGCGTGCTCACTCGAGGGTGGCACTACCAGTACGTGTCGCTCGGGTATCCCGGTGTCGTCTTCCGAGGGAAGATCTTCATAGAGCCCCGCAATCTTGGGAAAGGCTGGGTCGGCTTCGATTTTGAGCGGGCCTTTGGTTGCCCGGTGCGCGTCATCAACGATGCAGTCATGCAGGCGATTGGTGACTACGAGGGTGGGCGGATGCTGTTTCTCGGCCTCGGTACCGGACTCGGAACCGCGCTGATCCTCGATCGTGTGGTCGAGCCGATGGAGCTCTCCCATCTGCCGTACAAGAAAGGGCGTACGTACGAGGAGTATCTCGGCAAGGCCGGCTTCGAGAAGCTCGGGCGCAAGAAGTGGGAGCACGCGGTGTTCGACGTTACCGAGCGGCTGCGCGCGGCGTTCGAGGTGGATTACGTGGTGCTCGGGGGTGGCAATGCCTTGAAACTGAAAAAACTGCCGCCTGGGGCGAGGCTCGGCGACAATGCGAACGCGTTCACGGGAGCGTTTCGCATGTGGCTTGAGCCGGGTTGGGTGCAACCGACACCGGCGTCGCGAGGGCGATTTCGCTCCGATCGGAAATGACCTCGCCCGAGCATAGCAGGTGCCGAGCAGCTGCCATTATTTCGCGACGCGGGTTGCTTGCCTTCGGTTCTATCGGTTGCGTATTTGTTTCTATGCGAACCCGAGCGGCGCCGCGAACAATATACGAATCCGGCTTCATCCCGATTGGCGGCATCGATCAGTGGATTGCGATCCAAGGGCGGGACGCAACCAATCCCGCAATTCTTTACCTTCACGGCGGACCGGGCGAAGCACAATCGCCGTTCCTAAAGCTATTTCTCCCGTGGGAGCAGGCCTTTACCGTAGCGAACTGGGATCAACGCGGGTCTGGTAAAACGTTTGGCCGCAATGGCTCGTCGACACCCGCGATGACACTAGATCGACTGGTTGATGATGCTCTTGAGGTCACTCAACATGTTTGCGACTGTCTGGGCAAGAAGAAAGTGATCCTCGTAGGTCAGTCCTGGGGATCTTTTCTCGGTGTGCACGCGATCAAGCGACGACCGGGGTTGTTCCACGCATTCGTCGGCACGGGACAAGTCGTCAGCCTTGAGAGTAGCATCGCGGACCGGGTGCGCTGGGTGCGTCAACAGGCCACTGCAAGCGGAGACGAAGCGACGCTCAGAGCTCTGGATGAGGCGGCTGAGTTGCCCGGCGACGCGAAAATGAAGGCAGAGAACAGGATCACCAGGAAGTACGCCCTTTTACCGTCTGATCAGAAATACTCGCGGATCGTTCAAGCCTTCACGGGCGCTGCGCCATTTCCGACGCAGGGTGATGTCGCGGACTGGCGTGCAGGCGCTCAGTTCAGCGGCTCGAAACTTGAAGGTATCTTTAGTACCAATGATAGAAGCGGAGATCTGCGCTCGCTCGGACTGGATATGCCGATCCCGTTCTTTGTAATTCAAGGTCGTGACGACCATATCGCTTCGGTCGAGGCTGCGAAGACATATGTCGAAGACCTACGTGCTCCCGCCAAAGGGTTTGTGGTGATTGATGGGGGTCACTGGGCCTGTTTCACCGACGCGGATGAGTTTGTGAGCGCACTGCGCCGATATGTCGGGTGAGAACGCGCTGGTACCCGCGCTGACCCTTACGGCCCGGCGGCAGGAGGCGCTCCAAGCCGTCGGCGCTCTTTCTTGGGCGAGGACACACCCATGTGCCGATTCCGTGTTCGCCCGAGTGTCGTTGTAACGGCGGCGGAATTAGCATCGAGTAGCGGCTAAAATATGATTTATAAGTGGCTGATTGCGCTCGTGGCTCTCGACCGCGCCAGGGCTCGATGCGAGACTCGATGTCTTGCTCTACCGAGTCGATCGCTCCCTCGCGCGTCGCTGCATCGAGAGGATCTCGGAGAGGTGCTGAGCCGCCGCTCGCAGCACCGACAGATGCGACTCAAGCTTGCTGATCACGCGCTTTTCGGGGCCGGTGAGACCGATGCCATAAAATATGTCCGGTTCGCTGTTACAGGTGATCGGAACTGCGATAGTCGCTAGACCGGCTACATGCTCGCCTTTCTCTACCGCATATCGCTGCTTACGAACCTTCTTGAATTCCGCTCGCAGAGTCGCATAGTCAATCGTCGTATTGGACGTATACCGAGCTAGCCTCTTTCCGCCCAACTTCTCATCGGCCAGTGCGGTCAATAGCTTACCCGAAGCACTTGCATGCCAAGGCAGGTCATGGCCCGGCGTCACATAAATCCCCACGCTCGCATCCGGGGACTCCATGGCCACGGACTGGATCGCCCCGTTAAAGCGGCGCGCTATAAAGCATGTCTCACCTAGCGCTTTAGCGAGGTCCCTGAGCTTGCGGTGGGTCGCAATCTCAATCCATCGCGTTTCTGAATGCAGTACCCGACTCAGTCGCGTTCCGAGGAGATGGGATCCGCCACGCTTTGAGCTGGTAATGATGAGTTCCGATGCAGCCAAGCCCTGAAGTAGGCGGCTTACGCTCGTCTTCGGAAGCGAAAGTATCCGTGCTAGCTCATTAGCGGTCAGCCCCTCGGAAAATGCCGTCAGCACCTCCAGAATTCGAACATATCGCTCCAGGGGTCGTGACTTATTATTCTCGACACTACGTGCCACGCGGCAAATATAGCACGGCGTGAATCGAGTTAGTCGGGACTAGCCGTGTGCGCCACGTAGTAACCGACGATGAGTGCGGATTCTGCGACGCAGCCAATAGATGGCAGCAACTAGGCCGGTTGCTGCGGCGCTAGCATATAACTGACTGTCCATACCCTTCATGAATGGCATCGCCAATAATATAGCTATCATGGCCGCAATTGCGCTGTAGCTCAGCCATGGGAATAGCCACATACGCACCGTCATGACACGTACGCGGTCCATCTCCAGCTGATATCGTCCACGGATCTGTGCCATGGCTATCAGCACGTACA
>JASHTF010000108.1 GCA_030040715.1 Gammaproteobacteria bacterium | reverse complement strand
CTGTGAGTACGCGGCTGCTGTTGATCGATAACTACGATTCCTTCACCTACAACCTGGTGCAGGGCTTTCTCGTGCTCGGTGCGCAGGTGCAGGTGTATCGTAACGATGCGATCTCGGTCGAGCAGGCGCGCGCGCTCTCGCCGACGCATCTGTGCATCTCACCCGGGCCCGGCACGCCGCGGCAGGCCGGTGTTTCGATACAGATGATCCGCGCCTTCGCCGGCTCGATTCCGATCCTCGGCGTGTGCCTCGGTCATCAATCAATCGTCGAGTGCTTCGGCGGCCGAGTGGTGCGCGCGCCGCGGCTGATGCACGGCAAAACCTCGCCGATTGAGCACGATCGGCGCGGCGTGTTCGATGGTGTCCCGAGCCCGTGCGAGGTCGGCCGCTACCACTCGCTGATCGCCGAGCCGGAGTCGATGCCGCAGGCGTTGGTCGTCACCGCATGCACTCCCCAGGGCGAGATCATGGGAGTACGCCACCAGGAGCTGGCGATCGAAGGGGTACAGTTTCACCCTGAGAGCGTGCTGACGCCCGCAGGCCCGGCGATGATGGCTAACTTCCTGCACGCTCGGGACGGTACGCGTGAGCAGCGCGAGCCCGCGCGGCCACGCGGCCCGGAGGGTGAGGCCGATGCCTGAGTCCGCCGACGCTCTGGCGCTCACCACGCTCCTCGATCGGCTGCTCGAGCGTGAGGATCTCGCCGAACCGCAGGCCGAGCGGCTGCTGACCGCGTTGACCGCGCCCGACCTGCCGCCGGCGCTGGCTGGGGGGTTGCTCGCGGCGCTGCGCGCCAAGGGTGTCACCGCCGCGGAGCTGCGCGGCTTTGCACGCGCGATGCGCGCACTGGCACTTCGGCCGGCCATCGAGCCCGCCGCGGACGCGGTCGACATCGTCGGCACCGGTGGCGATCGGTCGGGCAGCCTGAATTTGTCCACCGGCGCTGCGCTGCTCGCGGCCGCCTGTGGTCTGCCCGTGATCAAACACGGGAACCGCTCGATCTCGAGCCGCGCCGGCAGCGCCGACGTGCTGCAGGCACTCGGCCTGCCGATACCGCTCGACGAGACGCTCGCCGGGCGTTGCTACGCGGCGCTCGGGTTCACGTTTCTATTTGCACCGTATTATCACGCCGCGACCCGCAACCTCGCCCCGGTGCGCCGCGCGCTCGGCGTGCGTACCGTATTCAATATTCTCGGGCCGCTGGTCAATCCGGCCGCGCCCCCGTTTCTGGTCGTGGGCGCCTATGAGCATCACACCGCCGAGCTGATGGCGCACGCGCTCGCCGGCAGCGGCATCCGCCGCGCGTTCGTGATCCACGGCGCTCAGGGCTGGGATGAGCCGACGCCGGTCGGTCCATTCACCCTGTTCGACGTCAGCGGCGGCGGCGTGCGGCGCGAGGTGCGTTGGCCGGAGGATTACGGCCTCGCGACCTGCGGGTCCGAAGAGCTGGCGGGTGCCGATGCGCCCTACAACGCGCGCGAGCTGCGCCGGGTGCTGACGGGCGAGAGCCGCGGCGCTCATCGCGATGCGTTGCTGCTCGGGGCCGCCCTGGCACTCGAGGTGACCGGGCGCGAGGCGGCGCCGGGGGCTGCGATTGCGCGCGCCGCGCAGGCCATCGACGGCGGCGCGGCCGGCGCATTGCTCGCGCGTCTGGAACGTTTTGCCTCGGAGTGCAACGCGTCGGGCGGGGCCGAATGAGCGGCGATTTTCTCGCACAGATGGCGCACGCGAGCCGCGAGCGTGTCGCGCACGCGCGCATGCTGTGTCCGGAGGCGACGCTGCGCCAGCGCGCGCGCGCGCTGCCGACCGCGCCGCGCTTGGCGCTGTCCGATCGGGGCTTCGATCTGATCGCGGAGGTGAAGCTGCGCTCACCGGCGCTCGGGCGGTTGAGCGCCGTGGGCCGCAGCGGCGCTGCGCAGGCCGCCGGGACCGCTGAGCCGCCGATCGGCACCCAGATCCACGCCGAGATCCAGGCGCGCGTGCGCGCCTACGCGGACGCGGGCGCTGCGCTGATCTCGGTGCTCACCGAGCCGACCCGCTTCGATGGAGCGCTGGCACACCTGGAGCTGGCCGCGCAGGCGCTCGACGGCCGAGTCCCGGTCATGCGCAAGGATTTTCTGGTCGACCCCTACCAGGTGTATGAGGCGCGCGTGGCAGGTGCGGGCGGGGTGCTGCTGATCCTGCGTATGCTCGATCATGCGCAGCAGGCGGCGCTCATCGAGGCGGCTGCGGATGTGGGGCTATTCGCGTTGCTCGAGGGTTTCGATGCAGATGACCTGGAGCGTGCGAGTGAGCTCGTCAGCCACTATCGTGAGCAGGCGCCGCTGCTGGTGGGTGTCAACTGCCGCGACCTGAGTACGCTCGAGGTCGTGCTCGAGCGTCTCGAGGGGCTGGCTCGATATCTCCCACGCGGCGTGCCGTGCGTGGCCGAGAGCGGCATCCAGACGGGCGCCGACGTCGATCGAGTGGTGCGCGCGGGCTACGATCTGGCGCTCGTGGGCGGTGCCCTGATGAGATCGGAAGCCCCCGCCGAGCTCATCGCCGCGCTGCTGGCCGCGGGGCACGGCGCCGAAGCGCAGCGCAAGCGGTGCGGCGCATGTCGTTAGCTCCGCACGCGGCTGCAGCGCCGCGATCCGATCTGTGGATCAAGATCTGCGGCATGACGAGCCCGGAGGCGGTCGCCGCCGCTCTCACTGCGGACGTCGATGCGATTGGCTTTGTATTCGCGCCTTCGGTGCGTCGCTTGTCGCCGCTGCAGGCGGCCGCGCTCGCCGCTCCGGCGCGCGGGCGGTGCGCCCTCATCGCCGTGACGCTACACCCCGCGCAGCAGTGGGTCGATGAGGTCGTGCGTGATTTCGAGCCCGATGCACTGCAGACCGACCTGGC
>JASHTF010000107.1 GCA_030040715.1 Gammaproteobacteria bacterium | reverse complement strand
TTCGCAAGCCAATTCACCTGGTCGGGCGCCTTGACGAGCACGGCGGCATCGCCGGCATCGGCGCGCGCGAGCAACCTCAGCGCCGCGTTGAACCAACCGGTCCACTCGCTCGATTCCAGCGGCGACGCACCGTGGGTGTTTGCCAGCTTCGCGACCTGCGCCAGCAGTTTCGGCTCCTTGAGTACCAGGCAGTGCGGCAATTCCTCGAAGTGGCGCGCCAGCAGAGTGGAGCCACAAAATGCACCATGAAGGATAAAATGTGCCGGGCAACCAACCGCCCTCGACGCCAGCGGCTCTGACAGCTCCTCGAGATCGAGCACGCGGCTGGCAGGCCCCGCAAGAATCGCGCGCTCGTCGAGAAAGGAGGAGCGTCGAAAGGTCTCCCGGGACATCTGCACAAAGACCACAGCGCGACGCTCCCGATCTATCCGCAAGGGAAAGAATTCAGGATGCGTGAGGAGAGCCGCGACGTCGCCCTCGAAATCGATCGCAAATTGGCCGGCCGATGCCGGATCCGCGTCACGCATTCGCAGCGAGGTCTCGCTGGCAGGAGGTCAGTGCTATGGCCGTCGGCCGGCAATCCATTGCGACAGCATCCATTTTTCACCGCGCGTTACCGGTCGCCCAGCGTGAACCGCGCTGCGGTCGATCGCGCCATCTGCAGCGACGTTCCAGAAGAACAGCCCGCGACCTCGGCGTCCCTTCCAGCGCATCCCGATCATCGGGAAATCGGTTTCGCCACCGTCGAAATCATCGTTGAGTGCCAGCAGGAAGGTCAGCACTCGCTGATGCCCGGCGGCATAGCGTACCGGATAGTCGGCGGCGCTCGAATCGAGGGTGGCATCCAGATGCGGGCGGAACTCCTGTCCGACGCCATAATGAAATACATGGATGCTTTCGAATCCGTCGAGACGCGTCCCGGTGAGCACGGCGATGCGGGCGCGCAGCGCCGCAAGGACCAGGTCCGCTTCCGCCCCGCGAAAGTCGCAGTGGCTGTTGGTCCGCTCGCTCGAGTAGATATCCCGCTCACCGGTGCGGCGGTCGCCGGTTGGCGCAGGCGCGAGCTTGCTGCGCGACCTGGCGATCACCCATTCGCAAAAGTCTGCGCCTGCCACATCCGTCACCGCGACGATCCGCGGATTTTCCGATACGGTCACGCTCTGGGGCAGCGCCAGCCATTTCTCGAGGTCGATCGCCGCCGAGATCGGATCGGCACTTGACGACGGCAGTGACTCTCCGGCCAGGAGCCGATGTGCTGCCTCCCAGTCGCCGGCGAGCGCGGCTAACTCGGCGAGCGCCAGACCCGAGCCGAGCCTGGCGGCCCGGCGCAGATGCTCAAGCGCGGCTCTCCAGTCCTGCGGGACGCCGGTGCCGGCGGCATTCAAAGCCGCAAGCCGGGCCGCGTCGGCGTCGGCGGCTTCAGTTTCCAGGGAAGCGATCATGCCGGTCGGAACAACCCGGATGCCTTCTGTCCTGTGAGCAGATGGGTCACCCCACCGTTTCAGATCGCCTCGGGTCATTCGCGCCATTCGGTTGCGCGGGGTGGCCGCCATTGCGGCGTACCACCAACCCTTCTTCGAGCAGGCGCTCGATGAAGGCGATCCTTTCCTGATCCTGCAGATCACCGGGAAGCTCTCGAATCGCGAATTCCGGGCGATGCAGCGAGAATTCCAGAGCTTGTCCGAAGAACGCAGGGAAGACAATCGAGCGGGCGCCGTAGTTGATACGCACTGAATCATCGGCGACGTGCATGCGGAACACGATGCCAGGCCGCGCCGCGACCCTATCATCGAGGTCAAGTTCCTTCGGCGTGAAAAAATCAGCGACCTGATTGGACACGTCGAGCGGGTAACGCCTGACAATCTCATCCAGGAATTGATCGACGACTCCACGTAGGAAGGTCGGGTCGGCGAGTTCGCGAAAAACCCCCTTCAACCGGTTCACCAGAGCATCGTGTGGCGGCCGATTGAATCCCAGCGGCAACGGGTGACGAAGCTGCTCATTCTGCAGAATTGCCGCCCGTACCGCCGCATAAACCAGGTCGTCCCAGTGGTCACCGACCATGCCGAGGGTGATGTGAAGCGAGGGCCCCTCTCCACACTCAGCCGCATGCACGAATCCGCGCGGTATGTACACCACATCGCCCTGTTCGAGCGTGAACCCTTCGAGATCGCCGCGGAGCTCACGACCCTCGTCACCCATCGGCTCATTCTTTTCGGGATATTTTCGCAGTCGCTTTTCGATCTTCCAGTGTTTGGATCCCACGACCTGAAGGATGAACACGTCGTGGTTGTCCCAGTGCGGAGTGAAGCCCTTGCCATTGGGCGGCGTGAGATACAGATTGGTCTGAAACCGTTGGCCCAGTTGCGACGCGAGCACTCGGCACAACTGGCCGAGTTTTGGCTCGCGCTGATGGAGTTGATCCAGAACGAGCGTGCCGCCGGCGCGCATATCCGCCAGCGCTGCCTCCAGTCCTTCGGTTGCGGCGCCCTTGTAGGACATATTCTTCTTGGTCGAGGCGTTGGCCAGCTTGAGGTAATCGGGTGATCGAAGGATCGCCTCGTCGAAATCCCGGAGCGTGAACAAATCATCGTAGTAATCGGGGTTGTTGCGATGGATGATCAGCGGCTGCCGTTCCCAGTAAAGCGTACGGAAGTCCTCATCGGTGATCGGCGCTACCAAGGTGGAGAGCGAGAGGCTCTCCAGGAAACGGCATTGCATAGTCAAGCGCTCCTCCCGTTCGATGTCCCTATCGATCAGTCCGCCGCATCAGCTATCGGGCCGTTGTGCCATCGCGCAATAAATTCGTGCAGTTGCAGCGATTTGATCTTTTCGATGGCGCGGGCCTTGATTTCCTGCTCGAGCGTCGCGACATTGGCGTCGCCCTCGAGCCGGGATAGCGGCATTCGGAACATCTCATCCGAGATCAGCGGATGGATGGCTTCGTTGATCGCGTGCCAACCGGCTGGCGGAAAGAAGAAGATACCCAGGTGAACTGACGTACTGAGACCGCTCTCGCAATGGTGCCAGTGGCCACCCGGCACGAACAGCAGGTCGCCGGGCGCGAGCACTTCGTCCAGCAGCGGCCGGGGGTTTTCCAGCTGCTGTTTTGGCATGTCCCGTAGCGGATTTGGTACCACCGGGCCGAACACCTGCCAGCGCTTGGTGCCCTCGATCTGCAGAATGACGAGGTCCTCAGGATCAAAATGCACCTTGAAGGCGCCGGCTCCGGTGCCGGAGGTGACAATCACGCCGACGAAGGAGCGTTCCCGCAGCCGCGTCTTGATCTCGTTACATACGGCCGCTAACGCCGGCACATAGGCTTCGATCCGCAGCGCCACGACGCTGAACCCCTTGGCCAGAAACGTGTCGAGCTTCGCCGGATCCACCTTGCCGTCGGTCATCCACCTTTCCGGTGGAATCGTGTCGGACTCTTTCGTGACTTTGACGCGGTTTCGGGCCCGGGCTTTGGTCACCGACGCGAGCATGTTCCGTAGAGCCGCCCAACCCACGAACGGCGCGTAGCGGTCGCCCTTGGAGCCCGGACGGTATGCCAATTCCCGCCTGCGCAGGAGGTCCAGGAATTCACTCTCCGTCAGCGGAGAGATCAGCTCAGCGAGCGTCGCCGGCGCCGCGTCCCCTGATTCCGACATTTCCGACCCCCACGGAATAGGGCTTGGTTGCCCGTCCAGGCTATCTTGCTCCGAATAAAACTACCACACCGGCGTCCGGCACGTTGCACCACCTCCGTGATTGCTGCGGGGCGAGCAGCAGCCACCGCCGTCATTTACCATATCGGATGCGGTTTGCGCCGCGCGGTGCGGTAGCACCATTGGTCTCAAAAGGCCGCCTCGATCCATTGGAATTATAGGCCAGCCTCACCCCCGCACGTTGCCAATGTGACCGCGGCGAAATTCCCTCGGTCACGGCTCCTCGAGCATTCCTGTGAGTAGCTTGGCAAGCTCAGACCCGACCCGCATACTCACAGCGGTTACGTAACGTTGCTCCGCGAGATGATGGACCCAGGCGATTTGGCCGAACGCGAACGTGCGCTTCTGTCGACGTGCGCCAGAATCGTCACGACTCAAGAGGACGAAGTGCTGATCCGGCAGACGCTGAGCGATGGCGTCGACTGGCATCGCTTCGCACGGCGGGCGGTCGAGGACGGCGTGACTACTCTAGTCGGCTACACGCTGGTTCGCATCGCGCCGGACCTGATGCCGAACGACATTCTTGATGCATTTGTCGTCATCGTCGCCAAGGCGCGCCAGGAGAATAGCTCTCTGCTCGAGAGACTTGCCGGCGCATTGCCAAGCCGGCGACTCAAGGATGCGCACTCGTCTGCTGGCAGCGCACTCGCGGCGAACCCGAACGACGCCGCAGCTTGGCTGCACCTTGGCTACGCGTTGCGCAAGGCTAAACGCTTCGATGACGCCATCGCCTGTTGCGATCGCGCGATTGCGCTCGCACCCGGTGACGCTGCCGGCTGGCGCGATCGAGGAATCGCACTGCTTTCCAAGGGCCAAGGAAGCACCGCTCTTGAGTATCTCGACAAGGCTCTGGCGCTGAACCCACAGGATCCCCTGGCGTGGACATTCCGCGCAGACGCTCTGGCGGCCCTGGAACGTATCGTCGAGGCGGTCGAGGCCAGCGATCGGGCGCTGTCGCTCGATCCGGGAAGCACGTCGGCGGCCCGGGTCAATAAGCACGCTCTGCTGTTCGCCTGCGACTGGCGTCGACGCGACGAGGTCAAGCAATCGGTACGCGCCGGCGTCAGGGCCGGGCGAGCCGTAATCACGCCGTTCATCCATCTGGCCATCTCGGACTCCGAAGCGGAAAATCTGGCGGTTGCAAAGATCTGGGCGCGACGCGTGCCGCCGTATCTAAAGCCATTGCGGCACGGAAAACGATACCATCATGACCGGATCCGCATTGCCTACATCTCGACGGATTTCCGCGACACGCTGTCGGTAAATGCGATTGCGGGCGGTTTCGAGTGCCACGACAGGACGCGCTTCGAAACGACCGCGATTTCATTGGGCGCGAGCGACGGCAGCGATACCCGCCGGCGGATCGAGGCCGCATTCGAACACTTCATCGATGCTCAGAAGATGAGCGATGCCGAGGTCGCGCAGTTGCTGAGTGCGGCAGAGATCGACATCGCCATCGATCTAAACGGATACGCCGGAGATAGGCGCACCGGCATACTCGCTCGTCGATCCGCACCTGTTCAGGTGAACTATCTCGGCTTTGCAGGAACGATGGCGATGCCCTTTTTCGATTACATCATCGCCGACAGCACGGTGATCCCGCCGGAGCACCACCGTTACTACAGCGAGAAGGTGGTGTATCTCCCTCAAACCTTCTTTCCGACAGACAGAAAACGGCGCATCGCTGAGCACACGCCGAGCCGGAGCGAGTTGGGGCTGCCATCGCAAGGGTTCGTGTTCACCTGCCAGAACACGGTCTACAAGATCAATCCCGAGGTATTCGACGTCTGGATGCGCCTGTTGCACGCCATCGAAGGCAGCGTCCTGTGGCTCGCAAAGGCGGACCGTGTGGCAACCGAGAATCTGCAGCGCGAAGCCCGTGCGCGCGGCATTGCGCCCGAGCGCATCATATTCGGCTCATGGGTCAGGGAGAGGGCCGACCATCTTGCGCGGCTTCGCCTCGCCGACCTGTTCCTGGATACCCAGCCGTACAATGGGCATACGACGGCATGCGATGCGCTCTGGGTCGGGTTACCACTGCTCACCTGGCTCGGCGACACCTTTCCGGCGCGCATCGCGGCGAGTCTCCTTCGGGCCATAGACGTTCCAGAGCTCGTGACTGAATCCCTGGAGCAGTACGAGCACACGGCAGAAAGGCTCGCACGCAACCCTGATCGACTCGCTGCTATCAGGACAAAGCTGGCACGCAATCGCGACGCGGCGCCACTGTTTGACACGCCACGCTTCACACGCAACCTCGAAGCCGCTTACGTTACGATGTGGCAGCGGGATCAGGCAGGGTTGCCACCTGCACATTTCGCTGTCGCGGAATAGCTTCCCGGACCTGTGGGGCTGTCGTTTGCGGGTCGTCTCCGCCGACCCCCTGGCGCTCGCCGCATCGCGCTTGCCGTTGAACCTGCGCCTCGATCCATCGGTAGGTCTTTTCGAGACCCTCACGCAGCGGGCGGCCAGGGGCCCAGCGCAGCGTGTGCCTGATGAGTCTGTTATCGGAGCTGCGCCCACGCACCCCCAGTGGGCCGGGCACATGGCGCTTGGTCAGCTTCTTGCCGGCGATATCCATCACCAGATCGGCGAGTTGGTTGATGGAGACCATCTCCTCCGAGCCGATATTGAACGGACCGGTATGTTCGGAGCGGGTCAGCGTCAGCGTTCCCTCGATACATTCATCGATATAGAGGAACGTTCGCGTCTGTTCGCCATCGCCCCAGATCTCGATTTGTCCGTCTTTCGATTCCGACACTTTTCGACAGATCGCAGCCGGCGCCTTTTCCCTGCCTCCGGTCCAGGTTCCCTCCGGACCGAATATGTTGTGGTAGCGCGCGATACGACAATTCAGCTGGTAGTTGCGATGGTAGGCGAGATACAGGCGTTCGCTGAACAGCTTCTCCCAGCCATAGTCGCTGTCGGGCGCGGCGGGGTAGACGCTCGCCTCCGCGCAGTTGGGGTTTTTAGGGTCTTCCTGATTGTAGGCAGGATAAATGCAAGCCGACGACGAATAGAAAACTCTACCGACGCCCTGTCGCTGGCAGGTGTCGGCAATATTCAGATTGATCTTCGCCGAGTTATGCATCACGTCCGCGTCATGCTCGGCGGTGAAGATATATCCGGCGCCTCCCATGTCGGCGGCCAGCTGGTAGACCTCATCGAACCTTCCATCCAGCACCGAACGGCAGAGCACCGGATCACGCAAGTCGCCGACGATGAACTCGTGAGCCTCGGTCTCGGAGAATTCCGGATGCTTGAGGTCGACGCCCCGGACGAAGAAGCCCTCCGCTCGCAGCTGCCGCACAAGATGGCTCCCTATGAAGCCACCGGCACCGCACACAAGAGCTCGCTTCATCTGCCTCCCCGCGTCCGTGAAATTATACATGGGCGGCGACGCTCTCCTGGCGCGTGCCGACTCGGCCGCGCAGCGGGCTTTGACGTAATGCGGCGCACTGGGTTGACCTACAATTGCATCTTCTAGGTCAACTACCCCGGATCCCGCCGCGGATCGCCATCAGCCACCGAGCGTCGGTGGCCGCAATTCACTGGAGTCGCCGGCGACGAGCCGCTGCAAAGCGGCTCGTACTCGGCTGATCACGCTGTCCCAGTCCCACGGAGCGGGCTGCCGAAACTGGCGTAGCGAAGGATACCAAGGACTGTCGTTCCGATTGAGCTGCCAACGCCAGCAGGCGTCGAAAGCGTTCAACAGCCAGATCGGTTTGTTGAGCGCCCCGGCGAGATGCGCTACCGACGTATCGATGCTGATGACTAGATCGAGGTTTTCGATGAGCGCCGCCGTGTCGGAAAAGTCGTGCAGCTCCGCGGTGAAATCATGCAGCTCTATGCCACGCCGGGGACGCGCCGCTGCGCCCGCGGGTGGATCCTTTTGCAACGAAACGAACTGCACGCCTGCTATCTGACCGAGCCGTGCCCATGTCTCGGGGGGGACGGAGCGCCGACGATTCCAGGCGAGGTACCCTGGGGAGTGCGCTCGCTGGCCCGTCCAGCAGAGGCCGACGCGCAGGCCAGTGATGCCGGCAAGCCGCTTGCGCCAGCGGGCAACATCCGCAGCGTCTGCCGCCAGATAGGGCGTCGGCGCCGGGATGCTGTCCAGCGTGGTCCCGACGGCGTACGGCAGTCGCATGATCGCGCACTGCAGATCAAACGCGGGCAGCTCGCCGCCCAGAGCGATGACCTCGCTGACGCCGGGCAGTCGGGACAGTAATCGCAGCAGCGGAGGCCGAACCAGCACGATGACCCGTCTGGCGCCCGCCGCTATCTGCGGGACGTAGCGGCAAAACTGAATGGTATCCCCATACCCCTCTGCTTCATGGGCGAACAGCAGCAGCACGCGATCGCCCACCGGCTCACCGTTCCACGACGGCTTGCAGTACGGCGGGGCCCCCTCTTCCACCCGCCAGCGTCGCTCAAACTCCTTCCAACCCTCTTCAAGCCGTCCAGCCTTCAGCAGCGCGAGTCCCAGGCGAAAATGGACCTTCGGCATGTCAGGCCGGAGGCGCAGTGCCGTGCGGTAGCTGGCCTCGGCTTCGCAGCTGCGCCCGAGGCTATAGAGTACGTTGCCGAGATCAAAATGCGCCGCAGCGGAATTCGGCTCTAACCGCAGCGCCTTGCGCAAGCTCGCTTCTGCCTCTTCGAAGCGTCCGAGATTGCGCAGCACATTGCCGCGGGTGCTCAGCCACTGCGGCATGTCGGGCTTGCGCGCCACCGCTCGGTCATAGCATTCGAGCGCCTCATCGTCCCGCCCACGTGCGGCCAGATCACGACCGACCTCGCTCCAAAAGTCCGGGCTCCGGGAGGCCAGCGGATTTCTGATGCTCTTCCACACGAGGGACCAGTTCATATGGGATTACGCCTCGACCGCAAAGGCCTCGGGCGACAGACCGCTGCGAGAGCGCTGCCACATTACGGTATAGGCCGCTTCAAGGTACCTCGTGTAACGCCGCGTATCGAATAATGGTGCCGTGTCCCGATTGCGCAGCAGCTTAGCCTTGATCGCAGTGAGACGCGGGGCATCCTGCGCCAGGGCCAGCGCCAGCTGCTCGTACTCGGCGAGAGAAGCGGTCACCAGCTCGGGCAAACCTACCGCATGGAGCAGGCTTGCCGCGACGCGCGAGCGAAAGATAGTCCCGAGACACGTAAGGACAGGCAACCCAACCCAGAGGGCATCGCTTGCCGTGGCCTGCGCGTTCATCGGCAGGTTATCCAGAAAAAGGTCGGCCAGACGTTGCCGGGCCAGATTCCTGGCTGGTGCTATCCGGGGCGCGAAGATGAGCCTCCCAGGATCGACGCCTCGCACACCCGCCTCTCGCCTCAGATTCAGGGTTGCATCGACGTTGTCCTCGAGCAGCCACAGGACGCTGTCGTCGATCCCCTGCAACAGGCGCATCCAAATATCGAAGAAGCCGGGCGTGATCTTATAGTTACTGTTAAAGCACGCGAACACAAATCCCGCTGCTGGCAGGCCGACCTCGGCGCGACTCGGAGTTTCCTCCGCGGTCGGCCGGTTGCGGTCGTTCGGCTGAAAGCTGTGCGGCAGGTAGACGACCTGCTCGCTGAAACGATACTGATGCTGCTGCGGAACCACGATGCGATCGGCCATGATGTAATCCATGTACGGCAGCGCCGACGTGCCCGGGTAGCCGGAATTCACCTGTACCGGAGCAGGACGGAACGCCAGCACCGTGGCGTTTCTCTTGCCCGTATAGCCGTTCAAGTCGACCGCAATATCCACCCGCAGGTCGCGCAGCGTTGCCGCAACCTCCACATTGCTCATGCCATCGGCTTGAATGAAGCGGCCGGCTGCCGCCTCGATGCGCTTGCGCATCGGGGTCCTCGTGTCTTTACCCAGCGATACAGCCGTGACCTCGAAGCGATCCTTGTCGTGGTGCTCGAAGATGCCGGTAGCCAGGGCCGCCATCGGATCGCCGGAGAATCCTGCCGAGATATAGGCGACTCGGATTTCGGGATGCTGGTATCGCTCTCCGCACCACAATGGCCGCGGCAAATGCGTATACCCGCTCGCCGGAATCTGCTCGATGGCGAGACGCTCGAAGCGTGGGTCCCTGTCAAAATCAAACAGTTGCGGCAGAGACGGCCAGATCACCTGCGGGTGCGTCTGCACGCACTCAGCGAGCCAACGTTTGTCCTCCTCCCATCTGCGCCAATCGCTGCACCTCAGACGCGCAAACACTCCGAGATGCTTCGCCTCCACGTTCGCGGAATCAAATCGCAGAGCGTTATCGCTCGCCTCAACGGCAGCCTCGAAACGCTTCGAATCAAACAACGTCCTGGCGTGTTCGAGCCATGCGACCCCATCCTTGGGTTCACGGCGGTCGGCGGCGCGATCGGGCTGCGCCTCGGCCTCCCGGCCGCTCGCCGCTCGACTGCCCATGGAGATGAGCCTGCGCCAGCGGGGCAACCATAGCGTGCGCGCCACATACCGGCCCCGTCGCACTGCCCCATCGTGAAGTCGCAGCAGATCTGGCGAGAACGGTTGCGCCCGCCGCGGTGCGGTGTCTTCCTGCCAATACCGAACGATGCGTGCCACCATAGATTCGATCACCGGGCTCGTGCCGTCACCAGCGGTCGGCGGTAGCTTCGATCCGAGGTGGCCGCGTGCCAGCGACAGCGCGAGCCGGAGCGTGCGCAGGCAACCGGCCTTGCGCGCACGCGTGATAGTCGCCTGCCAATCGAGGTCTCGATGAGAGCCTATGAAGGCGGCGACATCGCATGCCCACTTGATGCGCCACCACATGCCCTCCGCGCCATGGATCGCCAGTATGAGCAAGCCGTCCTCCGGCGCGGGGGTCAGCAAGAGGTGGCCATGCAGCTCTGTTCGTCGCGCCCGATGTCGCAGACCGGCGTAGCTGATATCGAGCGTCATTTGGGAGGTAACTTCGGTACAGACGTTCGCTCCCACACCGCCCGCTCTCGTCGCGGCACGCACCGTTGCGGAGACAGAGGCCGCATCGGTTTCGCGAACGAGAAGATCGCAGCGTCCGAACGCGCGCAGGCCCAGATCGCCAAACGCCTCAAGCGCGAGGAGCGGGCCTTTTAGCGCAATTACCTCGATCCGCTGGTTTGCCAGCGTTGCATTCAGGTCGACCAGCTCATCGAATGCTGCACCGCTCGTGGTGCGCGTGCGCTCGATGGCGATGCGAAACGCGTCCAACATCTCCCCGGGCACCAGATCGGGTGCGACGCGCGCCAACGTCGAGCCGCAAAGGCAAGCCACACCATGCGCGGTCGCCTTCCGGGCGAAGCGAGTCCAATCGATGCCCCGCTCGAGAATCTCTCGGATCGTGGCTTCGTCTACTCCGGAGGTCCGCGCGGACGCGATGACCAGCCGTAATTCAGGAGAGAACGCTTCCATGAATCGCGCGACAGTCCGAGCAGGGAACCAAACCGAGGATCGCTACCGGCCAAAGCGGGATGCGAGTGCCCACTTGACGTGCCGCAGCGCTCCATCCCAATCGCCGCGCTGCGGCTGCCGGACGAGAGTCATGCTCGGATACCAGGGAGTGTCGTTTCTATCGAGCATCCACCGCCAGTCCGGGACGTGGGACAGCAGCACCCACACCGGAACCCCCAGTGCACCCGCCAGGTGCGCGAGCGCGGTATCGACGCAGATCACGAGATCCATGAGTGAGCACAGAGCCGCCGTGTCAGTGAAATCGTCCAACACATCGCCGAGATGGACCATCTTCGCGGCTTGCAACCACGGGCGATCCTGGTCGCTCACGTCTTTTTGCAGACCGACGAATTGACAGCCGTCGTCGAACAGAGCTGCAAAGCGGCGCAGCTCTATGCTGCGATCGTTCCGGTGCCGCGGGCTGCCGCTCCAGGCTACGCCGACGAGGGGCTTGTGTTTATCCCCGAGGACGCCGCGCCATGCGCTTACCTTCGCGCGGTCGGCACCGAGATAGCTCTGGGCGCGAGGAATCGTCGGCGGCTCGGTTCCGAACGCGAGGGGCAGACTCATGAGCGGGCAATGGAAATCGAATGCCGGCAAAGGCTCTTCGATCGCGACGATCTGCACTCTCGAATCGAGCGTCTCCATCAGCCGCTTGAGTGGGCGCTGTGGGGCGAACAGCACCTTGGCTCCGGTGTCAGCGAGCAGCTTGACATAGCGACTGAATTGGATGGTGTCTCCGAAGCCCTGCTCCCAATGCACCAGGATAGTCTTGCCGGACAAGGCCGCATCGCCGAGCCAGAGCGGCTTCGGGTAGGTGCGGCCTCCGACCGGATCCCGCTTCTGCTTGCGCGCCTCATAATCGCGCCACCCGCATGCGTATTGGCCCATCAGAAGACGGGTCAAACCTCTGTTCCAGATGGCCTCGGCGTACCCACCCCGCAGCTCGATCGCCTGATCGAATGCGGCCAACGCCTCGTCGAACCGTTTGAGCGCGGCCAAGGCGACGCCCAGGTTGGCATACGCCTCGGCATAGTCCGGTTTCAAACTGAGGGCGCGTCGATAGCTCGCCACGGCCTCATCGAACCGGCCGAGTTCCTGCAGCGCGCTGCCGCGATTGCTGTGAATCTCGGCGAAGCGTGGATTGAGGGCCACGGCGCGGTCGTAGCTCTGCAACGCCTCCTCGGTGCGCTTGAGCTCCCTGAGTACGTTGCCGCGGTTGGTATAGGAAGCAATGTTCGGCCTGAGCGCGATGGCTTGGTCATAGCTCGCGACCGCTTCAGCGAGCCGCCCGAGCTCGCGCAGCGCATTTCCGCGGTTCCGATAGGCTTCCATGTAGTCGGACTTCAGAGAGATCGCACGCTCGTAACGGGCGATCGCCTCGGCAAACCGCCCCGCCTCTTGAAGCTCATTGCCGTCCCTGAATGCCTCGGTGTGCTCGGACGCCGCAGCGAGGCTCTGCGGCGCTGCGTCCGGACTTTGCCTGGGCGAATGCGAGTCGTTTTGGACCATCGAGCATCTCAGCCTTCGACGCTAAAGCTCGCAGGCGCGAGCCCGGCCTCCCGTCGCTGCCACATGGTCGCGTAGGCGGTTTCGAGATTGCGAGTGAGGCGACGCGTGTCGAACAGGGGCTGCGTTTCGCGGTTGCCCTGAAGTGTCGCCCTCAAGGCAGCGAGTCGCCCTGGGTCGCGCGCCAGCGCCAGCGCCAGCGCCTCGTACTCAGTGAGCGAAGTGGTGACCAGCTCGGGCAGACCGAGCGCGTGCAGCAGACTGGCTCCCACGCGCCCCGGGAAGGTAGTGCCGAGGCACGTCAGCACCGGCAATCCGGCCCAGAGCGCGTCGCAAGCGGTCGCGTGCGCGTTGTAAGGCAGAGTATCTAGAAACAGGTCCGCAAGCCGCAGCCGCGCAAGGTGGTCTGCCGAGCGCTGAACGTGAGGTGCGAACAACAGCCGCTCGGGTGCGACGCCGCGGGCTCTGGCCTCACGCCGTAGGTTGATCACGGCCGTGGGATTGAAGGACTTGAGCCACATGACGCTACCGTCGACGGCGCGCAGCAGCCGCATCCAGACGTCGAATATCTCCGGATTGAGCTTGTACTCATGATTGTGGCAGGCGAAGACAAAGCCCGCGTCGGGAAGCCCCGCCTCCAGGCGACCGGGGGTGCCCGGCGCGATCGGCCGGGTGCGGTCATTCGGCATGAAGCTATGAGGCAGATCAACGACTTGCTCCGTGTACCAGCGGCGCTGGTCGTGCGGGATCACGAAGCGGTCAGCAATGATGTAGTCGACGCACGGCATCGCCGTTGTGCCGGGATAGCCCAGATAGGTGGCCTGCACCGGCGCCGGCCGATGGCGCAGGATCTCAGGGCGGTTTTCGCCCGAGCTGCCGTTGAGGTCGATCAGCACGTCGATCTCGAGCTCGCGTATGCGGCGCGCGACCTGGGCGTCGCTCATGGCCCGGGAGTCGATAAAGCGTTCGACAGCGGCGCCGATGCGCGCGCGCATCGCACTGCGGTCGTTTGGGCCGAGGGAGATGGCTGTTATGTCGAAACGGGCCCGATCGTGCTGCTCAAAGCACCCGGCGATCATGTCGGCGACGACATGGTCACGAAAATCTGTGGACATGTAGGCGATGCGGATCTTGCTGTGGCGGTATGGCTCACCGCCCCACAGCGGCTTTTTCGCTCGCCGTTGTGCTTGCGTACAGAGCCGCGCGAGCGCAAGGCCTTCGGCTTCGGATTCTGAGATCGCGCGATGAAAAAACGGCGTGGTATAGCGCTTGCCGTCTCTGACACCGTCGGCGATCTGCCGTCTGTCCTGGGTGCGCCGGCTCCAGTCGCAAGCGAACTGCCGAGCATGGATGCCGACGCGGACAGCCGCGACGAGGCCCGGATCGAGTGCCAGCGCGCGATCGCTGGCCTCGATCGCTTCCGCGAAGCAGCGGGTGCTGAAGAGACGCCCGGCATGAACCGCCCACTTTTCGGCGTCTCCCGAGCCGGACGGCGGCACCTCTGCCCGATCACCGTTCTCGCCTGCGGCCGCGAGCGCGCTAGCCCGGCGCTTCCAGACCGCAGTGTTATAGGGGGCCGCTTCTAACACCCTGTCGTAACAGGCAATCGCCTGCTGGTGACGCTTCAGGCCCGCGAACGCGTCGCCGAGCCGTGCCCAGGCCGCGGCGTCGTCTGGGTGGGCGGCGAGCATCCGCTCGGCCTCCACACGGGCCTTCTGGTGCTGTCTGACGGCGGCCCGAGTCTCGGTCGAAGCCGGCAGTAGCGTGAGCGCCCGCTCTGAGCCCGCGAGCGCACCCTGCCAACGCTCGAGCTGTTGGACCGTCTGACGAGCGAGATAGCGCGCGCGCCGCAAGAGGCCGTCATGCAGGAGCAGCCGATCGAGCGAGATCGCATTCGAAGCCGGCGCTGAAGTCACTTCGCCCGTCCGCCACTGCCGCCCAGCGATGCGCCCGGCCAGCCGCTCGATCCGCGGTACGGCGCGTTCTACGGCGGCGACCCGCTCCGGAACGGCCGCATCGAAGTACCGGCGCGCCAGCCCCGTCGCCAGCAGTACCATGCGCAGGCAACCTTGCGCGCGCGCGCGCGCCAGCAGCGCGGTCCAGTCGAGGTGCGGGTGCGCGCTGATGAAGGCGGCGATGTCGCACGCCCATTTCATCTTCCCCCACCCGTGCGCGCAGCCATCGACGGCCAGGACGATAAAGTCGTCCTCGGGCGCGAGCAGCAGCAGGCTGCGCCCATTCAGCTCGACGCGCTGCGCCCGACGCCACAGGGCGGGATAATCGATATCGATCGCCAACTTCGATGCCAACCTCGTATAGGTCGCGATGGCGAACCCGGTCGCCTCGTTGAACACCGTCCCTTGACCCTGGAGACGATGGAGGCGTTCGAAATGCGCCTGCGTCAGCCGTTCGCGCTGTGCGTATCCGAGGCGGCGCAGCGTTGCGATCGTCGCTGCGAGCTGCTGATCGCGCACCAGCAACTTGAGCTTGCCGAACGCGCGCAGGCCTGGGTCGGGATAGGCTCGGACGGCGAGCATCGGCCCCTTGAACGGGATCGCCTCCACGCCGTCAGCCGCGAGCGCCTCGAGCACGCCGGCCAGCTCCTCAAACCGAGCGCGATTCGCCCGACCCGTCTGCTGTAGGCTTATCCGCAGCGCGTCGAGGATCTCCTCCGCGACCAGATCCGGTGCCACGCGAGAGAGCGTGTGGCCCGAGAGCCCCGCGACCCCGTGCGCGACGGCCAAGCGGGCGAAAACCGTCCAATCGATGCCTTGCCGCAGCGTCTGCTGTATCGCCCGTCCGCCCGCATCGTCGACTACCACGCGGGAGCTTGCGAGCAGCAGCCGCGGTTCGAGTTCCGGCACGCCATTCAACATATAAAAGCGGTTCCGTCGCGTGGTCCAGCGGCGCCCGATCGTCCCGAAGGGCCGCCATTATTCATTCGAATTATAGGATACTGTCGCTTCGCGCCCACCCGCCCTATAGTTCTTCCATGATAGAGCGCTTGGCGGACTTCCTACGCCGCAAGGGCGTGCGCTTCGATACATTCGGTGCGGTGTTCGACATCGGTTCCCGGGATGCGCTGCAGGCGATCGAGCTCGCCGACCTGTTTCCCAACGCGCAGATCGTGGCAATCGAATGCAATCCCAACACCCTCGAGCTGTGCCGCCAGAACATCGCAGCGCACCCGCGCATCAGGCTGGTCGAGAAGGCCATACATTCATACACCGGACGCTGCCAGTTCCATCCGATCGACGGCACGCGCACGGTCACCAGCTGGCCCGACGGCAATCAGGGCGCGAGCTCTCTGTTTCTCGCGACCGCCGACTATCCGGTCGAGCGCTACGTCCAAAACACGGTCGAAGTCGACTGCATTCGCCTGGACGCGCTGTGCGGCGAGCTCGGCATCGATGTGATCGACCTCATCTGGATCGATTTGCAGGGCGCAGAACTGCTGGCGCTGCAATCGGCCGGTGCGCTGCTCGAGAAGACACGCTACGTCTACACGGAAGTCTCGCATCGGCCACTCTATCAGGGCCAATGTCTGTTCGATGACGTCGATGCGTTTCTGAAGGCGCAGGGCTTCAGGTGCTGCAGCCACGTAGACCGAGAGCGATGGCAGCAGGACCTGATCTACGAAAACACGCGACCGCTGGCCGCTACGATGATCTCCCGCGCCGAGCCGACGGACCCTCACGGCACGGCGACGGCAGCCGTGACCCGCTCGAACCTGCAACCACATTCGCCCGAACTACGGCTCCTGCTCGCCTGTGGCCACCTCGCCGCCCCGCCACAAGACGTAGCCACGATCCGAACAATACTGGAAGGCGGCATCAATTGGACCTCATTCGCCGATACCGCGATTGATCACGGCATGGCCGGCATGGCGGCACACAACCTACTGCGCGTCGCGCCTAAGAAGGTGCCCAGCGATATTGCCGATGCGCTGCGCACGCACGTCGAGCAGACACGCAGAAAGAACATGGCCTCAATGGCCGAGCTGGCGCGCATCCTGAGGACGCTGGCCGAATCGGGAATCGAAGCCATTAGCTTGAAGGGCCCGGTGCTGGCGCAGCGCCTGTACGCGGGTCTCGGCCTGCGTGTGTTCCGTGATCTGGACTTTATCGTCCGCGACGCCGATATGCCGCGGACCATGGCGATATTGCTGCAGCTCGGCTACCGGCGGCAAATGACGCTGACACCGGCGCAAATCGAGATGATCCAGTATCTGCAGGGGCAGGAGTTCGTCTATGGTCCCACGGGACTCGGTGCCGAGCCGCACACGCGGCTCACCTCGGTCAGGGTCGTGCTCGACATCGATTATGCAGGCCTTTGGCACCGCGCACGGCAAACGGTGCTGGGCGGGCGACCGATTCGAGTGCTGGAGCCGGTGGACGAGCTCATCGCGCTCGCCGTTCATGGAACCAAAGAGCTGTGGTGGAACATCAAGTGGGTCTGCGACGTGGCGCGCTTCATCGATACTCATCCGAGCCTCGACTGGCCCGCCGTTCTCGCCCGCGCGAGCACTCAGGGGTGTCTGCGCATGGTGCTGCTCGCCGCTTCCCTGGCAGATACGTTCTTCCACGCAACGCCGCCGCAGAGCGTGCGCGAGGCCATACACAACGACGCCCGAATCGCACCCTTGACGTCGCGGATCCTGGCGCGGTGGGAATCGGGCAAGTCGGTCGGGCCGCCGAGCGGCAACCGCGTCTCACTCGACCTGCTCCGGCTGCATCAGGGCTTCGGTCGACGGCTCCGCCATGTCGCGCGAACCCTGCTTCTTCCCGGTCCTCACCACGTCGCGTACCTGCCTCTGCCCCGATCCATGCGCTTCGCGTATGTCCCTTTCAAGCTCGTGCACGACATCGTCGCCTTGCCGCTGTGGATTGGCTACCGGCGTACGCAGGCTTATGTCGTGTCGCTGCTGACACACCGGTCCCGCCGCAGCGCCTGACTGGTCTACTCCCGGAACAGCCCCTTTAGCTTTCGGCCCACGATGCTGCCGAACGCGTACGCGAGCTTCGAGCTGTCCGTCCCATGGGACGAAGCCGGACCTGTTGGCTGAGCCTGCCTGGCGTGCTTCGCGACCAACTCCGCATGTGACATATGCGGGGCCGCAGCCCCTTCGACCGCCATTCTTCTCAAAGCGTGTGCTTCGGTCATTCGCCCCGCGGCGATCTCCCTGTTCGTTACCGCCATGAGCATCTCGACCGATACGTCGCCACCACCCGGGGACTCACCGCCCACGGTGCACTCTTTTACGATGAACGTCCGGTAGTGTTGCGCGCGGGCTTTTTTGAGCTGCTCGAGCAATGCTTCTTGGTCGCGGGCGGCCAGGTTCCGCTCCTCCTGATCCATCGTCATGTTGAATATGGCCAGCACCCGGCCGCGTTGCTCGCTGCTCGCGGCCACGTCGAGCTCTCTTTGGATCTTTTCGGCTACCTCGACCAGGGCGAAGCTTTTTGCCGTCGCAAGCTCATTCGCAAGGCTCTCGATAGACATGTCCTTGGGTCCGTCGACGGGTAGAGCGCACATCGTACGGCGGTTGGCATCAATTTCGCATCTTCTGGTGAGCGGTCGATCGGCCTGAGGCCAGTCCTCCGCCGCTGAGGGCTTTTTGGGTATTGGAGTGTGACCGGTCGCACGCAATCGTGCGGCGCGGCCACCACCCGGACGAATCGGGCGGCAGGGACTCGCCGGAAGGCGATTGCCGGGGCGGCAATTCCAGGACAGCCATACAGGAGCTTGAGATGTCCGTTGCGACCACCAGCTTGCAGAATCTCTGGGCAAACCAGCTCACCTCTCTGAATGCCTCGAGTACGGCCAACGCCACCAGCGGCAACAGTGCCGCGGCGAGCGCTTTGTTCGCCAACCTGATTGGTTCGCTGAGCGGCCAATCCGCCTTGAGCCAAAACGGCGCGACCAACGGCGTCGCCGCCGCGGGCTCTACAGCGGCGACTGCGAGCGCATCTTCGGCCACCGGCAGCGCGGCGAGCGCACAGGTCTCGCAGGACGTCGAAGCCTTCCTGCAGAGCCTGAAGGAGGCCCTCGCGCTGACCCAGACCAATGCCACTGGCGGCACCACCGCGAGCGACTCTGCCAGCAGTAGTGCGACCAGCGCGGTTAATCACGGCCATCACGCCCACGGGCACGGCGGCCATCACGGCGGCATCAATTCGCTGCTCCAGGAGCTCGGCAGCAGCACGAGCGGCACCAGCAGCACGGGCGGCGCTGCCGGGTCGAGCGGAAACGGCACCTCCACCAACTCGGAGAGCACCGCACTCGCGAACCTGAACTCGGCGTTTAATCAGCTGATGAGTGGTCTCGGAGCCGTCGCGAGCGCCAATTCGAGCGGTCAGTTACTCAACGCCACCGCCTGAGCTGGCAGCGGCCGCTCGGAGGTGTGGCTAAGCGGGGCCAAGCGGGACGCTAGGCAGGTCGGGCTACGGTCTGGATGGGCGCCCGGCCGTCAGCTGGGATGAGAGTTCCGCCCGCTCCTCGGTGGAGAGGTCCCACTCTTCGCCGCACTGGTCGCAATAGGCCTTGATCGGCGCTCCGGTTTCCAGCAGCTCCACGACCTCGTCGCGCTCGTAGCACTGTACCCGCTCCTGCCTGCAGTTCGGGCATGCGGACAGCGCCGGATCCAGCTCGTTCTGCATCGACGCTCCCTCGGATAAGTTGTTCTGATTGTTTAGTGGCCCCGAACCGCTCTCCCCAGGGCATGGACAAAGTCCAGCGCGACCGACGGCAGCGACTATATCGATGCCGCGGGGGCGAGATCACTGGCATCTTTAGCAGTTGCACCGCAGGTCATTTCGTGGGTGACGCTTCCGGCGCTGCAAGCAGCCGTGAGACACTGCGCGCACAACCCGTCGACGCCGAGCCCGGTCGGCTCGGCCCGTAACGGCCCAAGGAGGGTGAACGATGGGGCGCATTGACAGCCGTCTGACCGAACTGCAGCTGCATCTCCCGCCACCGCTTAAGCCGCCGCCCGGAGTAGTCCTGCCGTTTCAATTCGTCAGAATCGTGGGCCGCAGGGCCTTGATCGCCGGTCATGGACCGCAAGCGCCGGACGGTTCGGTTGCTCAGCCGCTCGGGAAGGTCGGCCGCGAGCTCTCTGTGGAGCAGGGGTATAAAGCAGCCCGACTCACGGCACTTTCTATGCTCGGCAGCCTGCAGCGAGCGTTGGGTGACCTCGATCGCATAGCGGCCTGGTCGCGTGTGTTCGGTATGGTGAACTCGGCGCCGGGCTTCAATAGGCAACCCAGTATCATCAACGGTTTTTCGGAGCTGATCCTCGAGTTGTTCGGTCCGGAGCTAGGCGCTCACAGTCGCAGTGCCGTGGGGATGGCCGAGTTGCCGTTCAACCTCCCGGTCGAGATTGAGGGGGAAGTCGAGCTCATTGGCTGATGAGGTCGAGTAAGCCGCGCGTGCGCGGATTCGTCCGTGACGCCCAGACGGAGAACTAGTCCCCAGTGTTCACACAAAGCCTGGACCCCACCGGTCACCTGTGGTTGACGGTGCTGGTCGCACTGGTGCCCCTGCTCACGCTGATCGTCGTGCTGACGATTCTGCGCATCACCGCGTGGCTGGCCATCATCCTGGTCAGCGTCGTGACCGTACCGCTGAGCGTGCTGGTGTGGCATGCACCGCTCCGGTCAACGCTGACGTCCTACCTGCTCGGTAGT
>JASHTF010000106.1 GCA_030040715.1 Gammaproteobacteria bacterium | reverse complement strand
ATCTCATAAAGGCGCGCGATCGAGCTCAAATCATTCTCTGAATCAAAGACTTGTGCGCATCGCGCCACCTCCTCGATCACTCCCGGAGTTGCTTGATCGCCTGGGGCGTCTGGATTATTCTGAACGGCTCCATCCGCGGGAAATATTCTTATGAATCAGTGTGTTCAGGAAGCCCCCGTCATCACCCAGAGCTCGGTCAAAGCTCTGGTCGCCAAGGCGCGGCTGGCTCAGGCCGAGTTCGAGCGCTTCACTCAAGAGCAGGTCGACGCCATCGTGAAGGGCATCGGCAAGTACGTCTATGACAATGCCGAGATGCTCGCGCGGCTGGCGATCGATGAGACCGGGATCGGCGTCTACGAGGACAAGGTCCTCAAGAACAAGAGTAAGGCGCGCATCATTTGGAACAGCCTGAAGGACAAAAGGTCGCGCGGCATCATCGGCGAGGATCCGGATAACAACCTGGTGTTCGTTGCCAAGCCGATGGGCGTCGTGGCCTCGGTCACGCCGGTCACGAACCCGACCGTGACGCCGATGTGCAACGCCATGTTTGCACTCAAGACCGGCAATGCCGTGATCTTCGCGCCGCATCCCAAGGCCGAGAAGGGCAGTGCGGTGTTGACGCGCGAGTTCATGAACGTCATCAAGCGTCACGGCGGCCCGGACCACCTCGTTCAGACCATCGTGAGTGGCTCCATCGAGACGACGCAGGAGCTCATGCGCGCCGCGGACGTCATCGTCGCTACCGGCGGCGGGGCGATGGTGAAGTCAGCTTATTCTTCCGGGCGGCCCTCTTTCGGTGTCGGTGCGGGCAACGTGCCCGTGATCATCGACAGCGACGCCGATACCAAGGAAGCGGCCGAGAAGATCGTCCAGGGCGCCGCCTTCGACAACGGCATCATCTGCTCGCACGAGCAGTTCGTGCTGGTGCCCGAGGCGAGCTATCAGGAGGCGGTCAAGAGATTCCAGGAGACCGGCAAGGTCTGGTTCACGCAAGATCCGGCGACCGTGCAGCGTTTTCGCGATCTACTGTTTCCCGACGGACGAATGAACAAGGACGTAGTGGGCAAGTCGCCGTGGCAGATCGCGGCCATGATCGGCATCGAGATTCCGAAGTCGGTGCGCATCATCCTGCTGCCCGCCCAGGGTGCGGGCGAAGAGGACGTGCTCGCCAAAGAGAAGCTCTTCCCCGTGATCGCCATGCTCCCGTACAAGAACTTCAAGCAGGCGGTTGCTTATGCGAAGGCGAACCTGCTGGTGGAAGGAGCGGGACATTCCGCTGCGATCCATTCCAACACCGAGGCCAACATTCGGCTAGCGGGTGTGGAGCTGCCCGTGAGCCGCCTGGTCGTCAATCAGATTTGCTCGTACAGCGCTGGCGGTGCGCTCAACAATGGCTTTGCGCCCACCACGACACTCGGATGCGGCTCGTGGGGTGGCAATTCCATTTCGGAAAACCTCGACTTCAAGCACTTGATGAATGTCTCGCGCATTGGCAAGGTCATCGCCAGCAGGAAGATCCCGACTGACGCCGAGATCTGGGCGTAAGCGGGCCGCTTCGAGTCGCGCAATCGCTAAGGCCACGTCGACGCATCGGCGTGGCTTTTTTTGGGCAAGCGCCGCTGCAGCGGCACAGACTCAGTCGCCAACGCCGAGCGCTTCCTGCTCGAGCTCGACCAGGAATTGCCGCACTTCCTCGCGCGTGCAGGTATGACAATCAACCATGGCTCGTAACATGGCACTGAGATGCATGCGCAGCGCGAATGCCAACACGGGTTCTTGGTAGCGCTGCAGCGAAGCGACGAATTGGTCGATCTCGTCGATGCACTGCTCGAGCGTAGCTCCCTCGGCTCCGACAGGGCTCAACATGCGGACCTCCTCGCGCTGAGGCCGCAACGATAGCGCACAACGCCGGCGTGAAGCACGCGCGTAGTGGATGCGCGCTCGAGTGTTTATGCGCTTTCCAACTCGATATTCGTTACCGGTGCTGCGCGTGTGCGCATGGCACGAATTTCTACGCGAATGCGCGCGTTAGCCGCCAAGGTTCGCGCCATGCTGATCGCTAAACTCTGCCCGTCCGCGTGAGCAATACCAGTTCTGCCGCAAGCATATTAGGGAGAGCGATATGAACAGCTTCAACGTCATTGCGATCGGTAACCTCGCGAAGAACCCGGAGCTCGAGAGCAAGGGCAGCACCAGTTATGCGCGTTTCTGTCTGATCGGCAACGACTATGCCGGTAAGGATGAGGGCGGCAGCGCCCGTGAGGCGATCACCAGCCTGTGGTTCGTGGCATTCGGTGCTCTCGGGGAGGCGATTGCCAAGAGCGCGCGCAAGGGCGATCAGCTCATGGTGCAGGCAAAGATTCGCGCCAATAACTGGACCGACAAGCAGGGCGAGAAGCAATACGACTACTCATTCGTCGTCGAAGGCTTCCGGTTCGGCGCTCCCGGCAAGGCCAAGCGCGAGGAGTTCGATGAGCGGCGTGAGGATGTGACGCTGCGCGGCGCGGCCTGACGTGGTGACGCGAGCACGCCGCAGCGGCGAGGACTCGTCCAGGAACGCAGCGCAGGAAGCCAAGGTGATGCACTCCAACTACCTCGCGGCGCGTCGGATCTCGGTCTGGGTGTGGCTGCCGACGCTGATATCGTGGGCCGTGCTGCCGCGCCTTGCACTGGCACAGGCATCGCCGTTCCTGACCGGCGCCACGGCACTGCAGAGCAACATCCTCGCCTGGTTGACGCCGATCGCCGTGATCTTGGTGATGGTCCTGGGAGCGATGGCGATGGCGAATCGTATCTCCTGGGCATGGTGCATCGGCGCGATTCTCGGGATCGCAATCGCATTCGGGGCCCCGCAGATCGTCGCCTGGGTCCGTGGCATGTTCGGGGTGTAGCGATGCCGAGCCGCAACCGCGGATTGACAGCCGAGCCGCTGTTCGTGGGAGCGACTCGTCCGCCGATGCGCTGGGGCGTCACCTACTCGGCGCTGCTCCTCAATCTGCTGTTCACCATGGAGCTATTTTTGCTCACGAAGAACCTGGTGATGTTGCTGGTGTGCGTTCCGGTACACGGCGTGTGTGCGCTGCTGTGCGCACGCGATGCCCGGTTCTTCGATCTGCTGCAGCTGTGGGCGCGTACCCGCTGGCCGGCGCTGCTGGCGAACCAGAGCCTGTGGCGCGCGAGCAGCTACAGCCCGCTGGCCCTCGATTTGCCGAATCGACGCGGGCTGCGGCGCGCGTCGGCCGTGGCTCGGGTGTGAGCGGCGGTGCCAGGCGATGGACACGGTGAGGCGAATGCGTGCACTACGGCGTGAATTGGCGACCGCCGACTACCTGCCGTACCGCGCGCAGATCTCCGAGCACGTCGTCACCACCTCGTTCCTGGACTATCTACAGGTATTTCGCCTGAACGGTGCCAGCTTCGAGACTGCCGACGATGATCAGCTCAACAATTGGCACGAACGTCTCAACGTACTGTGGCGCAATGTCGCTTCACCCAGTGTCGCCCTGTGGACGCACGTGATTCGGCGGCGCGAGGTGATCGCGCCAACAGGCGAAGCGGGACAGGGTTTCGCCGACACGCTGTTCGCCAGTTATCACGAGCGGCTACGATGTGAGACGCTGATGGTTAACGAGCTGTACTTGTCCATCGTGTTGCGTCCGCGGGTGGGACTCGGAACGGCGACGCTATCGCAGCTGCTTACCAAACGCAGGCGTGATGTCGCCGAGCGCGAGACCCAGGACGCACTCGAGAGTTGTGACAAGCTGGCGCAGGCGGTCAAGGCGTCGCTCTCGCGCTACGAGCCACAGCAGCTCGGCAGCTACCGGCTCGGTGCCGTCTGCTATTCGCGGCTGCTGGAGTTTCTGGCCCTGCTCGTCAATGGCGAGTCACAGCGCATTGCGATCGGACGTGCGCCGGTGTCCGAGGCGCTCGCGACCTCGCGGCTGTTCTTTGGTAATGAAGCCATCGAGTATCGCTCGCCTACCGCGTCGCGTATCGGAGCGATGCTGGGCATCAAGGAGTACGTCACACCGACGGTGGTGGGGATGTTCAACCGGCTGCTGTCGGCGCCATTTGCCTTCATTCTGACGCAGTCGTTTACCTTTCTGTCGAAGGCCGCGGCCCAGGGGTTGCTGCGCCGGCAGATCAACCGTATGGCCAACGCGGGCGATTTTGCCGTCTCGCAGGCCAGCGAGCTGGAGCGGGCCCTCGACGCCCTGACCAGCAACGAATTCGTGATGGGTGATCACCACCTGTCGCTCCAGGTGTTGGCGGATCTACCCGAGGGCTGGCCTGAATGCGATCGCAGCCGGCGTCTGAAGCCACTGAACGATCATGTGGCGCTCGCCCGCAGCATGCTCGCTGATACCGGCATCACGGTGGCGCGCGAGGATCTGGCGCTCGAGGCCGCATTCTGGGCGCAGCTTCCCGGCAATATGCCGTTACGGTTGCGCAAGGCCCCGATCAGCTCGCGCAATTTTGCGGCCATGGCAGCGTTTCACAACTATCCGGCCGGACGCGCGAGCGGCAACCATTGGGGTGAGGCGCTCGCCACCTTCATGACCAGCGCGCGCTCGCCCTATCACTTCTCCTTGCATGCGAGTGACCCTGCCGACCCGGACGGCGGCAGCCGCAAGGATACCGGACACACCTTCATCTGTGGTCCGACCGGATCGGGTAAGACGGTGTTGATTGGTTTCCTGGTGAGCATGCTCGCGCGGCGCGACACTACTCAGGTCATCTTCGATAAGGATCGAGGGCTGGAGATACTGGTACGAGCCTTGGATGGCGAATATTTGCCGCTGCGCAGCGGATTGCCGACCGGCTTCAATCCGCTGCAATTGCCGACCGCGCCGGCCGATGTCGAATTCCTCAAATCCTGGCTGCGCTGTCTGGCGCGTCAGGGACCCGAAGAGATCCTCGATGTGCGCGAGCAGGCCGATCTGGATCAGGCGCTGCAAGGCACTTTGGCGCTCGAGCAGGGCGCGCGTCGGCTGTCGCGACTGGTCGAGTTTCTCGATCCGACCGACCCGCGCGGAATTCATGCGCGCCTGTCGCGCTGGTGTGCCTGCACGCGCGGGGATTATGCCTGGGCATTCGACAATCCGACGGACTCGCTGCTACCTCGGCTGTCGGGTCGACCGGTGATCGCCTTTGATGTCACGGAGTTTCTCGACAACGCCACGACGCGCACGCCGGTTACGCTGTATTTGTTCCATCTCGTGCGCCGACTGCTCGATGGCCGGCGGTTAGTCTGCTGGATGGATGAGTTCTGGCGTCTGCTCGGCGATCGGGCGTTCGAGAGCTTTGCCAAGGACGGTCCCAAGACGTGGAGGAAGCTGAATGGTGTCATTTGCCTGGCAACCCAGAGTCCGAGCGACGTGCTCGAGAGTTCGATCAGTCGAACCATCGTCGAGCAGACCGCGACCCAGGTGTTCTTCCCCAATGCCAACGCCAGTCTCGAGGAGTACACGCGCGGCTTCGGTCTGAGTGAGCGCGAATTTCGCCTGATCAACCAGCGTCTCGAGCCCGGATCAAGAGGGTTCCTACTCAAGCAGGGACATCACAGCATCGTCTGCCAACTCGACCTGAGAGGCTTTGAGGGCGCACTGCGGGTGATTTCGGGACGGGTCACCGAGGTGACACGGATGCAGACGCTGATGCAGCAGCACGGCGGCCGGGCAGCTGACTGGCTGCCGTCGTTTCTCCAGGGTGCGGCCGCGGCGCGCGCCATCACCGCGGAGGCATGACAGATGGGGCGCTCAGAGGACAGAATGGGTCGCGCGGCCATGCGCCTGCGCCGCATCGGCCTGCTATCGGCTTGCTGCCTGGCGCTGTTGTCGCCGCTGCCTGTAGCGCATGCGCAGCTTGCCGTCATTGATGTGGCCTCACTCACGCAGTTGCTCGCGCAGGCACAGACCCTGATGCAACAGCTGCAGGCCGCGCGTACGCAGATCGCCCAGGCGCAGACCCTGTACCAGTCCATGACGGGAAGCAGGGGCATGCAGCAGCTGCTGAACAACGTGCCGCTCAATTATCTGCCGGTCAACTGGATGCAGCTGAGCGGTGTCGCGCAGGGGAATGCGGGCGCGTACCCGGCCCTGGCGGCGGGGGTGAGCAACGCGCTCGCTGGCAATGCCGTGCTCACGCCGGCGCAGCTCACGGCGCTGTCGGCCGACGAGCGGACCACCGTCACAGATCAGCGGCAATCGGTAGCTCTGCTGCAGGGCCTGGTACAGCAGGCACTGTCCACGAGCAGCGGCCGTTTTGCGGACATCGAGCAACTGGTGCGCACCATCCCAACTGCGTTGGACCAGAAGGGCGTACTGGAATTGCAAGCAGCGATCGGCAGCGAGCTTGCCGTGCTTCAGAACGAGCAGACCAAGCTGCAGGTGCTCTATCAGGCGGCTGCGTCGGATGAGCTGGCCAACGGCCAAAAGGTGCGCGAGCTCGTCATCGCCGGTCACGGCCGCTTCGCCGCCCGTTTTGAGCCTACGCCGCCGCAATGAGAGCCGGCCGTGGGATTCTTCCAGACATTCTGGTCCTGGCTCGCGGCACAGCTGAACAACTACGTGGGCAACAACACCGCACGGGTGGCGGCGGCGCTCGAGCCGGCGATAGTGACGCTCGCGACGCTCTACGTGATGGTGTGGGGCTATCTGCAGCTTACCGGGCGAATCGACGAGCCAATCGTCGCCGGCATTCGACGCATCGTGCTGCTCGCCGTGGTACTCGGCGTCGCGCTGCATCTATGGTTGTACAACAGCGTCATCGTGGACACGTTCTACGTCGCTCCGTCGCAACTCGCTGCGGCTGTGGTCGGCGCCGGTGACCCGGTGGCGACCATCGATGCGATCTGGCAGCAGGGCGGTGCGGTGGCCGAGCAGCTCTGGAACAAGGGTGGCGTACTCAATGGCGATTTCGGCTTTTACCTGGCCGGGATCATTGTTTGGATTCTGATGGGCATGCTGTGCGTCTATTCCATGTTTCTTATAGCGCTCTCCAGCGTGGCCTCGGCGATATTGCTTGCGATCGGTCCGCTGTTCGTGGTGATGTTGCTGTTCGACAGTACCCGACGCTACTTTGAAGCGTGGATCGCGCAGCTGGCGAACTACGCATTGATCACCATTCTCACGGTGCTGGGGTCGGCGCTGTTGCTCCAGGTAGTCGAGTCGTACGCGGCGCAGACCGCCGCGCGCGGCGCGGCGCTGCTCACGGTGGATGCGCTCGATATGGTGCTGCTGTCGGTGCTCGTTTTCCTGTTGCTGCGGCAAGTGATATCAAGGGATAAAGTGGCCTACCAAATCAATCTGTAAGGCTTGTTTCATCTTTCCGCGGTGTCCGCTTCCGTGTCCATTCGCCAACTCCCGCATGTCTCATCAACACCATGTACCTTGAGTTAGGAGCTGGAGACCCCGTCGTCTTTGTTCACGGCATTGCCTCGACTCACGCAACTTGGGAGGCCGTCAGAGCTCGTCTGAGCCCCTACTTTCGGTGTGTCACCTATGATTTGCGCGGACACGATTTGGCTGAACGCCAAAAATCCATGCTGACGGTGGATACCCTGATCGACGACCTCGAACAGTTGCGGCGGACTCTTGGGCTGGAGGAAATGCGTCTGGTCGGCCATTCGCTCGGAGCATTCGTCGTCGCGGGATACGCCGTCAAACACCCTTCCCGGGTGCGAGCGCTAGCCCTGCTCGCCGCACCAGCCGGCCGCTCGGAGGCGGATCTGCAGGCCAGTGCACAGTTGATTGCGGCGATGAAGACTGATGGGCTCCAGCATGTCATGCCTAGACTTATCGACAGCTGGTACAGCTCGGACTTTGTGAAGCTGCACCCAGATGTGCTCGAGAGACGCCTGGCTGAGATCGATTCCATCAACGACGAGGTCGTGACCCGAACCTATGAGATCTACTATCAGACGGACATTACGCCATGGCTGGAAAAACTGGCGCTGCCGACGCTCGTCATGACGGGACGGTACGCGCGCGGCTGTGGTGCAGACGTCGCACGTTTCATAGCCAGTCGGTTATCGAAAGCCTCGTTAGTGATCCTCGAGGGTCAACGGAATGGCGTCCTGACTGAAGTGCCTGAACGCGTTGCGGCTGAACTCCTTCGGTTCTTCCGGGAGCATTGACCGGCTTTGCTGCGGCGCACCGCGGACCCGACTGGAGCTGGCTTCTGAGCCCATTTTCCCCTCTGCCGGACGCGACTGCAGCAGCGCCCGGGGCGACCGGAAGTCCATGATCGGTAAAGGATTGACGCTCAATCGAGACTTCGGCAGAGTAGCACGGAAATCGGGCGCTCTTCAGCGCCCGAGGTGCAAGGGGTCGGAGGATCGAGTCTCGGCGCTCCGACCGGCACTTACGAATGCGAGCGGGGGCGTACAGGTTCGGTTTCTGAACATCTTTCCCCAGGGTCTCCACGGTTTCACACGGCCGGAAGCTTCCCATTGAGACGCCGTTAGATAATGACGGTTGGTGGCGATGTGAGTGATCTGACGACCATTGCGCAGGACAAGGGCATCCGATACTTCCTTGTCTCTTATACGGATCTGTTTGGCGTGCAACGCGCCAAGCTGGTCCCGGCAGGTGCAATCGGCGATATGGTGAGAACCGGGGGCGCCACCTTCGCGGGATTTGCGACCTGGCTTGACATGACTCCAGCCAATTCCGACATGTACGCTCTGCCCGATCCGGCGAGCGTGATCCAGTTGCCGTGGAAGCCGGAGGTGGGTTGGGTGGCAGCTGATCTTTGGATGGATGGCGAAGAGGTCGCCCACGGTCCACGCAATGTTCTCCGGCGCATGAGTGCTGCGGCGGCTAAAGACGACTACGTACTCAAAGCCGGCGTCGAGTGCGAGTATTTTTTGATCACGCCCGACGGCTCCGCCATCGCTGATCCAGCCGACAAGCAGGACAAGCCCTGCTATGACCAGTCCGCCCTCATGCGGCGGTATGACGTGATCACCGACATATGTGGGGCCATGCTCGGACTCGGCTGGAAGCCATATCAGAACGATCATGAGGACGCGAACGGTCAGTTCGAGATGAATTGGGAGTATGACGAGGCGCTGGTGACCGCAGACCGCCACTCCTTCTTCAAGTTCATGGTCAAGTCAATCGCCGAGCAACATGGGTTGCGCGCGACGTTCATGCCGAAGCCATTCTCGAACTTGACTGGCAACGGCTGCCACGCCCATGTGTCCCTGTGGAAAGGTGATCGAAACCTGTTTGCAGACCGAGCCGGAGAGCTGGGTCTTTCGACGCTTGGCTATCACTTCATCGGCGGTATCATCCACTCGGCAGAGGCACTCTGTGCACTGACTAATCCGAGCGTGAATTCCTATAAGCGCATCAATGCGCCTCGAACTGTGTCGGGCGCCACCTGGTCGCCCAATACGGTGACCTATTCGGGCAACAATCGCACGCACATGATCCGTATTCCCGATGGCGGTCGTTTCGAGCTGCGATTGCCCGATGGCGCCGTGAATCCCTACCTGCTTCAGGCCGGAATCATGGCGGCCGGTCTTGACGGTATTCAGAACAAGCGCAGCCCTGGAAAGCGTCTCGATATCAACATGTACACCGAGGGGCACACGGTATCAGATGCCAAGAGACTTCCGCTCAACTTGCTCGATGCATTGCGGGCGCTGCAAGCGTCTTCTGTGCTCACAGCAGCGCTCGGCAAGGAGTTTGTGGATTCGTATATCAAGCTCCGTATGTCCGAATGGAACAGCTACGCGCGCCATCTGACCGAATGGGAACGACAAACCACGCTCGATTGTTGAAACCCGAGCTCTTCCGATTGGAGAA
>JASHTF010000105.1 GCA_030040715.1 Gammaproteobacteria bacterium | reverse complement strand
TACGGAAAATTTCTGCGCAAGATGAACCTATCAGAGTGAGACCCGGCCCTAATGATTCTATGACTAAAAATCAGAACGATGGCGTGAACGACAGCGGGGATTCTGCCGTCGGTTCGTCGGGGTCCGCGCGAAGTGGTGTGGGCGCCTGGGCCACGATCAAGCGCCACAAGGTCGTCGAGTGGACGCTGGCGTATGTGGCTGCCGGATTTGCGCTCGTCCATGCGCTGGACCTCGCGAGCCGTGCCTTCGAGTGGCCGCTCGTGGTTTCGCGTCTCACCATGATCGCCTGGTTGGTCGGTATTCCCTTCGCCGTGGCGCTCGCCTGGTATCACGGCCATCGCGCGCAGCATCGCCTCAGCACCGGCGAGCTTGCGATCCTGACGGTGCTCCTGGTCATCGCGGGCTCGATTCTGTGGTCTTTCGCGCGCCGCGGTACCGAGCTTCCGGTCGCGAATTCTAGTCCCGCAGCCACCGCTGCAGCCCCGCCGAGCGCCCCATCGCCTGCGGTGGTGGAAAAGTCCATCGCGGTGCTGCCGCTGGCGAACGAGAGCGGAGAAGCCAGCCAGCAGTACTTCTCCGATGGAATCTCGGAAGATCTGATCACGGCGCTCGCGCAGTTCCCGGGGCTGAAGGTGATCGGGCGCACCTCGGCGTTTCAGTTCCGAGATTCCAGGGAGGACAGCCGCAGCATCGGTGCGAAGCTCGGAGTGGCGCACCTTTTGGAGGGGAGTGTGCAGCACTCCGGGGACGTGGTGCGGGTGACGGCCGAGCTCATCGATACCGCTGATGGGAGCACCCAGTGGTCTCAGCGCTACGATCGACCCTACAAGGATCTCTTTGCGTTGCAGGACGAGATCACGGGTGCCGTGGTGGGGGCGCTCAGGGCAAAACTCCTGCCCGGTGAACGCGCGGCCACCCAGAGCGAGCGGCCTCCAGGCGGGAGCCTAGAGGCCTATAACGCGCTGCTGCAAGGCAGGTTCTATGCCTCTCGAAACACCGAAGCGGATTATCACAAGGCAATCGAATACTACGCGCAGGCAACTGAGCTTGATCCGCGCTATGCGCTCGCGTGGAGCGAGCTGGCTCTAGCGTGGATCTACCTCAAAGCGCAATTTATTGCAGGCGCATCAGCGCAGGAGGCGTACCCGAACGCGCTCAAAGCAGTTGATCGCGCATTAACGCTTTCTCCGGATCTTGTCGCCGGGCACCTTGCCCGGGGTTTCCTGCTTCAGTACGCCGACTTCAACTGGAAGGGCGCGGAGGCTGAGTATCGCCGAGCGCTGGAGCTCGCGCCGAATGACGGCGAGGTCAAGTTCTTTCTGGGGAACCAGCTCGCTACTTTCGGCGAGATGCAATCGGCGATCGAGCTCACGCGGCAAGCGCTCGCCACCGAACCGCTGAGCGCTTTCTGGTACAACTGGCTAGCCGTTTATCTCGTGGGAAGCAACCGCCTTGATGAGGCCGAGCGGGCTATCCGCAGGGCCATCGAGCTGCAGCCTGGTGCGGTGTGGTATCACCAGACACTCACGGTGATCGAGATCCAGCGCGGCAATGCGCAAGCGGCGCTCGACGCCGCGCAGCATGAGCCTGCTGGCGCGTGGCAGGACAGTGCGCTGGCATTGGCACGGCAGTTCTCTGGTGACCGAAAGGGGGCTGATGCGGCGCTCAGAGCCCTGATCGACGAGGATTGGGCTTACCAAATTGCTCAGGTCTACGCGCTGCGCAACGATGCGAAGAACACCTTCAGTTGGCTCGATCGAGCCTGGAGCACCCACGACGAGGGTATTCCTACTTTTCTTCTCGGCGACCCCTTCATCCTGCGCTACGAAAACGATCCGCGCTTCAGCGCGTTTTGCCGAAAGGCTGGACTGCCCGTGCCGGGTGAGGCCGCGCGGCCGAAGTGATCAAGAGAGGTATGGCCGCGGAACAGGACCAGCCTATGAGCGACAAAACAGAATCCCGTGCCGATTCGTCGGCCTCTTCGCCACGTGCTCTGGGCGCCTGGGCCACGATCAGGAGGCACAAGGTCGTCGAATGGGCAATCGCGTATATTGCGTTCGGCTACGCCGCGCTCCATGGCGTGGAGATGCTCCGCGAGGCCTACGAGTGGCCGGGAGTTGTCTCTCGCCTGACCGTCCTCACATTGCTGCTGGGGTTTCCGGTGGCCGTCACGCTGGCGTACTACCACGGCTACCGAGCGCGGCAGCGCATCAGCGGACCGAAGCTCGCTATCCTCACGGTGCTGCTGGCGTTGACGGGGAGCGCCTTCTGGTTCTTCTCAACGAGACCCAGGAACCTCGTGTCCGTATCCGTTACGCCGATTGCTCCGACAAACGCGCCGGCTGCTGCAGTCTTTTCCCCGCCACTTCATTCCGTTGCGGTACTTCCGTTCACGAATCTGAGCGGTGATCCGAAACAGGAATACTTTTCCGACGGCACGAGCGAGGAGCTGATCAACGCGCTGACTCAAAGCCTATCGGCCACCGCGAGATCACCGTACTTGGAACGCAGTCAGCGGTTGGCGACCATCCGGACGATGAGCGCCGCGCCAGCCGAGCTGAAACAATTCTGCAATGGCGCTGTCGATTTACATGAATCGACCCTCCTTACTGACGCGGGTACGCTAGCCGTGAGTGTCAACTTTGACAGTTGCCGGGCCCCATCGCGTTGTAGTGGAGTTCAGGTACAAAAGCGAAGCTTCGGTCACGAGGCCTTCCTCAACATGGATGAGCTAGAGCGCAGTGACGTGAGCATTAGCATGCGCGCTGCGAGGACGGCGCTACATCCATTTCCGATAAGAACGATAAGGAGAAAACTTCGTGAATTCGCTGAGATTGGTTACCCTTAGTTTACTCACGTGCCTAGCTGGCTGCACAGCAACCCAGCTGAGGTATCAGACCCTCAACGAGGGCGAAACCCTAGAGTCGATTACAGAAAAACAAATCTTCTTCAATCTCGGTCAATTCGACCAGGATCCGTACGCTTTCCCTTCGCAGGTCACTGTGATTGCCGGCAGTGCTTCGACTACGGACAGCGTTAGTCCCACGTTCATGGTACCACTTGGTACCTCCAGCCTCGTAACCACGCAACTCGCAAATATGACGAGCTCGAGTCTCTCTACGGCTGCGGCAAACATGACGTCCAACAGCGTCGCGACGGCGGTTTCTGCGGGCACCCAGAACACCACCACGAACACCATTATGGCCGGATCCGTAGGTGGGCCCGTGACCGGTGCGTCGACGATGACGGCAAACCAAACCACAGGAGGAACCACCGCAACGACCACAAATGGGACGACAGGGAGTACCACCACAACCAATATGACAGGCGCTAACGACGGCACCACAACTTCGACGGCAACGACGCGTCCAAATTCTTCGTTGTCGCTTGCGTTGACTGACAATTGGATGGAAAGCTGGACGCTGGATCCTGTAGTCAACCCCGATGTCCTGAGGCGACTCAGCGCCCTCTATCGGTACGTTCTCGGAGAAAGCGATGCAGCTGGCGAGGACGTAGCCAGAGATAAAAATGGATTCCCGAATCGACGAGCCCTTAAAGCATGGGCGGACCAACACAAGCAAGAAATTGATGATCAGTTCATATGTGATTATCCGCTCTCAGAGGCTTCTGTACCCGGTACATCAGGAGCTTCGCCCACCATATCCACAAAACTCACCACAAAAACAGACCATAACGAACCGCTTGAGATAACAAAATCGGGTCCCGATCCCCATGCTACGGTTGCTGGTTCGATTACGGTGACCATCCAATGCCTGATCAATAGCAAGGGAGATCGTAAAAACAGGGCGATTAAGGCGATGCTGTCATCGATGAAGCCTCCTGCTTGCGTTGTATGCTTGGATGACAGTTATGATCAACAGGCGGTAGATGGGGCAGCTAAGCCCATTCCGGAGGAGGCCCCACATGTCGTTCGACCTCTTTACGTGAATCCCAACCTAAATTTCGGATTCATTACGCGCGCGACCGCATCGATCGAAAGTGATGGCAAAACGATCCATAGCAACGTATATCTCGGTCATGGATTCTACGGAGATGTAAATATCGATCCCAATCCACACCGGGCGTTTCATGAGTTTGAGTTGTTCATCGACAGCGCTACGATCGTTGGAACTAGCAATGGAGCAGCAGGCGGAACAAACCCAAAAGTATTATCCGTTCCCATCTCGCCAAATGGATTCTTGCTTGAATAACGTTTGGGGATTGCGTGGGCTGCGGCTCCGGCCGGAACCCAGCTGGGAAGCTGTAGCCATCTAGCTCGGTATGTGGAAGACCGAGCCAAGTTAAGAGGGAACTGCTCTATTGCGGCGATACAGAGGAAGCACTGACGATTTTCGAGAGACGTCGTGGTCAACTGGTCAACGGATCGTCCATCCCGCGCTTTGGTAGCGTCTACCGAGCCGGAACAGATGATGAGGCCTTACAGTTCCGACAGTCTGCGCCCGGCAACTGACGGCCAGCACCGGCTATCGGTCCGAGGGGGCCTCAAGTGGCGATGCAATCAACTTGAAATCCGCCCAGCGCGCGCGCCGCAGCATCCAGCGCATGGCTGTCGTCTGAAGGATGATTATGCAGATGATCGCGATTGGCCAAAGAACCCCGAAGAGTTCAAACGCCGCACGCACTCCAAGACCGTGTCCATGCCCGGCAACCGCAGCGCGTACGTGGGGCACGAACCAAACGAAAGAGAACACCTGCATAGGGATGATTACGATGAGCGATAGCACGAGGGTGCGCCAGACGTAGCTCCACCAGACGCGAAACGCTCTTCCGAAAGTGATATCGATGTTGGTCACGGTTAGTCTCCGCCCGGAGTGTGATCGCGAAGCGCACTGCTATGTGCAGGTGAGGCTCCCTTCGACCCGCTCGTAAGACGCCTCATCGCGCTGATTTTGCGCTCCCCAGAGCTGCCCGTCACGAACGACTCAGAAGTGCACGAAGCGGCCCTTTCATCACCACGGGGTCGCCGAGCCCTGAAATAAACGATCGATCATCGAGCAGCCGAGCGGCGCCTCCAGACCATGCCGCTCTCAGGACGCCAATTGCCAAGTTTTACAGGCCAGCGCTATGCTAGCCGAAAGCCAAATAAGCCAGGGCAGGCACATGGCAACAACAGTAGCAGCGGGCGCTACCCCTAGCCCCGCGATTCGCATCCGATTCCGCTTCACTTTCAATTTTATGATGGCGCTGCTGATGGCGGCAATCACTATCTACGGCTTCAGTCAGACGATCGGTCACAATCTCATTCATCCAAGCATCCCCCGTCCCCGGCTGCTGTATGTGCACGCGGTAGTAATGGGCACCTGGTTGTCGATCTATATCCTGCAGACGGGCCTGGTGGCCTCCTGGAACGTGAAGCTACATCAACGCCTTGGCCCGATATGGATTGCGGTGGGCACTGCATTACCGATTATCGGAGTGGCTACCGGAATCGTTATGCGCCGCTTCGATATCATTCATTACCACGACCGCGCGTCATTCATCGCCGTTATCCTCTGGGACATGGTGGCCTTCTCAACCCTTTTGTTACTTGCCGTGCTATGGCGCAAGCGACCCGAATATCATCGACGGCTCATGTTTCTGGCCACCTGTGGCCTGATGGACGCAGGCTTTGACCGGTTCCCCCTGTTCGGGCCTTTTGTCTTTACTGTTTGGGGTACCTTCAGCCGGCTATATGTAGGGGTTGTTGCTCTTATATTGATCGCGATGACCCGCGATTTCATCGTTCAGCGTCGAATCCACCCCGTGTACAGGGTGGCACTGCCTCTAATCGTGACCGGGCAGCTACTCGCGTGCGTATTGTCTATGAGTCCCCCCGCCTTCTGGACTACGCTATCTCGTAGAATTGTTGGAGTCGGCTGATATCGGCACGTCACCCGAGGCCAGAAGAAAACGGAGAAGAGCCAAGGTGGAGAGGCCGCTATGAGACTTCGATCATGTGGGGTAATTCTTCTAACAACGGTCTGCGTGCAAGCCCTGCACGCGATCAGTGCGTCCGAGGCCGCAGTACGCCCGCCGGCTCCAGTGGACTGGTTTCATATCGTGCGACTCGACGATCGCACGTACCAGCTCTCAGAGCCGAAGTACTGGCGGCAGAATGTAAGCTACCTGCTCCTTGGCGAGCGACGAGCGCTGCTGTTCGATACCGGGCCCGGCATCTATAGTATTCGCGCGGTAGTGCAGTCTTTGACGAAGCTACCGCTCATCGTCATCCCCTCACACTTGCACTTCGATCACGTGGGTGATTCGACAGAGTTCTCCGACGTGCGGCTGCTCGATACGCCTGCGCTACGAACGCAGGTACACGATGGTGAGATGGTGGAGCCGCCATCGCGATTTCAGATGAAGGGCGGGGCCCGCTCCCAAGTCGCGGGATGGGGGGCGAAGCCGCGCTGGCCGAGGTGCAACAGGAGCAATTCGATTTGACTCGCGATTCCGGACTGATAGAGAAACATGCAAAGGACGCGGCGTTTACCATTGCGGTCGTCTACGCCCACCGTCAGGAACTGGACCGGGCATTTGACTGGTCTGAACGAGCCTATCGTCAACGGGACCCGGAGCTCGATTTCATCAAGGTTTATCAAGCCGATCCAGGTCTGAAACGCTTTGCGCACGATTCGCGGTTTACGAGCTTGCTGCGAAAGATGAACTTGCCGGAGTGAAAGCCTGGTTCCGCTGACTGTATGAGCACCGAGCAGAAGGAGTCCGTGAGCGATAAGCCCGAATCCCGCACCGATTCGCCGCCTCCTTCTTCACCGCGGTTTGCGGACACCTGGGCCACAATCAAAAAGCACAAGCTGGCTGAGTGGTGCATCGCATACGTTGCCTTCGGGTACGCGGCACTGCATGGCGTCGTCATGCTTCGCGAGACATTTGACTGGCCCGCTGTCGTCCCGCGCCTCACCGTGTCCTTACTGGTTCTGGGATTGCCGGTGGTCGTGACGCTCGCCTGGTACCACGGCCACCGAGCGCGTCAGCGCATCAGCGGCCCGGAACTCCTCATCGTGAGTTTATTGCTCGTCACCGCGGGAAGTGCCCTGTGGGGACTCAACCGCCCACACGAGCAGCCTACCGCGGTTACTTCGATATCCCAACCGACGCAGGCGGCGGCGGTGGTGGAAAAGTCCATTGCCGTGCTGCCGCTCGCCAACGAGAGCGGGGAAGCGAGCCAGCAGTACTTCTCCGACGGGATATCGGAGGACCTGATCACGGCGCTCTCTCAGTTCCCGGGGCTGAAGGTGATCGGACGCACTTCGGCGTTCCTGTTTCGCGACTCGAAGGAAGATAGTCACAACATCGGTGCGAAGCTCGGAGTGGCGCACCTCTTGGAGGGGAGCGTGCAACGCTCTGGGGACGTGGTGCGGGTGAGGGCTGAACTTATCGACACAACCGATGGGAGTACCCAATGGTCGGAGCGTTACGACCGTCCCTACAAGGATCTGTTTGCGTTGCAGGATGAGATCACGCGTGCTGTCGCTGGGGCACTGCGGGCGAAGCTTTTTGCGGGGGAGCGTGGAGCATCCCAGAGCGATCGACCTCCGGGCGGGAGCCTTGAGGCCTACGATGCGCTGCTGCAAGGCAGCTACTACGTCTTGCGCCGCACGGAGCCCGATGAACGCTCGGCGATCGAGCACTACAAGCACGCGATAGCGCTCGACTCGCGCTATGCACTCGCTTGGAGCGGGCTGTCGCGGGCCTGGACGCTCCTTGGGTTTGATTTCCTAGAGGGTCCACCGATGCAAATGGCTTTCGCGAACGCACGGGAAGCGGCCGACCGCGCACTCGAACTCGCGCCCGAGCTCGCAGCGGCACATCTTGCCCGAGGTGATGGGCTTCTAACCGCTGATCTCGACTGGCAGGGAGCCGAGGCCGAGTTCCGACGTGCGGTCGAGCAGGCGCCAGGCGACGGTGAGGCCAAGATCCTGCTCGGGCGGCAGCTTGCTGCGCTCGGACAGCTGCAGCCAGCGATCGACCTCACGCATCAGGCGCTCACCACCGATCCATTGCGCGCCGACTGGTACATCTGGCTTTCCTATTATCTATCTGCTCTCAATCGCCTGGATGATGCAGAAGGAGCTAACCGCAGAGCGATCGAGCTGCAGCCCAATGCCGCGGTCTATCACCAGCGCCTCGCCGTTATCGAGATCCTTCGCGGCAACGGTAAGGCAGCGCTTGCCGCCGCTCAGCAAGAGCCGCCCGGGGTGTGGCGGGATATCGCCCTGGCCCTCGCAAGTCAGATCGGCAGCGACCGGAGCGCAGCCGATGCGGCGCTCAAACTGCTCATTGAGAAGCACGGAATCGGCTTCGCCTACCATGTCGCCGAAACCTACGCGCTGCGGAACGATGCAAAGGCGACGTTTGATTGGTTAGAACGAGCATTCGGCAACCGCGACCCGGGAATCAGTCTGCTGCTGTACGACCCCTTAATCCTGCGCTTCAAACACGATCCGCGTTTCGCCGCGTATTGCAGAAAGGTAGGCCTGCCCGTGCCGGGAGGGTGACGGTATGCCGGCGGAACCGGATCAGGCGACGAGCGACAAGCCGAGATCGGCTGCCGATTCGTCTATCTCTTCGCCAAGTGCTGCGGGCGCTTGGGCCACGATCAGCAAGCACAAGGTAGTCCAGTGGACGTTGGCGTATGTGGCGGCCGGATTTGCGCTCGTCCATCCGTTGGCCTGTCGCGCAATAGCGCCCTTGCGGACCTGTGCGCCGGATAGATGAGCGTGCGACCGGTGGCAATCGGAGTGAGACGGTCAACGGCCGGCTTTTCGGCCACGTCCACGCATGTGGCGTCCGCGCGTTTGATTTTCCAGCTTTAGAGTCTGTCGCTCTCTGTTTAACGACAAGCTGCGCGAATGGGCCTCTGCCGGGGTGTTACCGAAGTCCTGAGACCTTACACGTCCGGGAGCAGCATCCGTACGGCAGCGAGATGGGTTGCTCGATCGCCTTGTGCGACGTCGACCCGATCAATCGAGACTTCCGGTTCACGCCTCGTTGCCAGAAAGCCCCGGTCGACGCGTTCGGCCGGGGCTTTCGATGCGCGAATCAAGCGCCCCTAGGGCAACGGCGAGACCGTGTTGAACACGCCCCACGGGGTACTCTCGCTCTCTCCGTAGATGCCCTGCGTCCCGGTGACCCCCGGTATGTACGCGTCCCTGTAGAACAGGTACACAGGCCGACCCTTGTAAGTCACCTGCTGCGTGCCGTCGGGCCTCGTGATTGTACCGAGATCCCGCTGGTCAATACCGGCCCCGGCTTCAGGCTGCTTGGAGGTGAGGACTGGTGGCCAGGGCACTGCAGCGCAAATCCCGCGGCACGCGATACCCTGGTCCCACGGGAAGCGCAGGCTCGCGCTCAGGGTGTAGACAGGGAAGCTCACGTTTGCGAAGACGGCGGTGAAGTCGTTGTCCATCGTTACGGCCAGTACAGTCTGGTCGGGTCCAGTCCCGTTGATGGGCGCGGTTTCGAGCGCTAATCGCGCCTGCCCGGGTGCAGGCAGACCCCGACTCGGGTCCACCAGGTACCAGATGCCCGCTGGGCTGGTCACCGGGTCGAATAGATTTGCCCCCTCCGTTGAGCCGGGCGCTGCGTCCACGAAAAAACGATACAGCGGTAAGCCCGCATAAGTAACTTGCTGCACCGACTGGCCAGACAACACGTCGGTGCGGGTCACCGTGCCAAGGAGCTTGGGGTTGACCCCCGGTCCTGCGATGGGAGCACCGTCGGTGAGGAGTGCCGGCCAGAGGACGGCATCACACGACGCCTCCAGGACATTCTGGCTGTCGCTACACCCGAATGGCTCCGCGCCAGAGGTCAGCGTATGGAGCTCATCGGACGTGAGCACATATAGAGAGCATCCGGAGTAGCCTGCCGAACCCTCGACCAGCACCTGGCCAAACGATGTTGATGCAACCGACACGATCGCAGGACCGGTCGGCGCGCTGGTTACGGGTGCGGCGCAATTGACGGTGCCCTGAGCATGCGCCCGTGGGCTGAATTGAAGGGCCAGGGCGAGGCCCAAGCCGAGGATGGCGAAAAGGCGAGATGGTCTTCCTCGACCATTCAATGGATGCTTTAAATGAACCGAATCGGAAATATTCATCGGAAACCTCCCCCGGTGTGGGCCACCGGTTATTGGTAGAAGCACGGATCCAGCATGGGCACTGCCGTGATCGCCGTAACAGGCGACTCAGTGGCGCGGCGTGATGTCAGGTTCCTGTTGGTGACACGGAAATTACGTCCCGCAGGATACCGTCCACGGATATGAGGCGAATCGGGCGGTCACCCCATATTAGGGGGTCGGTGTACCTATATTGCGGGTCGATGTACCCCATTCTTCCCGCCGTCGGATCTTGGAGCGCGTTTGAAGCGCGTTTCTCTCTGCCCCGAAGTGATGGATCATCGCCCCGAAATGCGCCACGCAGGGCGCTGTCGAGACGGCTCGGTCCGGCAGGCTTGATCACTATCGCGGGATTTGTATCCGCCGCGCCGACGGCGCATCGTGCCTTTGCAGGCGAAGGTTCGGCGGCTCACGTCGGTTAGCAAGCGTTTCGACGTACAGCTGTCTGTGCGCCCTTGCGACGGCCTGCGCCCGTGACGGAACGCCGAGCTTCGCCAAGATCGCCGACACGTGATGATCCACAGTCTTTGTGGAGACGAATAGGCGCTTCGCGATCACTGAGTTCCTCAGCCCGTCGGACAACAGCCCGAGAATCTCGGCTTGGCGCCGCGTGAGACCAAGCGGATGGCGACGAGTCGAGAGCCTCGATCCTCGCGGAACGCCGCGGACGGCCTGCACGCGCATTCTCCTCCGTAGCACGCGCGCCGCGGGCGCGGCGCCAATTTGCTCAAAGATCGTGAGCGCCGCACGTTGCTCGGGCTCTGCGCCGTGGCAGGCGAGCAGGCTCGCGTACTCGTAAGGACAACCAAAGCCCTGCCACAGACGTGCCGCGCCGCGCCAGTCGCCCCCGATTTCGAGCGCATAGGGCTCCTCGATGTCCGTTGGCGGCACGCTCAGCGCACCCGCCCGCCAAAGCCAGGCGGCGAGCTCGCCCTTCATGCCCGGTTCACGCTTAGAGCGAAGGAGCTCGTACGCGGGCTCGGCCTCGCGGATGACGCTCTCTCGGTTGCCGACGAGCCATGCGGCTTCGGCGCGGATTGCCGCGAGCGCCGCCATGCGTTGCGGAGGGACAGTCGGACCCTCGAGCGACCAAGCCTCCTCCAAGGGTGCGCCCCCCTCGGCGTCGCCGCGCCGGATTCGTAGATGTCCGAGGATCTGTAGCGCGGGAATGCGCGTGCTCGACGCTGTGCAGGAGCTCTGCAATAGAGCTTCAAGGTCCTGCCGCGCTCCATTCCAGTCTCCCTGTTCGAATCTGAGGCGCGCACGAAGCGCGAGTAAGTCCCAGCCGAATGAGTCGAAACCGCGCTGCGCACAGTAGGCGAGCCCCGCGCTCACACAAAGGCTCGCTTTGGCGTATCGGCGGTGCACGATGGCCATTGCGGCGAGCCTCGTATAGGCGCAAGCGACTTCCTCCTGATCAGCGCCGCGCAGCGCGAGCTCGAGACTTGCGTCCAAGTCGCCCCACCCCGAGCTGTCTCTGAAGGTGAGGCGCGCGGTGCCGAGCGTGCTGAGCGCGTGAGCAAGTATCCGCTCGCACCCGAGCGTGTTAGCCAGGGCCACAGCACGCTGCGACCACTCGAGCGCCGACTCTGGTTGGCACGACTCCAGGTCGAGTTCCGCCCGATTGCAGTAAGCCATCGACAGCTCCGCTTGCGGCGGGAGGGTTTCCAGCATCTGCAGCGTTGCGGCGCCGTATTCACTCGCTGCTGCGAGATCGCCCGCGCGGAGACTGAGGCTCGAGAGACACCGCAGAGTTTCGCCCTCCTTGATGCGGTCCATCGATGCGCGCCAGATCGCGAGCGCGGAGCGCCGGGCTTCGATGGCACGCTCGTGCTGATCGGTCAGTGCGCATTCGTGCGATAGCTGCTCGTGCAGATGTGCGCACTCCCGCGCACCGAGATCCGCGGCATACCGAAGTCCAAGTTCGTAGAACGACACCGCTTCGCGGCGCGCTCCGACCGACGCGGCATGCAGCGCCGCAGCGGGCGCGAATCGCAGGACCGCTTGGGCGTTGCGCGCTCCATCAGCGTGATGCGCGAGACGTGCCGCGGCGATACTCGGCCTCGATGCGAGGATCGACAGCACCCGATGATGGAGGCTGCGCCTGCGTGCCGGAGAAAGTGACGCCTCGAGTGCGCGCCGCGCGAGGTCGTGCCGAAAAGCGACGGCGCCGTCGTCGTCGCGCACCAAACCGATGCTGAGACACGCCTCGATCTCCGCATCGTCCATTCGTACCGCCGCATCGATGAGCCACGATTCGGCGCTTCCGGGAATGATGGACACGAGCTCGGCGAGCTCGCGTGTCGCCGGGGAAAGCCTGGCCAAACGTGCCAGCATCGCATCACGGACGCTGAGCGGTACGGTTCCAGCCTCCGTGGCCAGCGCCTCGATCACGAGAAACGGGTTGCCCCCCGTAATGGCATGTAAGTCGTCCAGAGGCCGTCCGCGCTGGTTCGCGAGCTGCGTGACGGCGAACTCAGAGAGCGGTGGGATTAGTATTGACCGCGTGCTCGCACGCGGTAAGTCACCGATCGCCGCTCGTAGGGGATGATGCTGGCCGGTCTCGTCGTCGCGGTACGTCACGACAAGGAGTGCGCACGTCAGATGAATTCGGCGACCGAGAAATCTGAGCAGATCGAGCGTCGGCTCATCGGCCCATTGCATATCCTCCAGCACGACCAGAGCTCCGCGGTCGCGGTCCAGCTCGTCGAGGGCGGCGCTGAAGACCGCATCTCGGCTTCCTCCGGAAACGATCGCTGCAAGCAGCGCCCCACGAGTCTGCCGCGCGATGTCGTGCAGAGGCGCCAACGCTCGAGGTGTGGCCATTGCATCGCACGTGCCCCACAGAACACGTCTGTCCCGCTGCCGCCCCGCGAATGCGCGCAGGAGCGCCGTCTTTCCGATACCGGCTTCGCCGCAGACGAGCGCGATGCTCCCTTCGTAATTCACCGCAGAACCTAACCAGGCGGTCAGGTCCGCGAGACACTCTTCACGCTCTAACAGTGCCATCGAAGAGGAGATCCGCTGGGGGAAGTTCCCCAGGCTACCTGCGTCGATGTTGAACGCCCCGTGAAGGTTGATCTTGAAATCGCGCTGAAACTTTTCTGAATTTGCGCGAAAGCTGGCGGCGTTGGGTCCGCCAACCGACATTCGCTGTCAGGTTCGAAAATCTCCGGTTGGCCGAGGTTTCGTTGTTGAGCCGCCAGCCGTCGTAACCCGACTTCGAGGTCCTCCCTGCGGTTCGTGCCGCGCAAGATTGCGGGTATCACCGAGCGACCGCGTACCCCCAAGGCCTCATTGCTGTCAAGTTATGGCCTGGGACGGGCTGAGCAGCCTAAATACGCGAAATCAGTGACTTACTGTCAGACAGCGAGCGCCCTGAGACGCACTGAGACCGGCTGATACTGTAAGGTCTCAGGACTTCGGTAACACCCTGGCAGAGGCATTTCGGGCCAAGAGCCTCTCGTAGGGCGTCTGCCCGTCGAGGGCGCCGTGGGGCCGGTAGTAATTGTAATAGTCCTCCCATTCGCGCAGCTTGTCGTTGAAGAGATGGATATCGTCTCCGATGCCGTCCTTATCGAGCAGCTGGTAAAACTCCTGCTCGTCGACACGATGTGAGCGTTCCACCTTGCCGTTCAGGCGGGGCGTTTTGGGGCGGATATAGACGTGGCGAACGTCCTGCAGCTCCAGGTGCCAGTGGAAATTGGACTGGAACTCTGCACCGTTGTCCGTCTGGATTACGAGCACTCTGAAGGGAAGTCGTCGTCGAATGACCTCGTCCACAAAGCTAATGGCCGACTTCTGGTTGCACGCATCGTAGATCTTCAGCACCGGGATGCGCGTGCAGTCATCGATGGCGGTGAACTGATACAGGCGCTTCCTGGAGTCTGCAATGCGCTCCAGGAATTTAACGTCGATTTGCAGCCGGTGCCCCGGCTGAGCCTTCTCGTATCGATGCCACGGACGACCAGGGGGGCTGGCGCCTCTGGTTAACCGCCAATCGGCACTAGTTAAGCTCCCGATTCAGCCCACTTCCTGCAGCGGGTGGTCACCGCTGGGCGCGGTTGTGCTGAATCCGCTCCGATAGCCAGGATTGGACTTCATGCTCGATCCAGCCCACCGCGCGCACCGCAATCTTCACCCGGCGGGAAACTTACGGTCGGCCTCGAGTTGGTAGATCATTGAGCAGCAGAGTCCGGTGACACGGCAGACATCAGGTAGGCGCAAGACGTGCATCATCGGCGAGGCTGTGGAGGAGTGTATTCGCGTCGAGAAATCTTGCTCGACAGATGGTCCCAGCTCCTCCAATGCCGGAGAGCTTGGCAGGGCGGGGGGCGGTGCACCTCGAGTCGGCGGTCCCAAGTGGTCCTTGCTCATCAGTTCTGCTCATGCTGTTCCCGTTGTTTAGAGACGAGCCGTCACTGATGCTGGATTCTTTCAGCTCGCGCGAGAAATGTCGCGTCGAGTTTCTCGGTAACATCCACCAGAAAATCGAGTTGACAGCAGAGGGCCAGATCAATCCGAGGAGTGTATCGAGGCGTTTCACTGTAGGAGTTCTCAACTCGCGAGGAGAACCTGTCCGGGCAATGATGAACTGAGGATCGGACCACGGTGATTGACAGGCTTCAACCGTGCATCGTAAGCCCGCCGCTGACGCTCAACACCTGTCCAGTAATGTAGTCGGCGGCAGGGCAAGAGAAGAAAAGAATGGCGTTGGCGATTTCGGTCGGTAGCGCCACACGCCGCAGCGGGATTGCCTTTATCAGTGCATCGCGCAGCTTCGCCGCCACCGCACCGGTGAAGAGCGGGGTATCCGTTGGCCCTGGGGCGACGCAATTGCAGCATATTCCGTAGCGTGCGGTTTCACGCGCTAGAGCTTTGGTGAATGCGATCACCGCGCCCTTGCTGCCAGAGTAGACGGTCTCGCCGGTGCTGCCGACGCGACCGGCGTCGCTCGCTACGGTAACAATCTTCGTGCCCCTCCCACGTTCAATCAGTATTGGAAGCAGCCGATGAATCATCCGCACCGGGCCCACAAAGTTGACATTCAGGATAATGTTCCACGTCTCTGGCTTACTCTCGATGAAGGGTTCGACGACATCAACCCCAGCGACGCTGGCGATGATGTCGATCACGCCTCCGCTCTTCGCCTTAAGGTTATCTACGAAAGCATCGATAGACTCTGGTTTCGTGAGATCGAGGGGTAAGAACTCGCCTCTACCGCCGGAGGCGACGATGGCAGCCATCGTCGCAGCCCCTTGCTCTTCATTGATGTCGGCACCGTACACCATAAGGCCGGCTTCTCCGAACTGGAGTGCCGTGGCCCGTCCGATGCCGGAAGCGACTCCGGTCACGACGGCAGTCTTGCCTTCAAGCGCTGTCGCCTGTTTCCAAGTATAGGCACTGGGATCGGACATGGGATTCCTCCTCTCCTACTAGGTTCAGCAGCGCAGCGTTGAACTCGGGACAACACCGAGCTTGGTCCCTATCGACTGCCGTCTCGAGTCACCCTCGTCGAGCTCGGCCACAAAACCCGGCGCTGCCGCAGGCCCAGCCCGATTGGATTAGGCATGTACTTTGCGATGAGCGCAATGACTCACGAAAACAGCATCTTTTTAGATTTCAAATCACCTAACCTCCGGCCCCCTCTACATTCCCCCGCCAGTCCACGTCGTGACCGCGTCATGCGAAAGTACCTTGGTAATCATTTCCATGGCATAATTATTTTTAAATGCATAACAGACAATTCTTTCAAGCTGGATGAGGAACCCGTGTTACCTCCGAGTTCGGCGCATGCAGCTGAATGTTATGAATCAGCTACCCTCACTTCCTGCCATGATGGTGATCTGCAAGCCACAATAGCCGGATCCGCGAGTGAACGGGCGGAAGTGTACGACGAATGGCTGTCCTTCATTTCCCGCCACGTGTTCAGTTACAGACTAACTAAATTGATCCCAAAGGATCGACACTTTCAGATCTCTGCTCAGTCTCGATCCGCAGAAGGCTTCGAGGTCGGACGGTTCACAACAGTTGCAGGCAAATCTCGCCTGATCCGAGATGCTTCCGATATCGGACGAGATGGCCGCAGCCCGTATGGTGTGTTTCTGTCGCTTCACGGCGAGCTGCAGTTAGCGCAGCTTCGTCGCGAGCACACGTCTGGCCCGTCCTCGCTGCTTCTTCTCTCGGCGGCTCAGCCACTTGTGCACACAAAATTGGGAGATAACGATACTGTAACATTCCTAATGCCTCAGGAGTTTGTTGAGCAACGACTGCTACATGCCGAGAAGGCTTGCATGTGCCCCATAGGCATCACAGA
>JASHTF010000104.1 GCA_030040715.1 Gammaproteobacteria bacterium | reverse complement strand
CGCGAATGAGCTCATCCTCGTATGCATGTGCGATCCTCGAGCGGGACGACGCTTACTCATTGCGCCGCCGCTTACTCATTGCGCGGCAAGGTGTAGCAGATGTATTCGCCCGAATAGTTGCCACCGCTCACTGCCACGATGATGTATTGCTTGCCGTTGACCATGTAGGTCATCGGTGAGCCCGACTGCGACGCCGGCATCAGCACGTCCCCGACCTCCTTACCGCTCGCTTGATCGTAAGCGCGTAACATCGCGCCGCGCGGATGGTCGGGGGTCGTCGTCACCATCGGATCTCCCGCGATGACCAGATTCTTGGTGACCAGCGTACCGATGTTGAAGCTGGGCTGACCCGTACGCGGAACGTTGACGCCTCTCAACACTGGATTGTTGCGGATGTAGTCCGGGGTGTCGCCCAGCGGGACCTGCCATTCGATCGTACCGGTATCGAGATTGATGGCGCTGATCCTGTTGTAAGGCGGCTTGATGATGGGCAGGCCATCGACCGTGAGTGGGTGGTAATTGCCAGGGCGGGGCGGCTCATAGGTGGGCGACGCAACCGCATCGGCGCCCTGGTTGGCTCCGGCAGCGTAAATCATCGTCACCTGAGAACCGATCTCGCCTTCCACGAAGGGAAGATCGGTGAACCCCGGAGGCGGCCGCACCAGCCCGTCGGTCGTCAGGCACGCCTCGCAGGAGTAAACGTAGACGGTGTGGTTCTCCGGATTGAACGATCCGCCCGGCCAGTTGGTGCCACCCGTCGCCGGTCCGAGCGCCAGCGTCATCAGCGGACCCGCCGGCGGCTGCTGGCTCACAACCGGTGGCGTATAGATCGGACCGAGCTTGTAGTCCTTCACCAGATCGAGCGCCTTTTGATGCAGTTGCGCCGTGAAATCGAGCAGATCATCCGGCGTCACACCGCCGCGAGAATAAGCGGCCGGCTTGGTTGGAAAGGGCTGTGTCGGAGCGTACCACTCGCCCGGTGCGCTGCCTTTTGGCACGGGCTTTTCAACGATCGGCCATACCGGCTTACCGGTCAATCGATCGAATACATAGAGCATGCCTTGCTTGCTTGGCTGGGCCACGGCCTGGATCGGCCTGCCATCGACGGTGATATTCATCAGCAGCGGCAGGGAAGAGGTGTCGTAGTCCCAGATATCGTGATGGATCAGCTGGTAATACCATTTCATCTTGCCGGTCTTCAGGTCGACCGCGACCAGACTGTCGGAAAATAGATTGTCGCCCTGGCGCATGCCGCCATAAAAATCACTGGTCGGGGATTCCACCGGAAAATACGCCAGACCCGCCTGCGGATCGGCGCTCATTTCGGTCCACACGCCGGTATTGCCGGTGTCATCGGCCGAGCCCTTGAGCCAGGTGTTGTAGCCCTGCTGACCCTTCTTCGGAATGGTGTCCCACTCCCAGTTCTTCGCGCCGGTGCGCACATCGAAGGCTTGCACCAGGCCTTTGTTGTTGTCGTGGCTGACGGGAGTGAAGCCTTCGGTGAAGGCCGAGCCGACCAGGATCTCATCACCGACCACCAGCGGCGCTGATTGCCAACCGATCTCGCCGGTGGTCAGGTCAGGCTTGATCCCCTGAGAGTCGCTTGCCTTCAAGTCCACCGCCCCATCCTTGCCGAAGGAGCGGATGCGTTGCCCGGTCTTGGCATCGAGGGCAATCAGGAAATAGCCCGGGGTCACATAGAGGACGCGGGCATCGCTGCCGTTGGGCTCCGACCAGAATCCCAGGCCGCGTCCGGACAGTTGTCGGGGTGCGGCCGCCCCGCGCGCCCCTTCATTCTCACCGTGCACCCACAGCAACTCACCCGTGGTCGCACTCAGGGCGATCACAGCGCGCCTGTTTCCCCCGGTCGCATAGATGACTCCGCCCACCTCGACCGGCGTGCCTTCCAACTTGTATTCGGGATGATTACCGAGGTTATCGGTCTTGAATCGCCACGCGACCACCAGATCGTTGAAGTTCGAGGCGTTGATTTGATCCAGCGGCTTGTAGCGGCTGCCGGAGATGTCTCCGGCGTACGTCGGCCAATCTACGTTCGGCCCTGCCGCCGCCCCGGAACCGGTCTGCGCCACGGCCACCGAAGCGATTGACAAGATACCGCTGACGCCCGCGCTGCAGGCGAGACCTATTTTTTTGCTGTATGTCATGGTGGGATTTCCTAACTGACTCCTGTTAACCGCATCGCAGCGAAATATTCGAGACCCCGCTCCTAAAGATACACCCGTTAAGCGATTGTAGGAGCAGGAGCGCGAACGGTCACGGCTGGGAAGCCGAGGACCGGATTCGGATCGATGATTGTGGTGTTAAGGATATCGGTGTGGTCAGCGATGGCTACCGCGCCAGCGTCTGCGATAGCGCCCGGCGCGCTGCTGCTCGCGCCGCAGGATGCGATTGCCCGGCTGATCGCAGCAGATGACGCCCAGCCGCATAGGATTGCTCGGGCAGATGTTGGTATTGTGCGTCGCAGCAGGAGCCGCTGCTGCGACGTCGGACAGGATTGAGCCGAGCGAGGTCGAGACAGGACTAGGCGGCGGCGTCGAGTTTCCTGCGGCGCCGCCAGGCAGCGAGTGCCAGCCCGGCTGCGCCGAAGAGCGCGAAGGTGCTCGGCTCGGGTACGCCCGGAGGCGGAGTGACACCAGTGCTGCCGCCGGTGTTGCCCGAAACCGTCGAGAACGTCACTCCCGCCGGGAGGTTGAGAATCACGTCCGGATCGATGCTGGTCGTCTGGATATTGTCATCGTTGTCGGCCACGACGTAGAGCGCGCTGAAGACCAGTAGCGGCTCGTTGAGCGCGATGGTCTCGGTGAGCGTCTCGGATGCGCCTTTCCCCGTGATGGTATTCGTGAATGGGTTGCACACCGCGCCGCCGAAGGAGATACAACCGCCACCCGTTCCGACGTCGGTAGACGGACTCGCCGGGGTCGCTAACGTCAGCGTTTCAGACAGCGTTCCCATCTCGCCAGGCGTCACGCCGTGGAAGGTAATTGTGTCCCAGCTCGCCGCAGCAGCGGCAGCCAACGCCCCGGTCGTACCGAGCTCAGTCGCAGTGACGCTGTTGTCGCTCAGCTCGAAGCCGCCCGCCACAGGAGAGCTGCTCGTCGGCAGCGTCGCACTGGCCTGTGCGCTTCCGACTCCGCCGATGCTCGTTGAAGCGCTACCCGTCGTCTGGCTGTTTCGATTGCCGCTGGTGTAACTGATCGCCAGACTACCGACGGGAGTCGGAATGCAACCCGCAAGACATGGTCCCACGGCGGTGCCCGCGGCGGTGCCGTCAGTGCCGATGGTGACCTGACCCGTGTCGAGTATGGTCGACGCTTCGCTCTCGAGCAGAGTGATGACCGGGTCAGCATATACAGCGCCAGCCCACCCGGCCGCTGCCACACAGACCACTGCCCGGATGCCGAAGGAAATCTGCCGACTTACGCTGCTCATTCTGGTGTTCGTCCCTGAGTCCGGCCCATGCGGCCGCCCCTGGTGTACCGCAGCAAGATTGATGCCAAACCCACAAACACCTGTTGGCTCAAATACTTACGCGTGTCACCACACGCCGGTTCGGCGAGCGTTGTAAAGGCGATCGACAGTCAGTCTGCCGTGGGAGGGCGAGTCCCGGCAACGCTATCCCTGCGGTTCTTGGCTGCTGGAGCTCCTGAACTCTGCCTCGATGTCTTCCAGCGTTGGGGCTGGTTTTGCCCTGCCGTGCACGAACACGATCGGCAGCGGCCCGTTCATGATCACGTTGAGGCGATTGACTGCGGACTGATCCAAGCCGCGACCGGGGAAACTCACGTTGCTGGTGCGGATGACCGGGATGCCCTTGTCGCTGAGGTCTTTCGCGAGCTGGTCCGCGCGCTGCGCATCTGCATGCGGACAATTCACCGCTGCAACGACGTAG
>JASHTF010000103.1 GCA_030040715.1 Gammaproteobacteria bacterium | reverse complement strand
TCGAGGCGACGCGCATCAGACTGTCGGCCGAGGTACTGCAGCAAACCGCGGCAGCGCTCAGTTCGACCAGCGTCGCCGGCACGCGCTATCCGGCCGCACAGATGGCCAATCTCAATCGCTGAACGCCAGCGCGATCGCGCCCGCGCGCATGTTGATCTGATTCTCCGACGGCAGCAGGAAATTGAAGGACTGATACTACGAGGTGGTCGGATCCTCGCCTGGCCCCTTCCAGGTCGGGGCATCTCAGCGGGTCAGCCATTACTCGCAGCGGCGCATCGGGGTCGCGCCGTCCGTTGGGACGATCCGGATCAGCGGCATCTTCAACATCGGCGATGCCGACGCGTTCGTAGAGGCGGTGACCTCGTACTTTCCGCTGCGGGCGATTCGCACCGACGCCTCCACCGTGTACCTGGTGCCCGGAGACACCGCCGCAGGATAGCGGTCGGCAGTTCAGTAGCCAGGTTCCGGCTTCGCGATCTCGCTGGCGGCACCGCAGCTCTTGACCAGTCCCTGCACCACTGCGCGCCGCCGTGCGCGCAGCCCCGTCCGCATCGCATTCACTCGCAGCCGTCCGACCTCGGCCGCGGTATAGGGCTGCGCCGTCTTGGGAACGCTGGCCCCCCCGAGCTGGAACATCATGAAATTCAGCACGTCGGCGAGCTCTCGGTCTGACATGCCTGCGAACGCGACGTCGGGCAGCTGGACGATATAGTCACGGCCCACGGGCGTGCACAGAAACCAGCCCACCCGATCTCTCAGCTGCGGTACCAGTCCGAGGGCGGACGTGCCCTGGATGCCATGGCAGCCCCCGCAGCCCTCGAGATAATCGGAGATCGTGTGGTTGATGGCAGGGATGTCGCCCACCGCGGCCGCACCCGGCGCGCCAATGTCTGCCCCTGCGGAGGATGGTTGCAGCAGGCTCGCGACCAGCCCCAAAGCGGCGCACAGCGTCAAGGCATTGAAACGAGCGCCCCCGCTCAAGGGATCACTCCGGAGCTGGCGAGCTGAGCGCGCATCGTGTGCACGTCGGTGGCCGAGAGCGGCGTGGCCCGACGCTCTGCCTTGACCTCGTCCGCGGTGAACGGCCGCACCTTGGTGTCACCGCTCAACTGCATGACGTGGTTCAAGGCGGCCGCCAGATTCTGATCGGTCAGCGTACTACCGAGTGGCGGCATCACTCCGATCAGCTGCGAACCATCCACGGTGACCGATCCCGCCATACCGTAGATCACCAGGGTACACAGGTACTGGCGCCCCTTGGCGCTAAGCGCAATCTTGTCGGCGCGGCCGGCGATGCGTGGAAATTGTCCGGGTATGCCCTGGCCGTTCACCTGATGGCACATGGCACAGTAGGTGTTGAAGACGCTGGTTCCGGCATCGTCCGCGCGACTCGTCTCGGGCACGGCTGCAATGCAACTGAGGGCAATCCATGCCGGTACCCATCGCCGCATCAACTCGCCTGCCCCACCAATAGAGCGACCGAGCAGTGATAGGTGAACGACGGCTGGCCGAAGCACCAGATGATGTCGTTGTTCGACTGCGGCCGGTAGATCGGCAGCTCCCGGTCGGTCGAATCGCACTGGCATTCCCTGCCAGGCTGCGCCGAGTTCTTGCCACAGCAGTCGTGGTAGGCCACCAGATAGGACTTCTGATCGTCCGGGTTCATGCAGGTGCCAATCCACGCCGTCGGAGAGGCCAGCGCTCCGGCCGGACAGGTGTGTATCCCACCGCCCATGCACGAGCACAGCGTGCCATCCAGCGCGCAGTACCTCCAGTAGGTGCAGTTCTTCTCGTCCTTGGTCTGCGCGTGCAGCGTGAAGTTGGTCTCCTTCCCGGGTGTGGTCGGAAGGTTCTGCGCGCGCGCGCGCGCCACCGGCAGCAGCGGCAGCACCGGAGCGGCTACCAGCGCCATCCCCAGGCGCGACAAAAACCCGCGCCGCGAGCTGTAGCTCGCGATGCGACGCGTTACGCGCTCGCCGAACCGATCGATCGTATTGTTAGACACGGACTACCTCCAGCACCACGGGCCTCATCCTAGGCTCCGAGGCTCGTGATCTTGTTGGCGGACAAGTAAGACTGAATCGATGCGTATCCGGTCTCGTGTGCGACGACGAGACTCTCCAGATGCTCGCGGCTATTGACCAATCCCATGGCGACGATGACCCCGGTCGGATCCAGCAGCACCGCGTACGGTACTTTGCCGACTCGAAAGGCCATGCCGATGTGCGCGTCACTCACGAAGCGATCAAAGTCGATCGCAAACTGCCGCGCCAGTTGCTGCTGCTCGCCGAGCTCGCCGTCGCCGACGAACAGCAGGTCGAGTCGCTCGCGGCGCGCGAACGCCTGCGCCAGCGGAATGATTTTCTTGCACACCGGACAGTCAGGGGCGACGAACAGCAACAGCTGAGCGGTGCCGGCCGCCACGGGCGCACCGATCTCGATCTGCGCTCCGCTGAAGGTGCGTACGCGGACACGAGGGGCGGCCTTGCCGATGACCGGATCGGCCCCGATGGTCAGAGCTCCGACCGGGGCCAGCCGCTCGTGCAGGATTCCCACCTGCCTTGCCAGCGCCATGATCACGCCGGCCATCGCCAGCACCACCAGCCACAGCACGATCACCGCAATCAGCAGCGCGGTCACGAGGATACCCCCGCAATCCGAATGCGGTGCCGCGACACCGACCCCAGAGCCCAGAGTGAATTCATGGTGCTATAGAGCGCGAACAGGCAGACACCCGCCCCGGCACCCGTGAGCCAGGCGCTCGTGCTCGGCTGCGCCGCCGGCAGTGCCGCCGCCAGCGCCAGCAACACCAGCACGGTGTTGCGCCACACCAAGGTCCAGCTCAGGCGCTGACGCAACGCCGACTGATGGCAGCCACAATCGATGTCGCGCCGACCGCGCCGCAGATTGACCGCCATCGCCGCAGCGAATACCAGCAGCAGCAGCGCCGCCGATGGCGCCGCCACCTGCGGCACGATCAGCAGGCTGACCGCCACGGCGATCTCCGCCAGCGGCAGCAGCACGTGCAGCGGTGCCACTGCCCACCGGGGCAGCAGACGGTAATTGGCGAGCACGCCCTCGAACACCGTCAGGTGCCGCAGCTTGCCCACGGCGGCCGTGAGAAAGATGCAGGCGATGCCGATGCGTACTGCCAGCAGCAGCGGCGCGGCGAGATCGAGGCTCTGCACGGACATTCTCAGAATCCCGGCACCCAGGCGACGCGCCCACCGGGAGTCGTACTCTTGGCCTTCTGTTGGCCGCTCTCCGGGTCGAGCGTAATGACGCTGGTCGGATTATCGCCATTCTCAGTCAGCAGATACAGCAGCGGCGAGGAGTCCTGACTGATCGCGATGCTGACCGCCGGTTGCGGCAACTCTATGCGCTTGATCAGGTTATGCGAGGCGATATCGAGCACCCAGACTTCCGTGCCCGCCTGCTTCTGGGTCCAATGGGCACCCGGATGCATCAACACATACAGGCGATTCAGTCCCTTGTGCCAGACGATCATGTTGAGGCCGCCCGGACGCCACGCGAGCTGCTGAGCGCCCGTTCCAGCGGCGGGCAGACCGGCCGCAACCTGCAGCGACCACGGCTTGTCGATGGACGGGTGCTCGCCGAGCTGCGCCGGGTACACCAGCCCGGTATAGGAGAGGAAGAACGCACGCCCGTTGGTGCGGTCCACCAGGCTCTCGGAGAAGATCGGATCCTCGTCTGGATTGAAGAAGCGCGCCGTATGCGTGACCGGTCCCGGGTCACTGCCTCCGGGGAGCGTCACCGACGCCACGGTTCCGTCGCCGCACAGGGACGAGAAGCCGTCGTCACCCCAGGGGAAGGCCAGCGCGCATCCCGGCAGCTCCACGGTCGCGGCGACCCGGCGCTGCCCGAGATCGACGACCGTCACGGACGAGGC
>JASHTF010000102.1 GCA_030040715.1 Gammaproteobacteria bacterium | reverse complement strand
AGTGCGCCAGCTCGAGCGTGAGCGCCTTTTCGAGGATCATGACGTTGACGCGCTGCCCGAGCTGCGCACGCAGCAGCGCCTGGCAGAATGACAGCCCGCGCTGCGCACCGGCGAGCGCCGCCACCAGCACTCCCTCGAGCAGCACGAACATCAGCACCCGGGCGGCGTCATGACCCGTGGCGGCGCGGGCCGCGACCACCGCATCGACGATGCGCGCGCCGACCCACGCGACGCCCGCCGGCAACAGGCCGGCGGCCAGCGTCAACAGACTCAGCGCCGCGAGCAACCTGCGGTTGGTATCCCATACCAACCGCACGGCCTGTCGGCCGTAGCGCAGCATGCCCTCGAGGCCACGCAGCAACTCGAAGCGTGTGCCGGTCGTCCCGGCGGCGGTGAGCTGTGCGCGCCCGTGGGGAGTCATCGCGCGTGCACCTCAGCCGGTCGCCGGCAGCGCGACCTCCGGCTCGTAACCCAGATTGGGCGCGAGCCACCGCTCCGCCTCCTGGAGACTCATGCCCTTGCGGCGGGCGTAGTCCTGTACCTGGTCGCGATCGAGACGCCCGACCGCGAAATAGCGCGCCTGCGGGTGCGAGAAGTACCAGCCGCTCACCGCCGCCGTCGGATACATCGCGTACGACTCGGTCAAGTGGATATCTGCACACCGCTCGACGTCGAGCAAGCGCCACAGCGTCGCCTTCTCGGTATGGTCCGGGCAGGCCGGATAACCCGGCGCCGGTCGGATGCCACGATATTCCTCGTGGACCAGCTGATCGTTGTTGAACTTCTCTTCCGGAGCATAGCCCCAGAATTCGCGCCGCACGCGCTCGTGCAGACACTCCGCGAACGCCTCGGCCAACCGGTCGGCGAGTGCCTTGAGCATGATGCTGGAATAGTCGTCGTGCTCGCGCTCGAAGCGGGCGAGCTGTTCCGGAAGTCCGATGCCCGCCGTCACGGCAAAGGCGCCCAGATAGTCAGGCACCGCGGAAGCCCGCGGCGCCACGAAGTCGGCGAGCGCCGCGTGCGGCTTGCCGGGAGGAAGATCCTTCTGTTGCCGCAGAAAGTGCAGCCGCTCGAGCACTTCGTCCCGCCGCTCGTTGGCGTAGAGCTCGACGTCCTCATCGACGCTGCTAGCGGCAAATAGACCGATGATCCCACGTGCCGTGAGCCAACGCTCGCGAATCAGCTCGCGCAGCATCTTGCGCGCGTCCGCGTACAGCGCCGAAGCCTGCTCGCCAAAGCGCGCGTCGGTGAGGATATCGGGAAACCGACCGCGCAACTCCCAGGCCGAGAACAGCGGCGTCCAGTCGATGTAGCGCGCCAGCTCCCCCAGCGGATACTGCTCGAAGCTGCGGACGCCGAGCAGCCGCGGCACCGGTGGCTGATACGATTGCCAGTCGAGCCGCGGACGATCGGCGCGCGCCTCGAGCAGGGTCAGTCGCGGCGATTTGCTGCGCGGCGCCGCGTGTTGCGAGCGCCGCAGCGCGTGTTCGGCCTTGACACGCGCGGCGAGCACCGGGGCGCCATCGGCTGATACCAACTGCTGACATACACCCACCGAGCGTGACGCATCCTTCACGTAGATGACGGCACCCTGGTACTGCGGATCGATGCGCACCGCAGTGTGCGCGGGTGAGGTCGTGGCTCCACCGATCAGCAACGGCTGCGAGAAGCCCTGCCGCTGCATCTCGCGCGCGACGTGCACCATCTCGTCGAGCGAAGGGGTGATCAGGCCCGACAGGCCGATGATGTCCGCACCGCGGCTGCGCGCGGTCTCGAGGATGCGTTCGCACGGAACCATGACGCCGAGATCGATGATCTCGAAGTTATTGCACTGAAGCACGACGCCGACGATGTTCTTGCCGATGTCGTGCACGTCGCCCTTGACGGTCGCGAGGACGATACGGCCGTTGCTGTGGCGCGAGCCTGCGGCGTTAGTCTGCTCGATATACGGGATCAGGTAGGCGACCGCCTTCTTCATGACCCGCGCGGACTTGACCACCTGAGGTAGAAACATCTTGCCGGCGCCGAACAGATCGCCAACCACGTTCATACCGTCCATCAGCGGACCTTCGATCACCTGTAGCGGACGCTCGGCCTGACAGCGCGCCTCCTCGGTATCCTCGATCACGAACTCATCGATGCCCTGCACCAGCGCGTGCTCGAGCCGCTTGGCCACGGGCCAGCGCCGCCACGCCCGATCCTCGGCCCGTTGGACGCCCTCCTCCGAACGGTAGCGCTCGGCAATCTCCAGCAGCCGCTCGGTGGCGTCCGGTCGGCGGTTCAGGATCACGTCCTCGGCACGCTCGAGCAGCGTCGGCTCGATCTGCTCGTAGATCGCGAGCTGACCCGCGTTGACGATACCCATCGACATGCCGGCCCGAATCGCGTGATACAGAAATACCGAATGCATCGCGCGCCGTACGGGCTCGTTGCCGCGGAACGAGAACGAGACATTGCTGACCCCGCCGCTCACCAGCGCGTGTGGACAGCGCTCGCGAATCAGCGCCGTCGCCTCGATGTAGGCACGACCGTAGTCGTTGTGCTGCTCGATACCGGTCGCGATCGCGAAGATATTCGGATCGAAGATAATGTCTTCGGCGGGAAAACCGCAGCGCTCGGTGAGCAGTCGGTAGCTGCGCTCGCAGATCGACACCTTGCGCTCGACGCTATCGGCCTGGCCCTGCTCGTCGAAGGCCATCACGACGACGGCGGCGCCATAGTCGCGCACCTTGCGGGCCTGCTCGAGAAACTTGTCCTCGCCTTCCTTCAGACTGATGGAGTTGACGACGCTCTTGCCCTGCAGGCACTTCAGTCCCGCCTCGATCACGCTCCACTTCGACGAGTCGACCATGACGGGAACGCGCGCGATGTCCGGCTCGGAGGCGAGCAGATTCAGCAGCCGCACCATGGCCGCTTCCGAATCGAGCATGCCCTCATCCAGGTTCACGTCCAGGATCTGGGCACCGTTCGCGACCTGGGCGCGTGCGATCTCGAGCGCGCCGGCATAGTCGTCCGCCTCGATCAGGCGACGGAACTTGGCCGAGCCGGTCACATTGGTGCGCTCCCCGACGTTGACGAACAGGCTATCGGGACCGATGTTCAGCGGCTCGAGCCCCGACAAGCGGCAGCGCGGCGGCAGCTTCGGTGGCAATCGCGGCGGTAGCTGCGCCACCGCCGCGCGCATGTGCGCGGTGTGCTCGGGCGTGGTGCCACAGCAGCCACCGACGATGTTGACCCATCCCTGCTCGGCGAACTCGCGCACCAGCGCCGCAGTCTCGCAGGCCTGCTCGTCGTACTCCCCGAACGCGTTCGGCAGCCCGGCGTTCGGGTACACGCACAGCGCGACCTCGGCGAGTCCAGAGAGCTCCTCCACATAGGGCTTCAGCTGCCGCGCGCCGAGCGCGCAGTTGAGACCGACCACCGCCGGCTCGGCGTGACGAATCGAATTCCAAAACGCCTCGAGCGTCTGACCCGAGAGCGTGCGGCCCGAAGCGTCGGTGATCGTGCCGGAGATCATCAGCGGCAGCTGCACCGCGCGTGTGCGCATCGCTCGCCGCGCCGCGAGCAGCGCCGCTTTGGCATTCAGCGTATCGAATATGGTCTCGATGAGCAGCAGATCCACTCCACCGTCGATCAGCGCGCCGCTCGCCTCTTCATAGGTGGCCGCCAGCTGATCGAAGCTGATGTTGCGCTGGCTCGGATCGTGCACGTTGGGCGACAGCGAGGCGGTGCGATTGGTGGGCCCGAGCGCGCCGGCGACAAAACACGCGCTGCCGGTGCGCGCGGCGTGCTGATCGGCCGCCTCGCGCGCCAGTCGTGCAGCCGCCAGATTCAGCTCCGACACCAGGCCCTCCATGCGATAGTCGCCCTGGGACGGCGCGTTCGCCGTGAAGGTGTTGGTCTCGATGATGTCGGCGCCGGCCTTGAGATAGCTGGTGTGGATCTCGCGGATGACCTGGGGCTGGGTCAGCGTGAGTAGATCGTTGTTGCCCTTCAGGTCGCACGGCCAATCGTGGAAGCGCTGACCGCGATAGCCGGCCTCATCGATGCGGTGCGACTGCACCAGCGTACCCATCGCGCCGTCCAGAATCAGGATGCGCTCGCCCAGCAGGCGCTTGAACTCGGCGATGCGCTCCACGCGGGTCATCACGCTCATCCAGCGCCTCCCGAACCGGTATTGACACGCGCCATCGGGTCGCGCGTTACCGTATCGCCGCCGCCGGCGGGGGTATCGCCGGCGCGCACGCCGAGGGCGTGACAGATCGCATAGGTGAGCTCCACCCGGTTGAGGGTGTAAAAGTGAAACTCTGTCACGCCCTCGCGCGCGAGCTGCTCGACCTGCGCGATCGCGACCGAGGCGGCGATCATGCGCTGCGTATCCGGATCGTCCTCGAGTCCATCGAAGCGCCGGCACAGCCACTGCGGTACGCTCGCACCGCAACGCGTGGCCATGCGCTGCACCTGCGGGAAGCGCGTGATCGGCAGGATTCCAGGAACCAGGCTGGCGCTGATGCCCGCCGCGACGCAGCGGTCGCGAAAGCGCAGAAACACCTCGTTGTCGAAGAAAAACTGCGTGATCGCCCGTTCGGCACCCGCGTCGAGCTTGCTCTTGAGATTGTCGAGATCGAACTGCGCGGTCGGCGCCTCTGGGTGCACCTCGGGATAAGCGGCGACCGAGATCTCGAACTCGGCTACCGACCTCAGTCCGCGCACCAGATCGACCGCATAGTCAAAGCCCCCCGGATGCGGACGATAGCGAGCGCTGCCCTGCGGCGGGTCACCGCGCAGCGACACGATGTGGCGGATGCCGGCGCGCCAATAGTCCTGAGCAATTCCCAGCACATGCTCGCGCGTTGCGCCGACGCAGGTCAGATGCGGCGCCGGCGTCAATGCGGTCTCGTGCAGTACCCGCATGACCGCCTGATGGGTGCGGTCGCGCGTCGAGCCGTCGGCGCCGTAGGTCACCGAGACGAAGCGCGGCTGTAACGGGGCTAGGCGGCGGATCGCCTGCCACAGCGACCGCTCCATCTTCTCATCGCCCGGCGGGAAGAACTCGAACGACACCCGTACGGCGCCGCCCTGCGTCTGCGCTGCGGCCGCGGCGCGCGTGCTCATGGCGCCGCCGCTGCAACCGCCGCTCGCCCGTCCGCGCGATGGGCCAGCACGATCACGAAGTGTCCACCAACGACGTCACACGGCCGCAGCCGCTCGGCCTGCAGGCCCGCGCTCGCCAGCCAGCGCCGCAGCTGCGACAGCGCGTTGTCAGTGGCACGCGCATCGACCTGATCGAAGTCCTCCACCACGATCAGCCGGCCGTCGCTGCGCAGCGTGCGGGCCGCCTCGGCGAGCGCCTGTGTCGGCCGCGCGGTCGTGCTCAGAACCCGATCCATCGTCACGGTATCGAAGCTGCCGCTCTCGAACGGCAGCGCGTACATGTCGCCGCGGCGAAATTCGCAGTGTGCGAGACCCGCGCCGTGCACGCGCGTGCGTGCCAGACGCAGGGCCGGCGTGGAGATATCGATACCCACCGCATGGCGCGCTCGCGGGCCAAGAATCTGCAGCATCAGACCCGCACCGGTACCGATGTCGAGCAGCTCACCCACGCTGCCCGCGCCCAGCTCCTGCCGCAGCATCTGTGCCAGCTCCTCGCCGGGGCCGGCGGGGGCGGCGGCGACTTTACGACGCTGGACCACCTGCGCGGCGCGCTCCCGATCGCGCGCCAGCTGTGGAGCGTCGGGGTCGGCCATCGCCAGCAGCGAGTGCAGCCACTCGAGATGTCGACCCTTGACGGGGGCCCGATAATAGACGCAGCGTTGCTCGCGGAAGCGATCGAGCAGTCCCGCCTCGGCGAGCAACCGCAAGTGATGTGAGATGCACGGCTGGCTCTGGCCGACGACGGCGCACAGCTCACCAACCGTGAACTCGCCATGACTCAGCAATGCGATCAACCGCAGTCGCGTCGGCTCGGCGGCGCTCTTGAGTACCCGCATCACTTCGTCTAGATCGGAGCTTTTAACTGAATCGTTAAACATATAAATATGTATTTATATGATGCATTGTAGCGGAACACCAGCCCGCAGGCCACCTCAAAGTAAAGTGGCTCCCGAGGAGACAATTCTTCACGAAAGTTCACCGCATGCACCGCTGGCGACTGTCTACGTTATGGGCCCCGGCGCGTTAGGGCGGGTAACAGGTGGTCAATTGACGAGGTTCTGACGCTCATGAGTACGGTAACGAAGACGGTTTTGAGGCGGGTCGGATTGGGTCTGGCCATCATCGGCCTGGCCGCCGGCGCGGGTGCCTTCGCGGCGGACGACGCGGGCGGCGCCGCAGCGCCGGATACGTCGGCTCAGGCGAACCAAGGCGATCAGCCCGATCAGGGCGCCGCTCCTTCTACACCCGGCCGCCGTGGCCCCGAGCATTTCCGATCCGCCCGCACCTACGGCGGCTCTGGCCCGCACGGTGGTCAGCACCGCGGCGCGATGCGTCGGCGCGGTTTCCATCGTCCCATGATGGGCCGCGGCAGATCGATGCCCCTGAGGATGGATATGCGGCTGTTGGCGGCCATGCACCAGCTCAAGCTGACGCCGACGCAGCGCGATCAGGTGCGCACGGTGGTGTTCGACGCGATGCAAGCCGCGCGACGTCAGCGGTTTGAGGCCAGGATCCAGGCCGGGCAGGCGGCGCGCGAGAATTCCGCCGTGCTCTCCAATCCGGGTGATCCGAATTACGGGCGCGCGGTGCAACAGCTCAAGAGTCGCGCGCTCGAGCGCGTTCAGCAATCAATCCAGCTGGCGACCGACACCGAGCAAAAGCTGTACAACGTCCTGACTGCGGAGCAGAAGGCGCAACTCCCCAAGGTGTTGTCCGATATGGCTGCGCGGCGTCAGCAGCGCATGGCCATGAGAATGAGACCGCACCGCGGACCGATGGAGGGTCCACCGGGACAGCCGAGCCAACCGGGACAGCCGCCGCAACAGTAGTCGAGACCATCAGCCCGGCGCAGCGCGGGGCACTCGCCCCGCGCTGCCGTTAGAAGCCCCCACGGTCGAGCAGATCGATCAGCTGCCGCAGACTCCCCGCGAGGGTGGGGTGCTCGGCCTCAAACGCGATCACCAGCGCCTCGAGTCGGGGTGTATGAGCCCGAGCGGGGCGTTCTGCGGCGGGCCGCGCGGGCTCGCCGAGTACCCGCTCGATGTCGCCCAGCACTTCGTGCAGCAGCCTTCTCGAGGCCGCATCAACGCGCGGCGCGGCCACCAGCTCGGCGTGCACCCGTTGCAGGATCTGCCGCAGCTGCTGCGGCGGGTCAGCGGGGTGAGTGTCTGGCTTGATCATCGCGGTCGCACCTGAACCCTGTCATTCGTCTTGCTCCGGTTCACCCGGGAACAGCTCCTCCTGGAAACCGAAGTCGCGCATATCGACGATGCGCATCGGGTAGAGGATGCCATCGAGGTGATCGACCTCATGCTGCACCACGCGCGCGTGAAAGCCGCGCACGCGCCGCTCGATGTCACGACCCTGCTCATCAACGCCACGATAATGGATCTCCGCGTAGCGGGGCACCAGGCCGCGCATACCGGGCACCGACAAGCAGCCTTCCCAGCCTTCCTCCACCTGCTCGCCGATCGGCTCGATCTGCGGGTTGATCAGCACCGTCGGCGGTACCACCTCGGCCTCCGGGTAGCGTGGATTAGGGGCGCCGGTACCGAAGATCACCACGCGCAACGGCACTCCGATCTGCGGTGCGGCAAGACCGGCGCCGTCGAGCGCGGCCATGGTGTCGCGCATGTCGAGCAGCAGCGCTCGCAGCTCCGGGCTGTCGAGGTCGCGCACCGGCGCGCTCACCTTGAGCAGCGCCGCATCACCCATCCGCAGTACCCGCCGTACGCTCATCGCAGAATACCGTACGCGACGCGCGCGAAGCTGTCACCTCACGCTGTCAGCGCCGGCCTATAGCCGCAGCGCCGTAGCACTGGTTCTCGAAGCGCGCACGGGTCCGCAGCATTCAGCCCCCAGCAGCGCACCTCGGCGGCGCACCATCGACATGAGTCCCGGTTCCCACCTGTGGATGCTCGCACTTTATTTTGGCGCGATCTTGGCCCTGGTCGCGCTCATGATCGGGCTGTCGGCGATCCTCGGTGAGCGCCATGCCAGCGCGCCGACGTTGCAGCCGTTCGAGTCGGGGATGCTGCCGGTGGACAGCGCACGGGTGCGCTTCCCTTCGCAGTTTTACCTGGTGGCGATGTTCTTCGTCATCTTCGACCTCGAGGCGGTGTTCATCTATGCCTGGGCGGTCGCCGCGCGCGAGCTCGGCTGGGCGGGCTACATCGAGCTGCTGGTGTTCGTGCTCGTACTCGGTGCGGTGGTGGCGTATCTGTGGCGTGTCGGGGCACTCGATTGGGGACCGCGGCGCCGGGCCCGCTACGCCGGACGTAGTGAGGGCGGTTGAGCATGCGCTGGTCGCTCACCCGCGTCGAGCCTTGCGGCGGGTCGCCCGCTCCTGAGGCGAGCACCGCTCCCGCGCACGGCTCGTTCGCCGATGCGGTGCGGCGCAATCTGCTGCTCACCAAGCTCGAGGACATGGTGGCTTGGGGGCGTAAGTATTCCATCTGGCCGTTCAACTTCGGGCTGTCGTGCTGCTACGTCGAGATGGCGACCGCCTTCACCAGCAAGTACGACATCGCGCGCTTCGGGGCCGAGGTGCTGCGGGCGACCCCGCGCGAGTCCGACCTGATCGTGATCTCGGGAACCGTGTTCGTGAAGATGGCGCCGGTGGTCAAGTGGCTCTACGACCAGATGCTCGAGCCGCGCTGGGTCATCTCCATGGGCTCGTGCGCCAACTCCGGCGGCATGTACGACATCTACAGCGTGGTTCAGGGCGTAGATACGTTCCTGCCGGTGGACGTGTATGTACCGGGCTGTCCGCCGCGGCCGGATGCGTTGCTCGAGGGACTGGTGCTGCTGCAGCAGGCGGTCGGCGGCGAGCGGCGGCCGCTCAGCTGGATGCTCGGCCCGCGCGGCGGCGCGCCGGTCAGGGTCACGCCACCTCGGCCGAGCCAGCGGGACCTGAAGCGCGTGCAGCGCTCGCAGGAGACGCAGCTGCGCTCTCCCGACACCGTATGAGCGCTGCGCGAGGCTGCATCGCATGAGCGCGCTGGCGCCGAGCCCCATCGCCGATCTGCCGCTCGAGCGCCAGCTGGCAGGGCGTCTGGGTGCCGAGGCGCTCACCCCGCAGCCGACGCGCGACGGCATCCGCACCCTCTGGAGCGACGCCGCCCACTTCCGGGAGGTGCTGCGCTTTGCCAAGCACGAGGCGCGGCCCCGCTACCGCATGCTGTGGGATCTCACCGCGATCGATGAGCGCACGCGCGTGCACCGCGAGGGTCAGCCGCCGAGCGACTTCACGCTCGTCTATCACCTGATGTCCTTCGAGCACAACGAGGACCTGCGCATCAAGGTCCCGCTGCGCGGAACCGAGCCGAGCATACCCACCATCACCGACCTCTGGGCCAACGCCAATTGGTATGAGCGCGAGGTGTGGGACCTGTTCGGCGTCCGTTTCGACGGTCATCCGAATCTGCGTCGCATCCTGTTGCCGCCGACGTGGCAGGGCCATCCGCTGCGCAAGGACGCCCCGGCGCGCGCCACCGAGCATCCCCCCTACACGCTCGATGAGCGGCAGGAACGTGCCGAGCTCGAAGCGATGCGCTTTCATCCCGAGCAATGGGGCCTGCAGCGCCACGATGGCGCGACCGACTTCCTGTTTCTGAATCTCGGCCCGAACCACCCGAGCGTGCACGGCGTGTTTCGCGTCGTGCTGCAGCTGCAGGACGAGGAGATTATCGATGCGGTGCCGGACATCGGCTTTCACCACCGCGCGGCCGAGAAGATGGGCGAGCGCCAGACCTGGCACACCTATATTCCCTATACCGACCGCATCGACTACCTCGGCGGCGTGATGAACAACTTTCCCTACGTGCTGGCCGTCGAGCGGCTCGCGGGGATCGAAGTGCCGGAACGCGCGCAGGTGGTGCGCATCATGCTGGCGGAGCTGTTTCGCATCGCGAGCCACCTGGTGTTCTACGGCACGATGACGCAGGACCTCGGACAGCTGTCGCCGGTGTTCTACATGTTCACCGACCGCGAGCGGGTGTTCGAGATCATCGAGGCGATCTGCGGCTTTCGCATGCATCCGGCCTGGTTTCGCATCGGCGGCATCGAAGCCGACCTGCCACGGGGCTGGGACCACATGGTGCGTGAGTTGTGCGATTACCTGCCGCGGCGGCTGGATCAATACGATCGCATGGTGATGCGGAATCGATTGTTCAAGATTCGCACCGTCGGCGTCGGCGAATATGGCATCGATGAGGCACTCGAATGGGGCGTAACGGGTCCCGGGCTGCGCGCCTGTGGACTGTCTTGGGACTATCGCAAGCAGCGTCCCTATGGCGGCTACGATCAGTTCGAGTTCGATATCCCTACGGCCAGGCGCGGCGACTGCTACGACCGCGTGGCGGTGCGCGTGGAGGAGATTCGCCAGAGCCTGCGCATCGTGCGCCAGTGCGTCGAGCACATGCCGGCCGGACCCTACAAGGCGCGTCATCCGCACACGACCCCGCCGATCAAGGACCACACGATGCACGACATCGAGACCCTGATCACGCATTTTCTGAACGTGAGCTGGGGCCCGGTGCTGCCACCCGGCGAAGCATGTGTGAGCGTGGAAGCCACCAAGGGCATCAACGGCTACTACCTGATCAGTGATGGCGACACCATGTCCTACCGCACGCGCATTCGCACACCCTCCTTTCCGCACCTGCAGATGATCCCCGCGATCAGTCGCGGTCACTTGATCGCCGATCTGATCGCGATCATCGGCAGCATCGACTTCGTGATGGCCGATGTCGACCGGTGACAGCGCAGCGATGCTGGCCGGCGCCGCGCAAGCGGCGCCAGCCGCCGCGCCGAGCGCACCGCTTGCGCCCGAGCTCACCGCCGCGATCGCGCAGCTCGTGGGGCAGTACGACGACAAGCGTGCGGCCTGCATCGAGGCGCTGAAACTCGTGCAGCGCCAGTACCGCTGGGTCGACGATGCGCGCCTCGGCGCGCTCGCACGGCTGCTCGATATGTCGATCGCCGAGCTCGATGGCGTCGCCACCTTCTACAACCTCATCTATCGGCGCCCCGTCGGCCGTCACGTGATACTCCTGTGTGACAGCGTGTCGTGCTGGCTGTGCGGAGCGGACCAACTGCGCGCGCGGCTCGAGCAACGACTGGGCGTCGAGGTCGGTCAGACCACGGCCGACGATCGCTTCACGCTGTTGCCGATCGTATGCCTCGGACATTGCGATCATGCCCCGGCACTGATGGTCGATGAGGCGCTGCACGGCGATGTCGATGCGGCCGGCGTCGACCGGCTGCTCGAGGCCTATCCCTGAGGCGCGCCCGTCCCTGCGCGCACGGCCACCATGTCGAGCACCCCCGAACGCCCACTGACTCGCAACATCCGGCCCGGCGAGCCACCGCTCGATCTGGTCGGCTACGAGCGGGCCGGCGGGTACCGCGCGCTGCGGCGGGCGCTGCGCGAGCTGACTCCCTCTCAGATCGTGCAGCAGGTGACCGATTCCAACCTCCGTGGCCGCGGCGGAGCGGGCTTTCCGACCGGCAAGAAATGGAGCTTCGTGCCACACGGTGCAGACGGCGGTCTACCCAAATATCTCATCGTCAACGCCGACGAGATGGAGCCGGGCACCTTCAAGGATCGCTTGCTGCTCGAAGGCGATCCGCACCAGATGATCGAAGCGATCATCATCAGCGCCTACGCGATATCCGCTTCGGTCGCCTACATTTTTCTGCGCGGTGAGTATCTGCGAGCGACTGAGCTGCTGACACGCGCCGCGCACGCAGCAGAGGCGCGCGGCTACCTCGGTGCGCACATCCTCGACTCGCCCTTCAGCCTCGCGCTGCACGTTCACACCAGCGCCGGCCGCTATATGTGCGGCGAAGAGACGGCGCTGTTGACGGCGCTCGAGGGCAAACGCGCGTTGCCGCGCTACAAGCCGCCGTTCCCGCAGGTCGTGGGCCTCTGGGGCCGCCCGTCGGTGGTCAACAACGTCGAGACACTGTGCAACGTGCCCCACATCGTGGAGCGCGGTGCCGCCTGGTTTCGAGCCCTCGGCCGCACTCAGGATGGCGGCACCAAGATCTACGGCGCGAGCGGTCACGTGCGGCGTCCCGGCGCCTGGGAGCTACCGATGGGCACGCCGCTGCGCGAGCTGCTCGAGGAGCACGCGGGCGGCATACGCGCCGGTCGCGCATTGCGGGCGCTGCTCCCCGGCGGCGCCTCTACTGCCTTTCTGACCGCCGAACATCTGGACGTGCCGCTGGACTTCAGCTCCATGGAGCCGACCGGCAGCCGGCTCGGTACCGGCACCATCACGGTCGCCGATGATCGCACCTGTCCGGTCGCGCTGCTGCGTAACCTCGAGCACTTCTTCGCCCAGGAATCGTGTGGCTGGTGCACACCGTGCCGCGACGGGCTGCCCTGGACCGAGCGGCTGCTGGGCGCGATCGAGGACGGTGATGGCGAGATGCAGGATCTCGAGATCCTCGAGATGCACACGCGCTTCCTCGACTCCGGTAAGACCTTCTGTGCCCACGCGCCCGGAGCCATGGCTCCGCTCGCGAGCGGGCTCAAGATCTTCCGCGACGATTTCGAGCGCCACATTCGCGAGCGGCGCTGCCCGTGGAAGCGAGCAGCCTGATGGCCGTGCTCGTCGACGGCCGCGAGTTGGCCGCGGACCCGCGTCAGAACCTGCTCGAGGTATGCCTGTCGCGCGGCCTCGATCTACCCTACTTCTGCTGGCATCCGGCTCTCGGCTCGGTCGGCGCCTGCCGTCAGTGTGCGGTCAAACACTTCCGCGACGAGCACGACCCGCAGGGCAGACTGGTCATGGCGTGCATGACGGCCGCGACCGACGGCACGCGCATCTCGATCACTGATGCCGAGGCGGTGGCGTTTCGTGCCAGCGTCATCGAATGGTTGATGAGCAATCACCCGCACGACTGCCCGGTGTGCGAGGAAGGAGGCGAGTGTCACCTGCAGGACATGACGCTGATGAGCGGTCACGTCTACCGCCGCTACCGCTTTCGCAAGCGCACTCATCGCAATCAATACCTGGGACCGTTCGTCAAGCACGAGATGAATCGCTGCATCGCCTGCTATCGGTGCGTACGCTTCTATCGCAACTACGCCGGCGGCCGCGATCTGGACGTGTTCGGCGCCCACAATCACGTGTACTTCGGACGCCACAGCGACGGCGCACTGGAGAGCGAATTCAGCGGCAATCTGGTCGAAGTTTGCCCCACCGGCGTATTCACCGATAAGACGCTGTCGGCGGTGTACACCCGCAAGTGGGATCTGCACGGCTCGCCCTCCGTCTGTGTGCACTGCGGCCTCGGCTGCAACACCTTCGCGAACGGCCGCGATGGGGAGCTACGGCGGGTGATCAACCGCTATCACCATCAGATCAACGGCTACTTCCTCTGTGACCGCGGTCGCTACGGACACGGCTTCGTGAATCTTCCGTCGCGGGTACAGGTACCCTCGCAGCGACAGTCGGATGGCAGCTCGCAGCCGATCGAAGCCGCGAGCGCGCTGGCGGCGCTCGTCAGTCTGTGGCGCGAGACCACCGCCGCCGGCGAACCGACCGCCGCCGATCCCGTCGCGGCCGCGCCCGGCGCTGTCATCGGCATCGGCTCGCCGCGCGCATCCTGCGAGGCTAACTTCGCGCTGCGCGCTCTCGTGGGAGCAGAGTGCTTTCATCAGGGCGTGGCGGACGCCGAGCGCGCGTTGTTGAGTGCCGTGGTGCGGCTGCTGCGCGCGTCTCCGGCGCCGATCGCAACCTTGCAGGAGGTCGAGGCAGCCGATGCGGCGCTGGTGCTCGGCGAGGACGTCACCGAGAGTGCGCCGCGCCTCGCGCTGGCACTGCGCCAGATGGCGCGGCAGGCAGCGTTTGCACTGGCCGGCCGACAAAAGATCCCGGCGTGGCAGGACGACTCGATACGCGATCTGGCTCGCGACGCGCGCACGCCCCTGTTCATCGCCTGCGCCGATAGCACGCGGCTCGATGACGTCGCGATCGCACTGCGCCTGGCACCGCCGGACATCACACGCCTTGGCTACGAGGTGCTGCAGTCGCTCGAGGCGTCCTCGACGCCGCAGGCCGCCGAGCCGAAGGCCACCGCGCGCGGCGCCGAGACCAGCGCCGGGCAGATCGCCGACGCCCTGCGCGCAGCCGAGCGACCGCTGATCGTCGCCGGCGTGACGGCGGGCGATGACAGGCTGCTGCATCTGGCCGCCGCCATTGCCGGCGCGCTGCAGCGTGCCGGCCGCGCGGCGCGCCTGCTTATCACGGTGCCCGAATGCAACAGCCTCGGTCTGGCGCTGCTCGGCGGCGCCCCGTTGTCGAGCGCGCTCGAGGCGCTGCGCGCGGGACGAGCACGCACCGTGCTCATCCTCGAGAATGATCTCTATCGACGCGCCGAACACGCCGCGGTCGACACCGCACTCGAGGCTGCGCGCCACGTAGTGGTCATCGACCACACCGAGCACGCGACCGGCCGCCGCGCCGAGCTGATCCTGCCCGCGGCGACCTTCGCCGAGAGCAGCGGCACGCTGATCAACTGCGAGGCGCGTGCGCAGCGCTTTTTTCAGCTGCTGTCGCCACCCGCTGAGGTCGCGGCCAGCTGGCGCTGGCTCAATCAGGCGGCCTGCGCGCTCGATCCCGCTCGCGAGCGCTGGGACACTCTCGATGAGGTACTCGCTGCGATTGCCTCGGAGCTGCCCGAGCTGGCGGGGATTGCGACCGCCGCACCGAGCGCACAACTGCGCATCGCGGGCAGCCGTATCGCGAGCGCGCCACATCGCGAGAGTGGTCGCACCGCGATGCACGCCAACCGCACGGTGCACGAGCCGCCGCCGTCAGCCTATCCGGATGGACCTTTCAGCAATTCGATGGAGGGCTATTACGGCCAGATGCCCCCGGCCCTTTATCCCTACTTCTGGGCGCCGGCATGGAACTCCGAGCAGGGACTGAACAAATTTCAGCAGGAGGTCGGGGGTCCGCTGCGCGGCGGCCCGGCCGGCACACGCCTGCTCGCCACCGCAGCCAGCGCAGCCACGGAAGCCCCCGCGGCGGTGGCGCCGGCCGGCGCAGCTGCGACGCAACCGGCAGCGAGCCCCGCGATGCCGGAGCCGTTTGCACCGCGCGCGGGTGAATGGCTGTTGATCGCCCGCCAGCGTGTCTTTGGCAGCGATGAGCTGTCAGCCTTGGCGCCGGCCGTGGCCGAGCGCATCCGTCCGGCGGCCCTCGAGTTGAACCCCGAAGACGCCGCACTCCTTGGCGTCTCGGAGGGCGACTGGGTCGAAATCCAAACGCCCGCCGTCCGCCAGGCTCTGCCGGCCGAGCTGCACCCGGCGCTGGTGCGCGGCGTGGCGGCAATCAGCGTCGGCCTGCCGACGCAGCCGTGGTGGCCGCTGCCGGCCTGGGCA
>JASHTF010000101.1 GCA_030040715.1 Gammaproteobacteria bacterium | reverse complement strand
GCTCCGCGCGCGCGCACCTTCTCACGCCGCGCATGCACGCGGCCGGCGTGGCCGCCATGCAGCTCGTCGGCGCCATCGTGCGCCATCGGCACCCGCACGATGCTGTCCTCGTCGCGCTCGAGCTCCGCGCTCGAGTGCTCTGCGCCGTGCGCCGCGCCCGAATGCGCTGTGCTCGCATGCGCTGCGCCCGAATGCGCCGCGTCCGAATGCGCTGTGCTCGCATGCGCTGTGCTCGAGTGCGCCGTGCGCGACGCCGTGCGCGCAGGCTCCGCCGTCGTCTGCTCGGCGCTCGAATGCTCGCGCCCGTTCTGTTCCACCAGCGCCAGATGCACCTGTTGCGGCGTGACCTCGTGGTGCTGAGTCTGCGCGAACAGATCCCGCAACACCAACTCGCTCGAGGCGGCGCGCGCCCCGTGGATGCGGAATGAATGACCGCGACGGCGGATCTGCACACCCAGACGCGCCTCCACCAGGCGCAGATTGGCATCGAGCGGACCGCACAGACTGGCCAGGCGGCGGTTGTCGGGCGGCTCGAGCGCGAACTCGCGCGCAGCGGCGGGGCTGGGACTCACGAGCAGGCACTCACGGGCAGGGGCTCACAGGCAGGGGCTCACGCGGCCTCAAGCCGCCCGCGCAGCGAGTGCGGCCGCGCGGCGGTGATGGTCACCGCGGCGAACCGGTGCAGTAGCGCCGCCGGTCCGGCGAAGTTCACCCAGCGGTTGTTCTCGGTGCGACCGGCGAGCTCGCCACGATCGCGCTTGGCGCGCCGTTCCACCAGTACCTGCTGCGTGCTGCCCACCATCGAGCGGCTGATGTGCAGCGCCTGCGCATCGAGCAGCGCCTGCAGACGCTGCAACCGCTGCAACCCGACCTCCTGCGGCACCTGATCGGGCAGCGCCGCCGCTGGGGTGCCCGGCCGGCGGCTGTAGAGAAAGCTGAATGACTGATCGAACCCGACCTCCGCGACCAGCCTGAGCGTCGCCTCGAAATCGTCTTCCTGCTCGCCTGGGAAGCCGACGATGAGATCGGTCGAGACGGAGATGTTCGGCCGCACCGCGCGCAGCGCCCGCACCCGCTCCTTGTATTGGAGCGCCGTATAGCCGCGCTTCATGCGCGCCAGCACCCGGTCCGATCCGCTCTGCACCGGCAGATGCACATGATCCGCCAGCGCCGGCAGGTTCGCGTAGGCCTCGATCAAGCTGTCGCTGAAGGCGAGTGGATGCGAGGTCGTGAAGCGCAGCCGGCGAATGCCCGGCACCGCGGCCACGTGATGAATCAGGGTCGCCAGATCTACGATCGCTCCGTCCGGCATCGGCCCCGCATAGGCATTGACGTTTTGTCCGAGGAGCGTCACCTCCTGCACTCCCTGACGCGCGAGACTCCGTACCTCCTCGAGCACCGACTCGAACGGGCGACTGACCTCATCGCCACGCGTGTACGGCACGACACAGAAGCTGCAGTACTTGCTGCACCCTTCCATCACCGAGACGTAGGCGCGCGCACCGCTGCTGCGGGGCGTGGGCAGCCGGTCAAACTTCTCGATCTCGGGGAAGGACACATCAACTACCGCCGCCTCGCTCGCGCGCCGCTCGGCCACCATCTGTGGCAAGCGGTGGATCGTCTGCGGACCGAACACCAGATCCACGCACGGGGCGCGCTCGGCGATCCCCTCGCCCTCCTGGCTGGCAACGCAGCCGCCGACTCCGATCATGACCTCGGGCCGGCGCTGCTTGAGCGCCCGCCACTCCCCGAGCAGCGAGAACACCTTCTCCTGCGCCTTCTCGCGCACCGAGCAGGTGTTCATCAACAGCAGATCGGCCTCGACCGGATCGTCGGTGGGCGCCAGACCCATGTGCTCCCGCAGTACGTCTCCCATACGCGCGGAGTCGTACTCGTTCATCTGACACCCGAAGGTCTTTATGTAATAGCGGCCCGGCATGTGGAGCTGAGCTGCAAGGGTAGCGTTTTTGCGCGGCTCGGGGAACGAGAACGGTTAGCCAAAAGCATTGCCGCAGTCGCTCGGGCAGGGCTCGCCGGCGGTGCAATCGGGATTAATACCAGCAAAGTCAACTACTTATCAATACACCGAGATCCGCGGACCGCCTTTCAGCGAAAGGGTGTCTCGATATGTCAAATGGCCCATCCGGGCCCGAGCTGGCAGTGTCCTAGAAGGGAATGTCGTCGTCGAAGTCCTCACGCGCCGCGGCCGGAGCGGCCGCGGGGGACTCGGCCGTGGGACCGGCCGCAGAAGCGTCGGTGTAGCTTCCTGCCGCCCCCGCACCGCGTCCACCCAGCATCTGCATGTCACTCGCGATGACCTCGGTGGTGTAGCGGTCACGGCCCTCCTTGTCCTGCCACTTGCGCGTGCGCAGCCGCCCTTCGATGTAGACCTGCGAGCCCTTGTGCAGGTATTCGGCCGCGATCTCGCCGAGACGGCCGAACAACGCGACGTTGTGCCACTCGGTGCGCTCCTGCTGCTCGCCGGACTGCTTGTCCTTCCAGCTCTCGGAGGTGGCGAGGCGCAGATTTGACACCGTCATGCCTGAAGGCATCGCACGCGTCTCGGGCTCGGCGCCCAAATGACCGACGAGAATCACTTTGTTGACGCCTCGCGCCATGTGTCGTCTCTCAGAAAGTTGCAGTCACAGAGTACGGCTCGAACGGCCCGCTTTACGGTCGGCCGCAATGCGGCAGACGATTCACGGTCGCCGCTGGCCGGCGGCTGGCCCGACTGTCGGCGGGAGATCGGCTGTTGGTGGGGTATTGTAGTGTTTTCGTGCCGAGACTGCCCGCTGCGTTTATAGTGGTTGTTTGGCCATTTGCGTGCCCAGTGCGCGCGGCGCAAGCAACCCATGCAGACCATCCGCATCCGCGGTGCCCGTACCCACAACCTGCGCAATCTCGATCTCGAGCTGCCGCGGGAGCGGCTGACCGTCATCACGGGGCCCTCCGGCTCAGGCAAGTCCTCGCTGGCCTTCGACACACTCTACGCCGAGGGTCAACGCCGCTATGTCGAGTCGCTGTCCGCGTATGCACGCCAGTTCCTCGCCATGATGGACAAACCCGACGTCGACAGCATCGAGGGACTGTCGCCCGCGATCGCGATCGAACAAAAGAGCGGCTCGCACAATCCGCGCTCGACCGTCGGAACCATTACCGAGATCCATGACTACCTGCGGCTGCTGTATGCGCGCGCCGGAGTGCCCCGTTGCCCGCATCACGGCATCGACCTGGCGGCGCAGAGCGTCAGCGAGATGGTCGATCAGGTATTGGCCGCGCCCGCCGGTGAGCTCGCGCTGCTGATCGCGCCGCTGGTGGATGAGCGCCGCGGCGAACATGCGCAGCTGCTGGCCGACCTCGCCGCTCAGGGCTTCGTGCGGGTGCGCATCGACGGCACCGTGCACGAGATCGATGCGCTGCCTAAGCTCGATCCCAGGCGCAAGCATCGCATCGAGGCGGTGGTCGATCGCTTTCGTGTACGCCCCGAGGCGACCCAGCGGCTCGCCGAGTCGTTCGAGACCGCGCTGCGCTTGAGCTCGGGCAGCGCCGAGGTGGTGTTCCCCGACAATGCGGCGCTCGCCCCGCTGCTATTCTCGAGTCGCCACGCCTGTCCGAGCTGCGGCTTTTCGGTGCCGCCGCTCGAGCCGCGCATGTTCTCGTTCAACAATCCGGCGGGAGCGTGTCCGGTCTGCGACGGCCTCGGCTATCAGGAGTTCTTCGATCCGCAGCGCATCGTGGTGCATCCCGATCTGTCGCTCGCCGCGGGCGCCGTGCGCGGCTGGGACCGCCGCAATACCCACTACTTTCAGATGCTGACCGCGCTCGCACGCCACTACAACTTCAACGTCGATACTCCCTGGAACGAGCTCGACGAGCGCATTCGTCGCGTGCTGCTCGAGGGCAGCGGCGAGGAGCAGATCGAGTTTCGTTACCTCGATGGCAAGGGCCACGGCACGCGCACGCGCCATGCGTTCGAGGGTATCGTGCCGAACCTCGAGCGCCGTCTGCGCGAGACCGATTCGCAGGCGGTGCGCGAGGAGCTGCGCAAATATCTCGGTGTGCGCCCGTGCGCGGCCTGCGCGGGCACGCGCCTGAACGAGGCGGCGCGCTCGGTGCTGGTGGAGGGCAAGGCGCTGCCCGAGCTCACGCGCATGACCGTGGGACAGGCGCACCGATACTTCGCGGCGCTGAGGTTGTCGGGGTGGCGCGCGGCGGTCGCCGCGCGCATCGTGCGCGAGGTGAGTGAGCGGCTGCGCTTCCTGCTCGATGTAGGCCTGGATTATCTGACGCTGGATCGCAGCGCCGGCACGCTCTCGGGCGGCGAGGCCCAACGCATCCGGCTCGCGAGCCAAGTCGGCTCCGGCCTCACCGGGGTGATGTATATCCTCGATGAGCCCTCGATCGGGCTGCACGCGCGCGACAACCAGCGTCTGCTGGCGACGCTGCAGCGCCTGCGCGACCTCGGCAACACGGTGATCGTGGTAGAGCACGACGAGGAGGCCATTCGCGCCGCCGACCACGTGCTCGATCTCGGCCCGGGGGCAGGTGAGCACGGCGGCCTGATCGTCGCCCAGGGCACGCCGGCTCAGATCGAGTCGAACCTCGACTCGCTGACCGGTGCCTATCTGAGCGGCCGCGCTGTCATCCCGATGCCGGCTCGGCGACGGGTACCGGGCGCCGGACGGTGGCTCACGATCCGCGGCGCCCGCAGTCACAACCTGCATGACCTCACCGTGGCGCTGCCCCTCGGACTGCTCACCTGCGTCAGCGGCGTATCCGGATCAGGCAAGTCCACGCTGGTGAATGACACGCTGTTTCGTCACGCGGCGGCGCGACTGTACGACGCTTCGCTCGAGGGTGCCGGTGAGTGCGACGGCATCGACGGCCTCGAGCAGATCGAGCGGGTGATCGAGATCGATCAGACTCCGATCGGCCGCACGCCGCGCTCCAATCCCGCCACCTATACCGGGCTGTTTACCGTCGTGCGCGAGTTGTTTGCACAGGTGCCCGAAGCGCGCGCTCGCGGCTACGACGCGGGTCGCTTCAGCTTCAATGTCAAGGGCGGTCGCTGCGAGGCCTGCCAGGGCGACGGGCTGATCCGCGTCGAGATGCACTTCCTGCCCGACGTCTACGTTCCCTGCGACGTGTGCCACGGCCGCCGCTACAACCGCGAGACGCTCGAGGTCCAGTACCGCGGTCGCAATATCCACGAGGTGCTCGAGACCACCGTCGAGGAGGCCGCGCGCCTGTTTGCCAACGTTCCCGCCGCGGCCGCGAAGCTGCGCACCCTCATGGAGGTGGGGCTCGGCTATGTACGCCTGGGTCAGAGCGCCACGACCCTCTCCGGCGGGGAGGCACAGCGCGTCAAGCTCGCGCGCGAGCTCGCGAAGCGCGGCACGGGTCGCGCGCTGTACCTGCTGGACGAGCCCACGACCGGACTGCACTTCCGTGATATCGCCCAGCTGCTGACGGTGCTGTTTCAGCTGCGCGACGCCGGCAACACGCTGGTGGTCATCGAGCACAACCTGGACGTCATCAAGACCGCCGACTATGTGATCGATCTTGGGCCCGAGGGCGGCGAGCGCGGCGGCTATGTGGTCGCGCAGGGAACGCCCGAGCACATCAGCCAGACTCCCGACTCGATCACCGGCGCTTACCTGCGTTCGCGGCTCGCCCGTCGCGCCGCCGGCGCGAGCGACGGGGCCGCTGCCGCCGAGGGCGCAGGCACGGGCGCTGCTGGCACGGGGACGGGAGTGGACGCGGCGGCGGAACCGCAAGCCCGACAGCTCACAGCCGCCGTCAGCGTCACTGCGGTCGAATGAGTGCTCGACTCACCCGCTTAGCGAGTGCTCGACTCACGCGCTGATCGCGCTTATCGCGTTTGCGCCTTTCAGCCGACGCGCCGTCGGGTACCCGACTGGAAGCGCTGGCGCACCTCGCCATCCACGACGCTTTCCTGATAGGCACCGCCGGTGTAGGTCCCGACGACACGCCGCCAGAACCGCACCGCGGTGTCGTTGCGCAGCAGCTCGCTGATCAACCAGCGCCCGGTGAAGCGATCGAGGATCAGTCGCACCGCCTGCGCACCGATGCCACGGCGCCGCCAGGAGCGTGCGATAAAGAACTCGGCCATTGAGAACTCGGGTAGCGGTGCGGAGCTGGCGGCAGTCGCAGCCGCCGGGGTGGTCGCCGCCTCCGACGTCCCCGCGCCGCGTTCGCGCGTGGCGGCAGCGGCCGCCGCGCGCCCGCCGGACGGCTGCGCCCGCAGGTTCAGCAGCTTGATCTTGGCAAATCCGACCGGCTCCTCGCTGTAGAGCACGGTCAGCACGCGCGTATCAGCTGCGGCGAACCAGCCGCTGAGTTGGTCGGGCTCGCGATGGCCGAACTCGGGCAAGGTAGGGAATAACCCCGTGGCCGACGCGGCCAAATCGTTCAGGTAGTCGCGGTAGATCCCCGCGATCCAGCGGCGATCCTCGTCCCGACAGTCACGGACGCTCACTTGCTGCATTGGGTCCCTGTTTTAAACAGGAAAGCCCGGCAGACCGGCTGCACCGGCCTGCACGGGCTTTCCCGCGAGCTCGTAAGCTCTTCGGCCTCGATCAGCCTCGATTACTGCTGAGGCGGATTGGCCGGCGGGGTTGCTGGAGCCGTCTGCCCGGCGCCAGGAGCCGGTGTAGCAGGCGCCGCAGGTGCCGCACCGCCATTGTCCGGCGTTGCCGGCGCCGCGCTATTGGCGGGCGGAGTCGCGGGTGCCTGCGCAGGAGCAGGAGGCGTGGCGGGCGCGGATGAGCTTTCCGTACCGCCACCGCTGCATGCGGCGAGCACCAAGGCAGCCGCTAGAGCGCTGAGAGCGAGCTTTGTATTCATCGATGAATCCCCAATGGTGGAAAGGAACCAACAAACCGACGGAACTTGTTTTGGCTATAGGTTTGAGACCGGTCGCATTCTATAGCGCATTGGGTTGATTTTAAACTCGCCCTGCCTTAACAGCGCCTTAACAACACTGGCGCTACGGTGCTGACCGGCGGTGTGCTGACCGGCGGTGTGGCGACTGCCGCCAGGTACACCTGCGCCGCGCGTATCGCGCCTGTGAACGTCGACGTCGGTGGTCGCGCCGTGCCGGTCGTGCTGTGCCCAGGCTCTGACAGCCTGCCGCAGATGCGGCCTCCGAGGCCGGCCCGTTCCTAGGGCGTTTCAATCAAGCCGCTGCGGCTTTCTTGCGCGTGGCGCGGGGGCGTTTGGCGGGAGCCTCGGTGTCGCTCGCGGCCGCCTTCTTGCGGGCCTTCACGGTGCGCTTTTGGGGCGGCTCGGCCACGGCCTCGACCGGCGCCGCCTCCACCAGCTGCATCAAAGCCATCGGCGCCGAATCGCCGGGGCGCGGCAGCATGTGCAGAATGCGGGTGTAGCCACCAGGGCGCGCCTTGAAGCGTTGCGCCAGATCGGTGAACAGCTTGCCTACGACCTCAGCATCGCGCAGGCGCGCGAATGCGAGACGCCGGCGCGCCTCGCTGTCGCTCTTGGCGAGCGTGATCAATGGCTCGACCACGCGCCGCAATTCCTTGGCCTTGGGCAGCGTGGTGCGAATGGTCTCGTGTCGCAGCAGCGACGCGGCCATATTGCGCAGCAGGGCACGCCGGTGCGAACTGTTACGTGACAGCTGCCGGCCAGAAAGCTGATGTCGCATGGCTTCTCCCGAGAGGCAGCGGGCCTCAGATCAGGCCGCTGCTCTCCTCTTCGTGCTTGAGTCCGGTCGGCGGCCAACCTTCGAGCCGCATTCCCAGCATCAGCCCATGGCTCTGGAGCACTTCCTTGATCTCGGTCAGCGACTTCTTGCCGAGATTCGGCGTACGCAGCAGCTCTACCTCCGTGCGCTGGACCAGGTCGCCGATGTAATGAATGTTCTCCGCCTTCAGGCAGTTGGCGCTGCGCACCGTGAGCTCGAGCTCATCGACCGGCCGCAGCAGGATGGGATCGAACTGCATCTCCACGGTCTTGGCCGCGGCCTCCTCCTCGCCCTGAAGATCCACGAACACCGACAGCTGATCCTTAAGAATGCCGCCGGCGCGCCGAATCGCTTCCTCCGGCTCGATGGTGCCGTTGGTCTCGATGTCGATGATGAGTTTGTCCAGGTCGGTACGCTGCTCGACACGCGCCGCCTCCACCGCGTAGGTAACGCGCCGGATCGGACTGAACGAGGCGTCGAGCAACAGCCGTCCTATCGGTCGGCTCTGCTCCTCGAAGGTCACGCGCTGCACCGCCGGTCGATAGCCGCGGCCACGCTCGACCTTGAGCTGCATATTCAGCTCGCCGGCCTTGGTGAGATTGGCAATGACGAATTCGGGATTCACCACCTCGATGTCGTGATCAACCTGGATGTCTCCGGCCGTCACCGGGCCCGGCCCCTTCTTATGCAGGCGCAAATCAGCGCCGGTACGCGAATGCATGCGAATCGCTACTGACTTCAGATTGAGCAGGATGTCGACCACGTCCTCCTGCACCCCCTCGATGCTGGTGTACTCGTGCAGTACCCCGTCGATCTCCACTTCGGTGATCGCCGCTCCCGGCATCGACGACAGCAGCACGCGCCGCAGCGCGTTGCCGAGCGTGTGGCCGAAGCCGCGCTCGAACGGCTCGATGACCACGCGCGCCTGCCGCGGTGCCACCGGCTGTACCTTCACCACGCGGGGCTTCAGGAATTCGGATATGGATGCTTGCATAGACCACCGTTACTTCGAATACAACTCGACGATCAGATTCTCGTTGATGTCGGGCAACATCTCGTCACGCGCCGGCACCGCTTTGAACACACCACGAAATTCCTTGTCGTTGACCTCGACCCACTCGGGTAGACCCACCTGCATGGCCACCGCGAGCGCGCTGCCGATACGCAGCTGCTTGCGCGCCTTCTCGCGTATCTCGACCACGTCGCCGGCGCGGCACTGATAGGAAGGCACGTTGACGATCTGACCGTTCACCGTCAGTGCCCGGTGCGCTACCAGCTGACGCGCTTCGGCGCGCGTCGCCGCGAAACCCATGCGGTACACGACGTTGTCCAACCGACACTCGAGCAGCTCCAGCAACGTGCCTCCGGTGGCGCCGGTGCGCCGCGCCGCCGCGTGGTAGTAGTTGCGGAACTGGCGCTCGAGCACACCGTACATACGGCGCAGCTTCTGCTTCTCGCGCAATTGCGTTCCGTAATCGGACAGGCGCTGCCGCCGCTCGCCCTTGATCCCGCCGGGCGGCACCTGCAGCTTGCACTTGCTCTCCAGCGGCTTGGCACCGCTCTTGAGAAACAGATCAGTGCCCTCGCGCCGGGCGAGCTTGCACTTCGGACCGATATACCGCGCCATGTGGGGTTGCTTTCCTTAGGTTGCGCTAGCCGGTTGCGCTAGCCTCAAACATGCTGCTTCGTCAAACACGTCGCTTCTTCGGCGGACGACAGCCGTTGTGGGGAATCGGCGTGACGTCGGCGATGCTGGTGATCTTGAGACCGCAGGCGTTGAGCGCGCGCACCGCGGATTCGCGTCCCGGACCCGGCCCGGCCACCCGTACCTCGACGTTCTTGACACCGTGCTCCTGCGCGCTGGCGCCGGCCTTCTCGGCCGCCACCTGCGCCGCGAATGGCGTGCTCTTGCGCGAGCCGCGAAAACCGCAACCACCCGAAGTCGCCCACGAGAGCGTGTTGCCCTGGCGATCGGTGATCGTGATGATCGTGTTGTTGAATGAGGCGTGCACGTGCGCGATCGCGTCCAGCACGTTCTTGCGCGCCTTCTTGGGCTTTTTTGCCGCGACCGTACCGGCCTGCGGGGTCTTCTGCTCAGCCATATGTGTGGCCATCCATCCGTCTTTTCAAGGTCAAATCAGATCAGTCCCAGCGACCCTCGGCGTAACCCTCGCAGTTACACCTTGCCGGGCGGGGCGTTCAGCTTCACCGCCTGCTTGCGCGGTCCCTTGCGCGTACGCGCGTTGGTGCGCGTGCGCTGGCCGCGTACCGGCAGCCCCTTGCGGTGGCGCATGCCGCGCCAGGTGCCCAGATCCATCAGCCGCTTGATGTTCATCGACACTTCGCGGCGCAGATCGCCTTCGACCGGGATCTTGGCGACCTGCGAGCGGATCGCCGCCACCTCGACTTCGGTCAGGTCCTTCACGCGCGTGCTCGCCGCGACGCCGACGCTGTCGAGAATGTCGCGCGCCCGCGCTCGACCGATCCCGTAGATGTGCGTCAGGCCGATGGCCACGTGCTTGTTCATCGGAATGTTGATGCCGGCAATGCGTGCCATGAAGCGTTACCTCGTAATCAAACCGATCGCCCGCTGTGCATGCGCTCAGCCCTGACGCTGCTTGTGGCGTGCGTCGCTGCAGATCACGTAGACGATGCCGCGGCGACGCACGATCTTGCAGTGCTTGCAGATTTTCTTGACCGAAGGTCGTACTTTCATCGGACTCGCCTCCGGATTCACTGCGATCCGCTGCGGCCCGCGCCGAGCAGATTCGCCTTCTTCATCAGGCCTGGATAGTGGTGCGACATCAGATGCGCCTGCATCTGCGACATGAAGTCCATGACCACCACCACGACGATCAGCAACGAGGTGCCGCCGAACTGGAACGGCACCCCTTGCGATGACACCAGGATCTCGGGCACGAGGCACACGGCGGTGACGTAGATCGCGCCCCACAGGGTCAGCCGCGTGAGCACCTTGTCGATGTACTCGCCGGTCTGCTGCCCAGGTCGTATGCCGGGAATGAACGCCCCTGACTTCTTGAGATTATCGGCGGTCTCGCGCGAATTGAACACCAGCGCGGTATAGAAGAAGCAGAAGAAGATGATCAGGAACGCATACAGCACCAGATGCAGCGGCTGACCGTAGCCGAGCGAGGCCGCGATGTCCTGCAGCACCTCACTGAACTTCGAGTTCGGATTGGTGCCGAAGAAGCTCGCGATGGTCGCCGGGAACAGCAGCAAGCTCGAGGCGAAGATCGGCGGAATCACGCCCGACATGTTGAGCTTGAACGGCAGATGACTGCTCTGACCCGCGTACATGCGGCGACCGACCTGCCGCTTGGCGTAGTTGACGGTGATGCGGCGCTGCGCCCGCTCCATGTAGACGCAGAACGCCGTGACGCCGACGACGATGCCCGCGAGCAGGATGGAGAACAGCGGATTCATCTCACCCGAGCTCACCGCCTCGAAGGTACGGCCGAGCGCCCCCGGCATCTGCGCGACGATGCCCGACAGGATCAACATCGAGATGCCGTTGCCCACGCCACGCTCGGTGATCTGCTCACCGAGCCACATGAGGAAGATGGTGCCGGTGGTCATGGTGACGGTGGCGACCAGCAGCCACTGCGGCCCCGTGGTCAGCGTCATGCCGCCGTTCTGCAGCGCCACCGCAGCCCCGAACGACTGAAAAATGGCCAGCGCCACCGTGAAATAGCGCGTCAGCTGCGTGATCTGACGCCGCCCGGCCTCGCCTTCCTTGCGCGCCTCCATCAGCGATGGCACCACCATCGACAGCATCTGGATGATGATCGAGGCGGAGATGTACGGCATCACGCCCATGGCGAAGATCGACAGCCGCTGCAGCGCACCGCCCGAGAACGTGTTGACCACCCCGAGGATGGTGTTGGATTGGTCGTTGAAGAAGCGCGCCACCGCCGCCGGGTTGATACCCGGCACCGGAATAAAGGTGCCGATGCGATAAACGACCAGGGCGCCGATCAGGAACAGCACGCGGCTGCGGATCTCGCCCATCCGCCCCGCGTCTGCCAGCATCGAAGCTGGATTGGAAAGTGCGGTATTGGCCATCAGTCCTCGAGCTTGCCGCCGACGGCGGCGATTGCGGCCCGCGCACCCTTGGTGGCGGCGATGCCCTTGAGCGTCACGGCGCGCTTGAGCTCGCCCGACAGCACGACCTTGGCGCGCTCGGCCCGCACGGCGACCAGGCCGGCGCGCTTGAGCGCCGCCAGATCGATGATCTCGTCGGGCAGGAGCGCGAGCTCATGCAGACGCACCTCTGCGCGCGTCGCCTTGAGCTTGGAGCGAAAGCCGACCTTGGGCAGCCGGCGCTGCAGCGGCATCTGCCCGCCCTCGAAGCCCACCTTGTGATAACCCCCCTTGCGCGCGCGTTGCCCCTTGACCCCGCGCCCGCAGGTCTTCCCCTGCCCCGCGGAGCCGCCGCGGCCCACGCGCAGACGCGGCCGGCGCGATCCGGGTGAGGGGCGAAGCTCATTCAGACGCATGTTTATGCTGCTCCACTCGCAACAGGTGGCAGGCGGTGCGGATCATGCCGCGGTTCTGCGCGGTGTCCGCGACCACGACGCTCTGATGCCGCCGTCGCAGGCCCAGCCCGCGCACCGACGCGGCGATGTTACGCAGTTGCCCGTGGACACTCCCGGTGAGCGTCACCCTGAGCTGTCCACCGGCGGCCGCGCCGATTTCGCCGCGCGCACTCACCGCGCACTCCCGATGATCTCGTCGACGCTCTTGCCGCGCTTGGCGGCGATCTCGTCCGGCGAGCGCATGCGGGCGAGCGCATTCACGGTCGCGCGCACGACGTTGATCGGATTACGCGAGCCGTAGCTCTTGGCGAGCACGTTGCGCACCCCGGCGCACTCGAGTACTGCCCGCATGCCGCGTCCGGCGATGACGCCGGTGCCTTCCGATGCCGGCAGCATGAACACACGAGTCGCGCCGTGGGTGCCGTTGACCGCGTAGTGCAGCGTGTCGTTGCGCAGATTGACGTTGATCAGATTCTTGCGGGCCTGGGTCATGGCCTTGGAGATCGCCACCGGCACCTCACGCGCCTTGCCGAACCCGAAACCGACCCGGCCGGCGCCATCGCCGACCACGGTGAGCGCCGTAAAGCCAAACTGACGGCCGCCCTTGACCACCTTGGAGGTGCGATTGACGGCCACGAGCTTCTCGATCAGCTCATCGGCGCTCTGTGACTTCTCGATCCTTGCCATAATTGCCCGCCGTTAAGATTGCGGCTCCATCTCAGAATTCCAACCCACCCTCGCGCGCCGCCTCGGCCAGCGCCTTGACGCGGCCGTGGTAGCGAAAGCCGGCCCGGTCGAATGCCACCCGCTGTATGCCCGCCGCACGCGCCCGCTCGGCGATGCTGCGGCCGACCGCGCGTGCCGCCTCGACATTGCCGGTGCCCTTCAGGCCCTGCACCAGCTGCTTCTGCACCGTCGAGGCGGTCGCCAGCACACGCGCACCGGTGGCGTCAAACAGTTGCGCATAGATATGTCGCGGCGTGCGGTGCACACTCAGGTGCGCCATCCCGAGCTCGTGGATTTTCGCACGTGTGCGGCGCGCGCGCCGCAGCCGCCGCTGCTTCTTGCTGATTTTCATGGCTCGATCTTCATCCGTTGCTTCCGTATCCCGACCCGCATGCCGCCGCGGCTGCTACTTCTTCTTGCCCTCTTTCAGCGTCACCTGCTCACCGGCGTAACGCACGCCCTTGCCCTTATAGGGCTCGGGCGGCCGCATGTTGCGGATCTCGGCCGCGGTCTGGCCCACCTTCTGCCGATCAGTACCCTTGATCAGGATCTCGGTCTGACTCGGAGTCTCGATGCTGATACCAGCCGGGATCAGATAGATCACCGGATGCGAGAAGCCGAGCGTCAGGTTCAGGCTCTTGCCCTGCACGGCCGCGCGATAACCGACGCCCACGAGCTCGAGCTTGCGCTCGTAGCCCTGCACGACGCCGCGCACCATATTGGCAAGGTGCGCGCGCGTGGCTCCGGCGCGCATGCGCACCGCATCGTCGCCCTGATATTTGACCGCCAGCCGCTTCTCCTGCTGCGTCACGGAAATCCCCGCACCGAGCGGCAGCGTGAGCGTGCCCTTGGCGCCCTTGACGGTGACGGCACTGTCGCTGACGCTGACCGTCACGCCCGTCGGCACCGTGACCGCTTGATTGGCAACTCTCGACATGTCGCTCTCAGCCTCTGCTCTCAGTACCACGCGCTACGCCACGATGCATAGGACCTCTCCGCCCTGACCGATGGCGTGCGCAGCCTTATCGGTCATGACGCCCTTCGGCGTCGACACGATCACCGTGCCCATGCCGCCGAGCACGCGCGGAATCTCGTTTTTGCCCCGGTAGATGCGCAGCCCCGGTCGGCTCACGCGCTCGATGCGATCGATCACCGGTCGTCCCTCGTAGTACTTCAACTCGATGTGCAGCTCCGGCTTGCCCGTATCGCTGACCACGCTGAAGTCGGCGATGTAGCCCTCCTCCTTGAGGACTTTGACGATCGCCTGCTTCAGCTTGGAGGAGGCCAGCACGACGGTCGCCTTGCGCGCGGCTTGGCCGTTGCGAATGCGAGTCAGCAGATCTGCGATCGGATCGGTCATGCTCATGGACTGTCGCTCCTACCAGCTCCCCTTGCCGAGTCCCGGAATCTCCCCGCGCATCGCCAATTCCCGGATCTTGGCGCGCGCCAAGCCGAACTTGCGGTACACGCCGCGCGAGCGACCGGTAATCGCGCAGCGATTGCGCAAGCGGTTGCTACCGGCGTCCCGCGGCTGCGTCGCGAGCGCCACCTGCGCCGCCACGCGTTGCTCGGGCGTGGACTTCGGGCTGCGGATGATCTCCTTGAGCTGAGCGCGCTTGGCGGCATACTTCTTCACCAGGCGTGCACGCCGCTTCTCACGCTCCACCATGTTCGTCTTCGCCATACCTGTCCTTGCAAACTGCCGCGTTGCTAGCGGCGGAACGGGAACCGGAACGCTTCCAGCAATGCGCGGCCCTGCTTGTTGTCCCGTGCCGTCGTGGTTATCGTGATGTCCATGCCGCGCACCTGATCGATCGCGTCGTACTGGATCTCCGGGAAGATGATCTGTTCGCGCACACCGAAGCTGTAGTTGCCGCGGCCGTCGAAGCCGCGCGGCGATAGGCCGCGGAAATCCCGGATCCGTGGCATCGCGATATTGATCAGTCGATCGAGGAACTCATACATGCGCGCGCCGCGCAGCGTGACCATGCATCCGATCGGTACCCCCTCGCGCACCTTGAACGAGGCGACCGCCTTGCGGGCGCGGCAGATCTTCGGTTTCTGGCCGGAGATCTTGGCGAGATCGCCGGCGGCTGCGTCGACGACCTTGCGATCGGCGAGCGCTTCGCCCACGCCCATGTTGACCGTGATCTTGGTGATCCGCGGCACCTGCATCGGGTTCGATAGCTTGAGCTCGCTCTTGAGCTGCGCGACCACTTCGTTGCGATAGAACTCGTGCAGCCGCGCCGGTGGCGCAGGCCCGCTCTCCTCTACCGTCGGCGGTTCGGCGCTCTTGTCGGTTTTGGGCGCACTCTGCTTGTCGGCCTTGTTGTCAGCTTTGGCCGCGTTTTGCTTGTCAGCCTTGGCCGCGCCGTGCTTGTCGCCCTTGGCTCCACTGGGTTTTCCCGCGGCTTTTTCCACGGGTTTTTCCGTCGATCGCTCAGGCATCGATCATCTCGCCGTTGGATTTGAAAAAGCGCACCTTGCGACCGTCCGCGAGGCGCTTGATTCCGACCCGATCGCCCTTCTTGGTGGCCGGATTCAACAATGCCAGCTTCGACAGCGGCAGCGGCATGTCCTTCTCGACGATGCCTCCGGGGTGATTGGCCTGCGGGTTGGGACGTGTGTGACGCTTGACCCGATTGATGTTCTCAACCAGTGCCTGCCCGCCGGCGAGCAGACCGATCACCACACCCTGGCGGCCCTTGTCGCGCCCCGATAGCACTACCACCTGATCGCCTTTGCGGATCTTACGCATCGCCTCACCCTGCCCTCAGCAGCTCACCGCAGCGCACTCACTCACAGAACCTCGGGAGCGAGCGAGATGATCTTCATGAATTGCGCTGTGCGCAGCTCGCGCGTGACCGGCCCAAAGATGCGCGTGCCGATCGGCTCGAGCTTGTTCGTCAGCAGCACCGCCGCGTTGCCATCGAACTTGATCAGCGAGCCGTCCGCCCGGCGCACGCCGCGGCGCGTACGTACCACGACTGCGTCGTAGATCTCGCCCTTCTTCACCTTGCCGCGCGGGATCGCGTCCTTGATGCTCACCTTGATCACATCTCCCACGGTCGCATAGCGGCGCCGTGTACCACCGAGCACCTTGATGCACATCAACGTGCGCGCGCCGCTGTTGTCGGCAGCGTTGAGCATCGTTCGTAACTGAATCATGGCGTCGGTTCCTTATCGCTGATTGCATCGCAGCCGGTCGCGCAGTGGCGCCCTCAGCGCTCGGTCGCGCGCTCGAGCACGGCAACCAGGCGCCACGACTTGCGTCGCGACAGCGGACGGCAGGGAGCAATCGAGACCGTGTCGCCTGCGCGCGCCTGGTTGCTCTCATCGTGCGCCAGCAGCCGAGTCGTGCGGCGCACGTACTTGCCGTAGGTCGGATGACGCACCACGCGCTCGATCGAGACCGCTATGGTCTTGTGCATCTTGTTGCTCACCACCTGACCGGTGAGCGTGCGCGCGACCTCGCGCGCGTCGTCGTGATCCGCGGTGGGTTGCTGCTTGTTGCTCTCGTTCATGCGCTGCTCTCGTTCATGCCTTGCCGGTCTTGGCCCTGCTCCTGCGCGTGCGGGTGGGTGCAGTCGGCGCTGCCGCCTCACCTGCCGACGCCGGAGCAACCACCGCTGCAACCGTGCCGCCGGTGCTCTCGGCGGC
>JASHTF010000100.1 GCA_030040715.1 Gammaproteobacteria bacterium | reverse complement strand
GACTTCCTGATCTTCCTGCAACCGCGGATCCTGCGCGACGATGCCCAGGCGGCCATCGAGACCGACGCCAAGTACAACTACATGCTCAACGAGCAGCGTCAGGTCGCGCACGACAAGACCATACTACCGCTGGCACCCTTCGAGCCGGCTGATCCCTTGCCACCGATCATCAACGGTCATATCAGCACCAATTTCGGCGCCGCCCCGCCGATCTCGCCGAGCGCTCCCGTGGTGCTGCAGCCCGTGACGACGTCCGACCCGCCCGCGGCAACCGGCAGCTCAACGACGGGTGGTGGCCCCGCGGATGCGACCCGGACCAGCCCCGCTCCGCGATGAGGGCGCGCGCCATGCAACAGTCGCATCTAAAGGCACCGTCGTGATGAATGAGCGCACTCAGGCGGCACCGCAATGAATGAGGTCGCGGCTCGCGCTCCGGTCCCGCCGTTGCGCGCCGTGCGCTCCGAGGAGGACGCGCAACCGGCAGCCACGTCGCTCACGCCGCAGGCGGTGGGGGAGCGCGGTGCGGTCGAGGCGCGTCTGCCGTTCGCGTTTGCACGGCGCCACGGTGTAGTCGTGTGCGGCCTGCGCGATGGGATCGCCGACTGCGTTTACCGGACTCCCTGCTCGCCGATCGCGCTCGCGGAGGTCCGGCGCTATTTGCGCTTGCCGCTGAAGCTCACCGCCGTCACGCCCGAGGCCTTCGATGAGCTGCTGCGCAAGACCTATGAGGGTGGCGCCAACGACCCGATGCAGCTCGGAAGTCTCGAGGACACCACCGATCTGGCGCACCTGGCGCAGGATCTGCCCGAGCAGGCCGATCTGCTCGAGAGCGATGACGATGCACCGATCATCCGCCTCATCAATGCACTGCTCACCCAGGCGATCCGTGAGAACGCGTCCGACATCCACATTGAGCCGTTCGAGAATCGGCTGGTCGTGCGCTTCCGCGTCGACGGGGTGCTGCGCGAGGTGCTGCAGTCCAAGCGCGCCGTGGCTCCACTCGTGGTCTCGCGCGTGAAGGTCATGTCCAAGCTTGATATCGCCGAGAAGCGCCTGCCGCAGGACGGTCGTATCAGTCTGCGCATCGCCGGGCGCGCCGTCGACGTGCGCGTCTCCACCATCCCCTCCGGGCATGGCGAGCGGGTGGTGCTGCGCTTGCTCGACAAGCAGGCCGGGCGGCTCGACCTCGACTCCCTCGGCATGTCGGCCGAAACCCAGCAGCTCATCAACGAGCTGATTCACAAGCCGCACGGCATCCTGCTGGTAACCGGTCCGACCGGCTCGGGCAAGACCACGACGCTGTATGCCGCACTCGAGCGCCTCAACGACAACACGCAGAACATCATGACGGTGGAGGATCCGATCGAGTACTACATCGACGGCATCGGTCAAACGCAGGTGAACACCAAGGTCGAGATGACCTTTGCGCGCGGGCTGCGCGCGATCCTGCGGCAGGACCCCGACGTGGTGCTGGTCGGTGAGATCCGCGACCTCGAGACCGCCCAGATCGCCGTGCAGGCGAGCTTGACCGGTCACCTGGTACTCTCGACGCTGCATACCAACACCGCGGCCGGAGCGCTCACGCGCCTGCGTGACATGGGTATCGAGCCGTTTCTGCTGTCCTCGAGCCTGATCGGCGTGCTGGCGCAGCGCCTGGTGCGGGTACTCAATCCCGACACGCGCCAGCACTTTACCGCCGGGGAGTACGAGCGCCGGCTGCTCGGTCTCAAGCCCGAGGATCCCTCGCCCGTCATGTATCGACCCGGGCGCGATGCGGCCGGCGGCTATCGCGGCCGCACCGGCATCTACGAGCTGATCGTCATCGACGATACGCTGCGCACCATGATTCACGACGGCGCCAGCGAGCACGACATCGAACGCTACGCGCGCAACTTCACCCCGTCGATCCGCGAGGACGGCCTGGCACGAGTGCTCAAGGGCGAGACCACCATCGAAGAAGTGCTGCGCGTGACGCGCGAGGACTGACCTGCGGCATGGGAGCGTTCGAGTACACGGCGCTCGATGCGGCTGGCCACTCGCGCAAGGGTGTCATCGAGGGCGACACCGCGCGTCACGTGCGCAGCCTGCTGCGCGAGCGCCAGCTGCTGCCGGTCACGATCGAGGAGGTGGCCGCGCAGGAGTCACGCCGCCAGCAGCGCTCGAGCTTCAGTTTACTGCGCCGTGTCTCGGCCGCCGATCTGGCGCTGCTCACGCGTCAGATCGCCACCCTGGTGCGGGCGGGATTGCCGCTCGAGGAGGCGCTGCTGGCGGTTTCGCAGCAGACCGAGAAGCCGCGCGTGCAGAGCATCGTGCTCGGTGTGCGCGCCAAGGTGACCGAAGGCCACCCGCTCGCATCCGGTCTGGCCGAGTTTCCGCGCGTCTTTCCGGAGATCTATCGCGCCACGGTGTCCGCCGGGGAGCAGTCGGGGCATCTCGACATCGTGCTCGAGCGGCTGGCCGAGTACACCGAGAGCCGCGAGCAGACCTCGCAGAAGGTCATGGGTGCGCTGCTCTATCCGATCGTGCTCACCGTCATGTGCTTCGCGATCGTCTCGATCCTGCTCGCCTATGTGGTCCCCAAGGTCGTGGAGGTATTTGAATCGCAGCACGCACAGTTGCCGTTCGCCACGCGCCTGCTGATCGGTGTCAGTTCGCTGCTGCGCGACTACGGCATTTATCTGGTCGCGGCGCTGGTGCTCGGCGGCATCGCCGTGGGGCGCGCACTGCGCTCGCCGCAGATCCGCCGTCGCTGGCATCTGGCGCTGCTGCGGTTGCCGGTCGTCGGCCGTGTGGTGCGCGGCTTCAACACCGCGCGCTTTACCCGCACGCTCAGCATCCTCACGGCAAGTGCGGTGCCCGTGCTGGACGCGCTGCGCATCGCGGGCGACGTGGTCACGAATCTGCCGATGCGCGATGCCGTCGCGGAAGCGGCGGCGCGCGTGCGCGAAGGCGCACCGATCGGCCGCTCGCTCGCGGCGAGCCGGCTGTTTCCACCGATGACGATTCATCTGATCTCGAGTGGCGAGTCCAGCGGCGAGCTCGAGAGCATGCTCGACCGCGCGGCGCTGAATCAGGAGAGCGAGCTCGAGCGGTTGCTCGGCGCGTTGATGGGCCTGCTCGGTCCGCTGCTGATCGTCGGCATGGGTTTGTTCGTCATGGGCATCGTATTCGCGATGCTGCTGCCGATCTTCGAGATCAATGCCCTCATTCACTGAGCAGCGCCGACTGCGGTCCCGAGCCGACGGCACTGCGCCGACGGTACCGGGCCCAACGGGTGCCGGCTCGACACGCCGCGCCACCGATCGAACGCCTCCAGGGCGTTGCATCGTGATTTAAATCGCATTATTTTTCCGCCGTCTCGAATCAAGGGATCAAAGGCAGGCAAACTCAGACGCAACATGGGCGGTAATCCAGACTCAGACGAATTCGACGAAGACGACGAGGACGAGGAGGTCCCCGAGGAGGACGAGCTCGACCTCGATCGTGCCATCAAGGACATGGAGATTGCCAAGCGCCGCAGCGCCAAGGCAGGCGCACCGGCGTGGCGGCGGCTCGAGCAGCGGCTCGAGCAGAAGCGCACCGCGGATTTGATCAGCGATTTCGAGGACTACGACCTCGACGAGAGTGCGACGCCGCCTGAGGATCGCGACGGCAAGACGTCCTCGGGCAACTAGTTACAGTGCCGCGTAGGCATGAGCGCGGGCTGTCCGCGCGCTCGGCGCGCACGAGCCTGCGGCTAACGCGGCTCGGACATGCCCCTGCGCACCACGCCGACCACCACACCCTCGATCAGCAGGTGCTGCTGCGCGAGATCGACGCGAATCGGCTCGAAGTCGGCATTGGCCGGCAGCAGCCACACCGTGCTGCCGTCTTGCTTGTAGCGCTTGACCGTGACCTCATCTTCCAGCCGCGCGACCACGATCTGACGATTGCGAATCTCGGCGGTGCGATGCACGGCGACCAGATCCCCGTCGAGGATGCCGGCATCCTTCATGCTCATGCCGATGACCTTGAGTAGATAATGGGGCCGAGGCTGAAAGATGGCCGCATCGATCGACAGATGCTCGACGATGTTCTCCTGTGCCAGGATGGGCCGGCCGGCGGCTACCCGCCCGACCAGCGGCAATCCGAGCTGTTCGCGCATGGTGTCGCACAGGCGAATACCCCGAGAGGTTCCGGGCAGCAGCTGGATCACACCCTTGCGTGCCAGCGTGCGCAGATGCTCTTCGGCCGCATTGGGCGAGCGGAATCCGAGCTTGGCGGCAATCTCGGCTCGGGTGGGCGGCATGCCGGTCTCCTGCAAACTCCGCTGCAGCAGGCGCAGCACCCGGGTCTGGTTCGGGGTCAGGTTCGACATACTGTGATTATATACAGTAAGTACTGATGGCGCACAACCCTAGCGCCACCCGCGCGCACCTCGATGTGGCGATCATTGGTGCCGGCCATAATGGACTCGCCGCCGCCGCAGCCGATGAGCTGCGTGCGCTCGCGCTCGCGACAGCGCCCACGGATGTGCGACGCTGGCCGGATCTGGCGCACCTCGTGCGCGCCGGACGGCGGCTGCGCCGCCTGCCGCTCGAGCAGCAGCACACGCTCTACGACCTTTTCACCCGCAGCGCCTACGTGCTGCTTCATCAGCCCTCGGCGAAGTCAACGGCCAGCGCGGCAGCTCGGGTCATGCACTCGGCGGCATGGGCGCGATCACCGAGGCGATGGCACGCGCGGCCCGCGCTCGTGGCGCACGCATCGAGACGCGCGCGAGCGTCGCGCGCGTGCTGATCGAGGATGGCAGGGCGCTCGGTGTCGAGCTCGAGAGCGGCCGGCGCATCCCGGCACGAGTCGTGGTCGCGAACGTCAACCCGAAGCTGCTGTACCTGCGCACGATCGAGCCCGGCCAGCTGGCGCCCGAGATCCGTGCGCACCTGCAGCGCTCTGGGTGCGGGTCGGCGAGCTTTCGCATGAATGTGGCACTCAGTGAGCTACCACGCGCCAGTCCGTTCTGCCAGCATTTCGCGCCCGAGCTGCCGGCAGGCCGCGACTGGGATCACGCGCGTGACGAAGTGGTCAATCTCATCATCGACACCGTAACGGAATACGCACCCAACTTTCGCCGCGCGTTGGTCGCCTGCAGCGCTTTGACACCGATGGATCTAGAGCGGCGCTTCGGGCTGACCGGCGGGGATATCTTTCACGGCGCACTCGGCCTCGAGCAGATGTGGGCAGCGCGTCCGGTGCTCGGGTTCGGCGACTGACGCACGCCGATACGCGGCCTGTATCTGTGCGGCACCGGCGCCCATCCCGGCGGCGGCGTAAGCGGGTTGCCCGGACACAACGCCGCGCGCCGCATCCTCCAGGACGGCCTTGCCAGACACCGTTGGGCTGCACGGCTAAGACGACGAGCCCCCGTTCCCGCTGTTGTTTCGGGGGTTGGCGATGGTAAGTGAACAAAGATGAATGGTAAGTGAATGCGCCGAGATTGGTCTCCAAATGCAAACATCTATTGCATTTAGAGGACAAATTTGGTCAAGTGGAGCCCCCGCAGGATCGGCCGGTACAGCGGTTCGATGCGGTTTCAATGAGCAAGCAAAAGGGGATTCGAATGGACAAGACAATCGTAGTGAAGCTGGCGGCCGCCGCCGCGGTCTTCGCCCTCGCCGGCTGTACGGATCTCAAGCCACTACAAAGCGACATCGACAGCCTCAAGCAGCAGGTCGCCAAACTGCAGACGGACGTGGCTGCAGCCAAGGCCTCCGCGGACAACGCGGCCAGCGCCGCGCAGGCAGCACAGAACTCCGCGAACCAGGCAGCGCAGGCGGCGAGCGCTGCTCAGAGCACGGCCAACCAGGCGCTCTCTGCGGCTCAGGCGGCGCAGTCGTCGATCGACGCGACCAACGAGAAGATCAACCGCATGTTCAAGAAGTCGGTATCGAAGTAATTTCGTCAGTGCATGAAGACGCCGCGCGCTCGAGCGCGGCGTTTCTTTTTCCGTATCATTTCGCTGCCGTCGGAAGCGGTGCGTCGTTCATCGTCGTCGCCATTCCGACTTGAAGCGCGCGCCCTGGCGGCGCCGCCGTGGGCCCGCGACGCCGGACGGTCAGTAACGCACCAGCGCCGAGCCCCAGGTTATGCCGCCGCCGAGCGCCTGCAATAACAGCAGATCTCCGCGCTTGATGCGCCCATCGCGGATACCGACATTGAGCGCCAGCGGCACCGAGGCGGTCGAGGTGTTGCCGTGCTCCTGTACCGTGACGATGACGCGCTCCATCGGCAGCGACAGCCTCTTCGCGGTCGCCTGGATGATGCGTAGGTTCGCCTGGTGAGGCACCAGCCAATCAATCGCTGAGCGATCGAGATGGTTTGCGGCCACGGTCTCATCGACGATGCGCCCGAGCAACGTGACCGCGAGCCTGAACACCTCGCTGCCCGCCATGCGCACCACATCGCCGGGCGGAAACGACCCGGGCGCCGGTCCGCGCGCCGGTCCGCCGGTGCAATAGAGCAGCTCCTGATAGCCGCCGTCGGCGTGCAGATGCGTTGAGATGATGCCGGCCTCGTCCGACGGCGCCAGCACCACGGCGCCCGCGCCATCGCCGAACAGGATCGCGGTGCTACGATCGGTGTAGTCGACGATGCGTGACAATACTTCTGAGCCCACTACCAGGGCGCGCTTCGATTCCCCGGCGCGCACGAACTTGTCGGCGATCGCCAGCGCATAGATGAAGCCGCTGCAGGCTGCTTCCAGACTGAAGGCCGGCGCGCCGCCGCAGCCGAGTCGTGCCTGCAGCAGTGTGCCGGAATTGGGAAAGACCAGATCGGGTGTGGTGGTGCCGACTACGATCAGATCGAGCTCGTGCGGCTCGATCCCGGCGCTGGCGATCGCGGCCCGCGCGGCCTGCTCGGCCATGTCGGTGTTTGATTCGCCGTCGGCGATGATGTGACGGCGCTCGATTCCGGTGCGCTCCCGGATCCAGGCGTCGCTGGTATCGAGCCGTTTTTCGAGATCGAAATTGGTGAGGACTTTTGCCGGCAGATAACTGCCGGTGCCTACGATTCGCGAATACACCCGCGCGCCTGTCGAACGCTACCGGCCCGCCCTATTCCTGGGTTTCCTGCTCGGCCTGCTTCTCGATCACGCGCCGACCGCGATAGAAACCGTCGGGCGTGATGCAGTGACGTAGATGCTGCTCGCCGGACTGGGGATCGATCGACAGCGCCGGCGTCGTCAGCCGGTCGTGCGAGCGATGCATGCCGCGCCGGGACGGCGTTTTGCGGCTCTTTTGTACGGCCATGAAGTCGGACTCCTCAGATCTTGCGTGACTACTTTCTCGTGCCGCGCGACTCGCTGCCGTGCGTTGTCGGTCGCGATCCGCCGCTGCTACCGGCGGCCGCGCGCTCGAGCAGGCTGCGCAGGTCCGCGAACGGCCGCGTCGTCCCCGGCTCGGACGCGGCGGCAGCGCCGGACGCCACCGCGGCGCCGGAAGCGGCCGCGGCGCCGAAGC
>JASHTF010000010.1 GCA_030040715.1 Gammaproteobacteria bacterium | reverse complement strand
ATCGAACAAGTCGAGGCTGACGGACCAAACGCTCATCTCGAGAACATGGGGTTGATGCTCTACAACCGTAAATCCCATCAATGGAATGTAACTTTCGTGAATAGCTCCGACGGGATTCCGGAGCCCTCTATGCTCGGCGAGTTCAAAAGCGGTCGGGGTGAATTTTTTGATAATGAAACCTACGACGGGCGAGCAATTGTGGTGCGCATTACCTGGTCGGGGTTTACGCGGACGACACACCGGCTGGAACAGTCCTTCTCCGAGGATGGCGGGAGGACGTGGGAATCCAATTTGAAAGTTACGTTGACGCGTGCCCCAGACGGTACTCGCCAGGTCGTGCCAACGGCGGATGGGGAGCCCGCCCGCCAGCATGATTTCGACTGGCAACTGGGTAGCTGGAACATACGCATGAAGCGGCTCCAACATCCGCTGACGGGCTCGACGACCTGGGCGGAGCTCGATGGGAAGATGATCGTGCGTCCCATCTGGAATGGTCGTGCGAATCTCGCCGAAATTACCTCAGAAGGTCCGTCTGGAAAGCCCGAATTCCTCTCGTTGCGCCTGTTCAATCCAAAGACCCGTCGGTGGAGCCTTAACTTTGCCAGCAGCGACAGCGGCACATTGAGTACGCCCATGGTCGGAGAGTTCAAGGATGGGCACGGGGAGTTCTACGACTACGAACCCGTCGATGGCCGGATGACCTTGGTTCGGTTCACCATCGGCGACTTCACAAGCGGCACCGGTCGCGACGAGCAAGCCTTCTCGGTAGATGACGGCCAAACCTGGGAGAGCGATTGGATTGAGACCGCGACCCGCATCGGTGCGCCCGTCCATGGGAGTCGCTGAATCCTGCTAAGGCTTCCGGCACGCGGGTGACCCGCTAGCGCTGTCCATTACGAGTTGGCGCTATCTCGGATAATCAAACGCTTAAATGCCACAATCGCGGCGAGATATTGGACACTCCCGCGGACCCCTTTCATTAGGGATGCTCGCAGCTTGGTTGATCTTGGACCGGAAAGTCCGCGCCTCGGTGGTTGAGCGGCGCGCAGTAGGCGTGCGCCTCATCTGAACCCCGTTTCCTTTCCCTCGGTGTACCAGATCCGTCCGTGCACGAGAGTCCGCGGCGTATTTGTCGCGCCGACGTGCTCCGATGACTTAAGCTTTTCGCCTTCAGAAGGAGCGGAAGGAATATGCGGATTGCGGAGTGGCTCGCGAGTCTTCTGTGCGGGGTGTTACTGACGCTGCCCCACGCCGCGCCGGCGGACGACACGGGGACGCGCGTCTTCGGCAACCCGGATCTGTGGCAGTGGCCCCCGAGCCGCACGTATCACGTTGAGAATTACCACCTGACATTGCACTTCGACGAATCGAAGGGCGAGGTCTTCGGCGATGAGGTGGTAACGCTGCGGCCCTTCCAGCGACACTTGCGCCGCTTTTATCTCGATAGCTCCGAGCTCACGATTGAATCGGTGAGTCTGGAGACGCCTCGGGCGGCGCCCGTCACGCTCAAGTTCGCGACGCGGGGCGCGCGGCTGTGGATCACGCTCGATCGCGACTATGAGGCAGGCAGCGCTTTGAGCGTGCGCATCGCGTACCACGGCTTTCCGCGCACAGGTCTGTTCTTCGTCAATCCGACACCCGCTTACCCGAAGTCCCCACGGGAGGTCTACTCACAGGGCGAAGCCGAGTTCAATCACTACTGGTTTCCCTGCTGGGACTATCCGAACGATCTCGCGACCAGCGAGACGGTGACGACGGTTCCCGACGGACAAATCGTCGTTTCCAACGGCAAGCTGGTGAGCGTCACGCGCTCGGCCGGTTACGTGACTTACGACTGGGTGGAGCGCGTACCCCACAGCTCCTACCTGATCTCCCTTGCCATCGGGCCGTGGCGCAAGGTCACCGACCGCTACGAAGACAAGCCGGTCGACTACTACATCCCGAATTACATCGACGATGCCACGGCACGGCGCTCGCTGCATCTCACTCCCGACATGATCGGGTTTTTCTCGCGCGCGACCGGTGTCGACTATCCCTACGAACAGTACGCCCAGACGATGGTGCACAACTTCATCTTTGGCGGACAGGAGAACGTCAGTGCGACCACGCTGACCGAGGACACGCTGCACGACGAGCGCGCCGATCACGACTATCCGAGTACCGGGCTCGTGTCGCACGAGTTGGGTCAGCACTGGACCGGCGACTTGGTGCAGGGGCGCGACTGGGCCAACATCTGGCTGAATGAAGGCTTTGCTACCTACCTGCAGGCGCTGTACACGCAGTATCACGAGGGGAACGAGGCATTTCGCTTCGAGATTTACAACGATCAGCTGACGGAGCAGGCGCAGCAACACGAGGATTACCTTCGGCCGGTGGTCGACCGGCACTACACGGATCCCATGCAGATGTTCGATGCGATCACCCACGAGAAGGGTGCGGCGGTGCTCGACATGCTGCGCAATCTCCTCGACGGCCGGGAGGCCGCGGCGCATGCCGCATCGCAGGACGAGCCATTCTTTCGAGCCCTGCATCACTATCTCAGTGCGCATCGCGGGCAGAGTGCCGATACCGCCGATCTCATCCAGGCTCTTCGGGAAACGACCGGTCAGGAGCTCGGCTGGTTTTTCCGCGAATGGGTGTTCATGGCTGGGCATCCCGATTATCGGGTCACGGCGCACTATGACGCGGCGAATAAGCTCGAGAAGCTGAGCGTCACGCAGGCGCAGCCCACCGATTCGGTGACGCCCGTGTTCGACATGCCCATTGACGTCGTGTTTCACGGCGACCAGGGTGAGCGGCAGGAGACCCAGCTTCGCGACCATCTGCGCAGTCAGGAGTTCGACGTGCCGCTCGCTTTCGCCCCACAATGGGTGGCGTTCGATCCGGATGACGTGATCGACAAGACCGTGCAGTTCCCTGAAGCCCCAGATGCGCTCATCGCGCAAGCCGCGAAAGACCCCTCGATGATGAGCCGCCTGTGGGCCGTCGGGGAGCTGGGCAAGGCGCAGGGAGCGAACAGAGAGCGCCGCGTCGCGGCCCTGAAGCACGCGCTCAGCGAGGATAGCTTCTACGGCGTGCGCGCGGCGGCCGCGGTGGGGCTGGGCCGACTCGGTACGAGCGAGGCCAAAGCCGCGCTCCTTGCCGCGCTACAACAGCCCGATAGCCGCGTGCGCACCGCGGTGGTGCAGGCGTTGGGAAATTTTCCGAAGGATCGCCTCGTCTACGCCGCTCTGGTCGAGCTGCTGCGCAACGAGTCAAGCTACGCGGCCGAGGCGGCCGCCGCCGAGGCGCTCGGCAGGTCTGGCGCCGCCGGAGCGTTCGAGGTCCTGCGGGCGGAAGCGGCGCTGCAACCGGAAGTGCACGTCATGCGCGCGACGCTGGCCGCCCTGGTCGCGACCGGGGATGCGCGCGCCGTGGCCATCCTCCTCGCGCAGGCGCAGCCAGGGATTCCTGAGCAAATCCGCGTCAAGGCGCTGGCCGGGCTTGCGCAGCTGAAGCCAGCACTCGGCGCGGCGGACGAGCACGAGCTCATCGGCGTGGTCCAGGCCGCCCTGCAGGATCCGTATCTGCCGGTGCGGGAGGGGGGTGTCGAGCTCACGGGGGTGTTCGATCTCGCGCAGTTTCGCGGCGACATTCAAAAGGACGCCGATGCGCCCCTGGACACCCAGCGCGAGCTTGCGCAGAAGGTTCTGGCGCAATTGAAGTCGTCGCGTTCGGTGAGCCGCGTGAACGGACCCGTGAACGGGCACTGATCAGCGCTGCACGGCTAGTGAGCCGCCGCCATCGTTCCGTCCGACCAGTGGGGTACCGTCACCATGAAAATCGTCTGCGGCTCCGGAATGTCACGGGGGTCGACGATCACCGGAGACCCCGGCAGGTTTGCTCCCCAGCTTGCGCCTGCGACCTTTGGCACGTGGAACATGAGGTGCGGGTGCCAATGACCGCCGGCATTTTCGGCATCAGCCAGGTATCCATCCTTCGACATCATGAAAGACATCGCGCCCGGCGCGGGTGAGGGGAACTCGTTGCGCGCGACCGCGGCGCGAACCTCATCGAGAATCCTCTCCTTCGAGTCTCCGGCCAGTGCGAATTTGGTGCGCCGGAGCGTGTACGTGAGGATGGAGCTGGACGCTGCCAGGTTGTAGCAAATCGGTACCCTGACTTTCGGATTCCAGAAATCCGGGCTCTCGAACAGCGCCCCCCACGACCTCTCCACGAGGCAGGTGAATCCGTTGCTGCCGCGGACGGCGGTCTGATAGCCCTGCGAATCGAGAGTCAGGATCGTGGCCTCGTCGGAGATCGCCGCCGGCGCGGCGCTGCGTGCGAGTGCGATCTCGGAACCGCGCGGCATGAGGTATTGCGCAACAGGCGCCATCCGCTCGTACGGATTGGCACCGCCCGCCGCGAAGCCCGCCAGTGCCGATAGCATCACTGCCAGCGTGCAGGCTGCGGCCCATCGAGCCGAGTGTCTTGTCTTCATTGCAGACGCCTCCTTTAGGCATGCCACCCCATCAACGGGCAACGAAGCACCGCTGCCTCAGCGCAGCAACGAGCTCTCTTTCGTACCGACCGCCTCGTTCACCACGGTCCAATGCGCGCCTTTATCAATCGATATTTCGAAGCGCGCCAGTTGTTTATCGGGGGAGACGAAATTATAGATTTCGCGAGCATCGGCCACTCCGCCGCGCCGTCTTGGAATTTCGAACGACCTGGTCCAGACATTGCCGTCCACGAGCACGACGTCTTCGCGCGGGCCACCTTCCGGAGCCACGTTGGTATATTTGTAAGTCTTGTCGACGCCGCTGTAATAGACGAGGGAGATATCGTTGATGACACGGCCCGAATTGGGATCGGGCTGCAGGCTCAAATATTCGCAGACCATGAACGCGCCGTGCGGGAGAAAAGAGCATTTCGCGTCGTAGTGTTCCGTTTTGACATGACCAAACTGCGTGTCTTTGGTGTCGATGCGTATCTTCCAATGCCCTGCCCAGAGTGCGAGCTTGTCGCGCGGAGAGGACGACTCGCGAGCCGTCGCGACGGCAGTGAGAGCGAGCAGGAGCGCCGCTCCCAGCGCGACCGACCCCATTGAGAGTGTCTTTGACACGCGCATCCGGTGTTTCATTCGGCGACTGGCCTTGGCGCCGAGAGATGGGGCGAGAGGGCTCTTGTTGGTGCTCATGGGGCCTCAGTCTTTTCGGGGGTTACAGGCTGAAACAGCAGTTCGATGTAACGGCGCAAATGATCGATGCTGGCGGCGGCAATTTCGGGGCCGCCCTTTGCTTTGGCGAGAATGAACGCGCCCTGCAATACGGCTTGCGTGTGCAGCGCCAGACTCTCGGCGCTCCACGAACCACGAATGCGATAGCGCTTCATCGCTGCTGCGATGTCTGCTGCAATCTTGCCCGCGTGAGCGCTGATGCTGGCCTCGCACGCCTCGCGGATATTGGGGTTGGTGTTATAGATCTCCTGGACCATCGTGCCGACCAGACAGGTGAATTCGGCGATGTCACCCTCGAGAATCGCCTTGCGGAGGTCCAGATAACCGAGGACCCGCTCGAGCGGGTCGCTGTGCCGGTGGTATAGCGCGTTGTCGAAAAAGGCTCCGGTAACCTCGGACCAGTGATCCGCCGCGGCGACACCTAGCGCGTCCTTGCTGTCGAAGTGGTGAAAGAAGGCGCCCTTGGTGACCCCGGCTTGCGTGCAGAGCTCGTCGACCGAGGTCGAGGAGTAGCCCTTCTCGCGGATCAGTGAAATGGCCGCATGCAGCAGCTTTCGGCGAGTACCCGCTTTGAACGACGTCCTCAGTCTCACCTAAATAACATACCAACCAGTCGGTATGTTATCAAGCCGCCGAGGAACCCCGAATGAAACCGTCACTCATCCGGGAAGTGCACCCTGGGGTTACGCGTCCGGCGCAGGGTGCGCCGGACCAGCGCTTTAATCGCGCTTGAGCTCGCTGCGCAGCCAGTTGTGGAACCGATGGATCTCGTATTCCTCGGGTAGCAACACACCGCTGCGGTGGGGCGCCGAGTGGAGCCCGCGCTGCGCGAGCTCGCAAGCTGCGCCATCCTCATCGATCACCCGGGCGACGAAGTCGATACTGTTGTGCATGTCGAAGGCCGGATCCGCGAGCGCTTCACGAGGAAACAGCCATTCGACCTGCAGCTCGGTCTGCTCCGGCCCCACCGGCCACACGCGCACCGCACGAACGTAATCGACGTGACCGACGAGATACAGTGACGGTACCGCGGTGACGAAATGGTAGCCCCTGCGACGCTCTTCGTCGGTCAGTCCCCGAAAGCGGTAGGGTCCTGCCCGTCCGTCGTTTGACCAGGTCTCGGCGCCCACGCGCACGCCACCCTTGTACTTCGGCTCGTTGCGGTCGGCATGCTCGTGCCACTCCGGATCGTCTCGCTCTGCCATGATGCCGCGCCCGTAGATCGGAACCAGGCGCGTGAGTGCGGGATGCACATTGGGGCAGTGCAGGCACTCGTGGTAATTCTCCCAGAATACCTTCCAGTTGCAGCGTAGGATCCAGGCGCGGGTGTGGCCGGCGATGAGCTCGGTGAGCGGCCAATGGGCCAGAGCCTCGATCCCTTCGTCGAGCACGGCTTCGAATGGAGTCGGCGCCTGCGCGTGCAGGTTCGCAAATAAAAAGCCGTTCCACTCCTCGAGCGCGATCGGATAGAGCGACATGTCGCCGAGCTCGATGAGCTGCGGTCGGCCATGCCTCGGAATGCGCGCCAGCTTCCCGCGCAGATCATAGGTCCAGCTGTGATAGGG
>JASHTF010000099.1 GCA_030040715.1 Gammaproteobacteria bacterium | reverse complement strand
GTCTGAATGACCTGTCGTGATAGCCCTTGCGCGCGACTTCCCGCGCCAGCGGACTGCGGAAATCCCGATTACACCGCAGGCATTCGAGAACGTACGCGAAATCGTAGCAAGGGCTCCAGCCGAGCTCGGCTCTGGCTCGTTGATTGACGTAGACTCGATCGATCCGCGGCATCAGCTTCCAGCGCCGTGCGTTGAACAGGGCTTCACAGTCGGGAAACAGCCCTCGGATCACCGCAGGCGCATCCCGCCCCAAAGCACCCCGATCGGCGCAAGCAAACGGATTGGTGACACCATAGATGTTCTTCGGCCTGGGCGTCACCTGTTCCGTTACCCAAGTGGCAGGCCCCGAGGCGTCCTGATTTACCGCCGCTCCGAAGGTGCTCGTCGTACTCAGATAGACGAAGCTCCTGACGCCTGCGGCAACCGCCGTCTCCAGCAAGTTAAGCGTTCCAGTGACGTTGGTGTCGATGAAGTCCTGCCAGCTGTGAGTGACGACATGGGGCTTATGGAGGGTCGCCGCGTGAACGACGCAGCTCGCCTGTCGCATGCCGCTTTCGATGAAGGTCCGCTCGCCAATCGAGCCGACGCGATCGGTACACAGCGACGCCTTCTGGTCGACGCCGATCGCGTGCCTTCCGAGGGCTCGAAAGCGCCTCATCAGCGCCTCGCCCAGATGGCCGGCACTTCCCGTCACGAGTATCGACATGGATGGCTAGCCTCGGCCCAGAGCCCCGAGTCGCGAGCGCTATTTCTCCGCCAGTAGAACCGTCTGCGGCGCTGGCAACGGATGCGCCGCGACGTTCCTGAACCCTGCGTTCTCTAGTTGTTGTCGCAACTCAGCCAACGTGTAGGCGTCGCCACTTGGGGTGCCCGCGAGCATGGTGAGACTAAAGGCAGCTGGGATCGGAGGAGACACCCGATCGGGATTCGGGACGAACTCGAGCACGGCGACTCTTCCGCCGGACCTCAGCGCCGCATATACCTTGCGTAACAAGCTGGTACAGATCTGCGGATCGAAGTGATGTAAGAAGTTAGTAACGAGCGCGACGTCGTAACCGCTCCCAAATTCCACCTTGAACGCGTCCCCCGGTAGCGTGCGATATCTATCCTGCACCTGGGCAGATCGCGCATTCTCCTCGGCCACCGTCAGCACCTGCTTCCAATCCACCGCGACGATCTGCGCAAGTGGATTACGGCGCGCAATGGTGATACCGAAGAGACCGTGGCCCGCCGCAATGTCGAGTACCTTCTGGTGCGCGGGCGGGGCACTGGCGATCAGATCCGCGATGCCTTGTGCCGCCGGCGTCATCATCGGCATCATGCTGCGCGCGAACTCGATCCAAAGCGGATTATCGTCCGACACCGTATTGCCTTCCGGTGCGACGCCGCCGCGCCGGACCGCGTCGGTAAGCCCTTCGAAGTTACGCTTGATTACATCCGCTCGCAGCAGAAAACGCGCGGTAGTGCCGAGGTAGGCCGGAGACCGTTTGCTCAGGAACATCGCCGATTCCGGCGCAAGTCGATAGCTCGCATCAACCTTTTGCAGCAGTCCAACAATGGAAAGATAGTCACACAAAATCCGCGTGCCGCGCTCCGAGGCGACGCAGCGCCGGGCAATCGCGGCGACGGTGTGCGCGCCCTCGTCGATGGCAGTGAAGATCTCAAGATCAATGGCGCTGCCTAAAGCCGCCGATCGTTGATATCCGGACATTGTGGTAAAGATGATCTCGGGCGACGGCATCGAGGCAGTCAACTGCGAATCCTCCGTGGTGGAAGATGGGCAGTGTACCGCAGACGCTCGCTCCACGCTGTGGCGTGGGACCGGCTGTTGCGCGCTTGGCTCCCGGCGAGCGCACCGCGGCTTGATTCCCGGCCGGTCCTCGAGCGCTACCCGCCGGACGCGCGGTTCGATCCGACAACGGGCAAGTTCGATTGTGACATCTGCGTTCCGGTGGCGCCGCTCTGACTGCTCACCGCGGGAGCGAGTCTTGCGCCATTTGCTCGAGGCCCACACTGCTCCGCTGCGCTTCCTCGTACATCTTTCTGCGGACCAGCCAGGGACCGATGACCGGCGGCACCCAGAACGCCGGTATCAGCTCGAGCCGAATCTCCATACAGGCGGGCGACCGCTGCCGTCCACAGGGCCGGATGATCCAGCGGCCGCGGCCCGCGAAGGCGCCGTGTTGGGGTATCAGTTCCGCGTCCAGGATGCCGCCGCTCGCCTCGGCGGTTGCCGTCATGATCTCTTCCTGGTGGACCGTTTTGCAGAACAACAGCACACAGGTATGAGCGGTCGTGAATAACCGCACACGATTGGGCTCCGAGGTCGCTGCGACGCGCACCGCACGCAAGTCGCGGTTATAGCGTGGCATGGCGGCATAGTCCTGCAGCGCCAGGAATACTTCCGGGGCCGCCCCATCAATGGCGATGTGCATATCGATGAGGAAGCGCGCACCATCCCGCGTCACCTGCACCTCGAGTACTCGGGCTGCATCCGCGTGTGTTGTCGCCAGGCCCAGCAGTGCCCACACCCACCACGGTCGGAATCGCACCGACCGGCTAGCCACTGAGGGACGTTGAGCCTGCCACATTCCGTACGCCCCGTAATATCAAGCCGGCGCCCACCAGCCAGGCGAACCATGCGGCGAACAATGATCGCTGCACGACCCCATAGAACGCCGCCTCGCGATGCCACAGTGTACCCTCCCGGTCCAGAGTGCTTAAGTTGGCGATGATCGCGCACCAGACCAGCGCAGCCATGAGCCAGGAGAAGCCAACGACTTTCGCGGCTCGCTTGTCTCGCCGCCAAGTCACCGCAAGCACCAGCGGCGCCTGATACCCAACGAGCTCTGATAGACCAAACAGGTTGTGCAGCGGGTGTGGGTAGGCGAACACGCCCACACCGGCCGCGGAGATCGCCATTGCACCCGTGAGATAGGCAGCCGCGGCGGACCGCTTCAGCGCAGTCGATACGCTCCGTAGTGCCGACGCAAACACCAGCACACAACCGGCAACGCAGCACAGCATGATTGCGAACGGAATCCGCGCGGGCGATCCGATTTCACCGATCTCGCTGACGGTCTGAGTGATCGGATCGTATGCCGGCAGCAGCCGCGGTAGCAGGAAGATACCCAGTGCCAACGCCACCGCCGCGACTGGACCGAACAGCAGCCTGGAACGAGCACTCATTATCTATGCATCGTTATCTATATATATGTCTGTCCGGATCGCGGTAGCAGCTCAGACTACCCGCTGGCTGGCCCCTTGAGCTCCACGATATTGTGTTCCGGGTCGGTTACGTAGATCGAGGGACCCTCGCCCTCGGCACCGTAACGCTGCAGTACCGGGCCCACCTCGACTCCGAATGCTTCGAGATGCCGACGCAGGTCTTGCGCATCGAATGGCTCGACTCGAAAACAGAAGTGATCCAGGTTGCGCCCCTCTTTGCCCGGCGCTGCGCCGCCAGCGCTGCCGAGTGGGCCATCGATCGGCACCAGGTCGAGCAGCGACCGGCCAGCGCGTAATTGGATCAGGCCGAGATCTTCCTGGCGGCGCTCGATCGTGCATCCAAGCACATCGCAGTAGAAGCGCAGCATCCTGTCCAGATCTACGACACGCAGCACGAGGTGATCAATGTCGCGTATGCGCACCATGCGCGTGGCTCCAATCCTCCGTGGCTGTTGCAAAGCTTAAGTCTGGCGGGCACATTACCCAAGCCCCGGGAGAAAACGCATGAATCTCAACCAGGTAACGCTGCCGGCGACCAACGTCGAGCGCTCCGCGGGCTTCTATCGATCCCTCGGATTTGTGCAGATCGTCAGTGACCTGCCGTCGTACGCGCGCTTCGAGTGTCCCGACGGTGCTACGTTCTCACTTCACCAGGTTGCCGCTGTCGCCCCCGACTCAGGTGTCATCGTGTACTTCGAGTGCGAGGATGTGGACGCGACCTGCCAGCGGCTGTTGGAACGCGGCGTGCGGCTCGATTCCATGCCGACGGACCAGCGCTGGCTCTGGCGCGAAGCGTATCTGAGCGATCCGGATGGGAACGTGCTCTGCCTCTATCACGCGGGTACCAACCGACGCTACCCGCCGTGGCGTTTGCGGTAGCATCGTCGCGTCCCGGCCCGGCGAAATGTAGCAAATGCGCGCGCATGATCTAGCCGCCGCCGTAAACCGGAATGGCGGCGCCATGTATGACGGAGGCATCTTCGCTGCATAAGAACACGATGACGCGAGCGATATCGGCTGGCCGCGGCCACTTGGCGAAGTCCGCCTTCGGCATCGCCGTGCGGTTGGCCGCGGTATCAATGATGCTGGGAAGGACCGTGTTGACTCGAACGCCGCTGCCGGCGAGGTCGGCCGCGAGAGAGTCGATCATAGCGACGGCTGCCGCCTTCGAGGCTGCGTAGGCGGCCTCGCCCGCGGCGTGCTGGAGCGCCGCCTTAGCAGCTACGTTTACGATAGCCCCCTTGCGCTGCTGCCACATCACCGGTACGACGGCACGCGACAACGCGTACGCCGAGCGCAGATTGAGCGCCAACATCTGGTCGAATATCTTGGGCTCGAGTTCCCACAATTTAATCCCTCCCACGTACCCTCCAACCGTATTCACCAACACATCCAAGTGCCCGTGACGCTCGACGATCGTATCCACCAGGTGATGCACGGAATGCTCATCGGTGACATCCACTGGGTAGCCCTCAAGGCCAGAATCGTGGGCGCCGGCGGCCTGCCGCAGAGCGTCGAGTTCTTCCTGCTTTCGGTACGTGACGCAGACCTTGGCGCCTGCCTGTAGGAACGCCACACTGACGGCGCGACCCAATCCGCCCGTGCCTCCCGCCACCAGCGCCAGACTGTCACTGATTGTCGTTGCCATCTGTGAACCTCCATTCGCAATCTGTGCGCCCTCAGCAGCCGTCGCACGCGAGCCACCTCGACCGGCCGCCGGCGCAACAGGACCCGTCCGTCCTTCCCTGCGCTATATTGATCTACATTGATGCACTCGGCATCGGACTGCACAGAATTCATGGCCTTACCGACGCTCGATTGCCGTCAGGGTGACCTCTGAGATACCGGCCTCGTCCCGCCTCGCTCCTGCTCGTGCCGTCATTGCTCGCTTTAGCGTCGGCCGCGCAGCCACCGTCGGCAGTCATCGGTAGCAGGAGCGTGGTCGCGTTCTCCGAATACCCCGCAGCAGCCACGCAGCAGGAGCTCGCCCGGCGAACGCTGAGTCCGCTGTCAGCACTGGCGATGGGCGCCGCGGCCGCGCCACCTCAGAGCCCGCTCATCGACCTGACGAAGGAGCGCTTCCTGCTCTATGTTCCCCGTGCGCCCTCCGATCGAGGCTATCGGTTGCTGGTATTCGTGCCACCGTGGAACGGCCCGGAGCTTCCATCAGACTGGGCTTCAGTGTTGGAACGAGAGCACACGATTTTTGTCAGTGCCACCGAATCGGGTAATGGCATCAGCATATTTGGGCGCCGCGAGCCGCTGGCGCTGATCGCTGCCGAGAATGTGCTGCATCAATTTCCGGTGGACCACGATCGCGTCTACGTGGCAGGGTTCTCTGGGGGTTCGCGCGTCGCCTTGCGCCTCGCGCTCGGTTATCCAGACTTGTTTCGAGGGGCGCTGCTCGACGCCGGTAGTGATCCGATCGGCGATGCGCAGGCACCTCTGCCACCTGCGGAGCTGTTTCGAACATTTCAACAATCGACGCGCCTGATGTATGTAACCGGCAATGACGACGACATCAACATTGAACAGGACGCCGAAAGCAGGCTCTCGATGACAAACTGGTGTGTATACGACCTGCACACCATGACGATATCTCACGCCGTCCATAGCCTGGCTGATTCCCTGGCGCTGGGTCGGGCACTCGACACGCTCATGGCAGATCATCCAGCTGCGAATTTGCGGCGGGTGACTGAATGTCGCGCTCGCATAGAGCGTGAGCTCGCCGCCGACATGGCACGCGTGCTTGACCTTGTCCACCAACACCGGCCGCAGGCGGCGCGACCGCTGCTGCGCGGCATCGATGCACGCTACGGCGGCTTGGCGGCGCCACAAAGCATCGACGTAGCAGAACAGCTCGCAGCCGCTCATTGATCGGTTTACTGTCGCGCCTGCCGGGCGTGAGCGAGAGTCGCCGCCGCGCGGCGCCAGCGTCAGTTCCGGTCTTGAGTGGCAAAAATCCATTGTGTGTGGCACGCTGCCGCCTGCACTGCAACGTCCAGCGGATATAAAACCTTACGGCCGCTCGGGCAGGTTGCAATCGCGAAGGAGCGCTATGGCCCGATCTGTGCGCCGCGAAGCGATTGTCGTTGTGCGTTCGGCGCGCGACCGGGGATGGGCGGTCTCGCGCGCCACCACCGCCCGGCTGCGTCAGCTCGCCTTGGTCGCGATGCTCTGGCACTGCGTCGCCGTCCAGGTCGCAACTGCCGCGTCGTCGAGCGGCTGCGCGCCGAACGATCTCTGGGATGCGCCGACCGCGCCCTTCGATATTGTCATCACCAACGGCCACATCATCGATGGCACCGGCTCACCCTGGTACTCCGGTCAGGTGGGGATTCGTGCGGGCCATGTCGCGGCGATCGGCAACTTGGACGCCGCGCCGCGGCGTCAGACGATCGATGCTCACGGCAATGTGGTCGCTCCCGGATTCATCGATATGCTCGGTCAGTCCGAGCTCACCATACTGGTCGATCCGCGTTTGCCATCGAAGATCTACCAAGGGATCACCACTCAGATCACCGGCGAGGGCGAGTCCGTGGCTCCGCTCAATGCCGCGATGATTGCGGCCGACCGCGCAAAGTACCAGCATCTGAATATCACGCCTGACTGGACCACGCTGCGCCAATACTTCGCGCGGCTCGAGCGCCAGGGCATCGGCACCAATCTGGCGACCTATGTTGGGGCGACCAGCGTCCGCAGGATGGTGCTCGGCGATGGCGACGTGCAGCCGAGCGCCGCGCAACTGCGGCAGATGCAGGCGCTGGTGCACCAAGCGATGCTCGATGGCGCAGTCGGACTCTCAACCGCCCTGCAATACGCGCCGGCCCCCTACGCCAAGACTGAAGAGCTGATCGCCCTCGCCGGCGAGGCGGCGAGATTCGGTGGCATCTACGCCTCCCACATGCGCAGCGAAGGCGACGCCGAACCCGCGGCCATCGACGAGGCCATACGCATCGGCCGCGAGGCGCATATTCCGGTGGAGATCTGGCACCTGAAGACCTCGGGCGTGCGTAACTGGGGCAAGATGCCCTCCGTGGTGGCACGCATCGAGGCGGCACGTGCCGCGGGCGTCGACATCAGCGCCAACACCTACGCCTACGATGCGTGGTTCAATGATTTCTCGGCGTTCATCCCACCGTGGGCGCACGATGGTGGCGACGCCAAGCTCATCGAGCGACTCAAAGACCCGGCGATGCGGGCGCGCATACGCAAGGACATGCTCACACCCAGTGGTGACTGGGACAACGAGTGGCAAGAGATTCCCGGCCCACAGGCCGTGCTGATCGCAGTGGTGCAAAACCCGCAGCTCAGGTCGCTGCAGGGCAAGCGCCTCTCGGACGTTGCCGCGATGTGGCACGAAGATGCGATCGATGCCATCTGTGATCTGCTGATACGCGATAAGGCTTTTACCGAAGTGGCCGTATTCGGCATGAGTGAGCCGGATGTCGCACTGGCGTTGAAGCAGCCGTGGGTATCGATCGATAACGACTCACAGGGGACCTCGCCGGAGGGCCTGTTGGGCGAGGAGCACCCGCATCCGCGCGCTTACGGCACCTTCCCCCGCATCCTGCGCAAATACGTGCGCGAGGAACACCTTCTGAGCCTCGAGGAAGCGATCCGCAAATTCAGCGCCCTGCCCGCCCAACGCATGCGCCTGGTCGATCGCGGGGTGCTCAAGCGCGGCATGTGGGCCGACGTCGACATCTTTGACCCGGCGACCATTCGCGATGTGGCAACCTTCGACCAGCCCAATCAGCTGTCGCAGGGAATGGACTACGTCCTGGTCAACGGCGTGCCGGTGATTGCCCACGGTCAGATGACCGGCGCACTGCCCGGAAAAGTGCTGCGGGGGCGGGGGGCGCAAGACACCGGATCGGTGTGCGCTCGCTGACCTTGTCGTCTGTAACCATGGACGGAGAACAGCCGATGAAGCTCTCTGGGGAACCGCGACTTACCCGCCGACTGCTGCTGGTGGGTGGTGCATTGGCCGCCGGGACGCTCCGGATTCGAACTGCAGGCGCTGCCCCGAGCGGCGATGGCATCTCGCACTCCGCCGAGGCGATTCACCAGGAGCCGATCGTCAACGCGCAACGCCATCAGGTTTATCAAGTACTCACGCAAGCCAACCGCTTCGACCGACTGATGGCACTCAGCGACGCCGTCAAATCCATGGCGGTCAAACCAGCGCCTGCGCAAATTACTGCACGAGCCGGTGGTGCTTTTGCGTTGTTCGGCGGCTACATCAGCGGCCGATTCGTCGAACTCATTCCCGATGAGCTGCTGGTGCAGGCGTGGCGCGTCGGCGATTGGAATCGCGGGGTATTCTCGATCGCGCGATTCGAGTTTCGCACCGAAGGTGCCGGCACGAAGATTGTATTTGATCACACCGGCTTTCCTGCCGGACAAGCACAACATCTGGCCGAGGGCTGGTATGCCAACTACTGGCGCCCGCTGCAGATGCTGCTGAGCTAGCACCGCGTCGCGGTGCAGGGTCTGGGGATCGAGGCCGCGCCCGACGAATCGGACATGGCTTCACCGGAGACATACATTGGTTATGAGCGCGCGCGGAACCTCAGCTCGCCCGACGCCGTGCAGCCGGACAAGGCTGCGAGCTACCAGATTCCCTCAACCCCGCAGCTCAACCATCTGGTGCTCGGATCGGGTGCAACTGATCAGGCGATCCGCTTCCGAGTGCGCATCGACGGACACGAGCCCGGCTCCGATCACGGCGTCGATAGCGACGGGCACGGTGCGGGGGTCGTTCGAGAGCAGAGGCTGTATCAACTCATTCGTCAAACCGGCGCGGTCGACGAGCATACCTTCACGATCGAATTTCTCGACCCCGGTGTGCAGGCTTACTCGTTTACGTTTGGCTAGAGATCTATACAAATCATACAGTTGTATATTCATCCGACGGGCGCGACGAGACGCGGAAGACTGCAACCGCCCGCCGCGGCCTGCGCCGCCGTGCGCTTCCGATGGCAGCACCTCTCTCTTTCGGGTCGCTGCAAAGACTGTCAGAATTTCGCCGCGTGACCGCTCGGCCACAAAAGTACGGAGTACTCCATGAAAAGGCTTCTGCTCGGATGTGTCGTCATGAGTCTGGCCTCGCTTCCCGCTGGTGCTGATTTGAAACCGGGAGATGCAGCTCCGGAATTCACTGCGCAGGCCTCCATGAATGGCAAGGCGTTCCATTACGCGTTGAAGACTGCGCTCAAGAAAGGGCCCGTGGTCGTGTATTTCTATCCATCGGCCTACACGGGTGGTTGCAATATCGAAGCACATACATTCTCGGTGAACGCAGACAAGTTCGCCGCGGCTGGCGCCAGTATCGTCGGCGTGTCGCTCGACAGTATTCAGCGTCTCAATGATTTCTCGAAGGATCCCAGCTATTGCGCCGGCAAATTTCCCACCGCCTCGGATCCGGACGGCAGGATCGCCAAGTCGTTTGACGTCGCGGTCGAAGCGGGTAGTCCCGGTGATGTGGACACTCGCGGGCAGGCGATCGGTCACGGCTTCGCCGATCGCACCACATTCATCGTCACACCGGATGGCAAGATCGTCGACACGATCGGCGGGGTGAAACCAGCCGAGCATGTCGAGAAGGCGCTCGCGGCGGTGCAGGATCTCGCGGCGAAGAAATAGGAGCAGTACATGCGTCAGGTCCCAGCAGCGGCTGTAGCGCTGATCTTTGCGACTGTCTTCGGCGCCTCCACGTTTGCAGTCGCGCCGGTGCCGGCCGCCGCTGCGGACAATCACCTGGTCGAATTCGAGAAGATGACCTGGGTGGAGGTCAAGGACGCGCTCGCCGCCGGCAAGACCACGGCGCTCATCTATACCGGCGGCGTCGAGCAGCGTGGCCCACAGAACGCCAACGGCGGCCACAACGAAATGGCATACGCAACGGTGAAGGCGATTGCGGAAAGACTCGGCAATGCCATCTTCCTGCCGGTATTGCCGTTCACGCCCAACCGTGCCGACCCGGCGCTGCCTGGGACCGTCGGTCTGACGGACGATCTGCTGGCGGCGATTCTGCAGCGGCTCACAGAGCAATCCATCACCAATGGCTTCAAGAATGTCGTGCTCATGGGCGATCACGGCGGCGGTCAGCCCGAGGTCTATGCGCAAGTAGCCAGGGAGCTGAACGACAAGTATTCCCCCCAAGGGATTCACGTCTACTACTGCGATGACGTGTACACAAAGGCCAATGATGCCATCGAGAAATACATAGCCGATCACGGCTATCCCCCGGATGAGCACGGCGGCATTTCCGACACCGCCGAGATGTTGTATCTGGACAAGGACCATACCTGGGTCCGGCGCAATCTGCTGCCGACGGCGGTCGGTGATCCGGTGGTTAATGGGAAGGCACAAGTGGGTCCCGGCAGCCCGCACAACGGCATCACCGGGGATGCGCGCCGTTCGTCGGCCGCACTCGGCAAGATCTTCTTCGACATGAAGGTCGACTACGCCGTCAAGCAGATTCACGGTTTTATCGGCAGCAACGGCGCTAACTGACTGCTGACGCCGTCCTTCCTGGGCGACAGGCGACTGCGGTCGGTGATCAATCACAAACCTCTCTGCGGTGAAGCTCATGGCCAAGGCATATTGGATTGCTGCATATCGTTCGGTCCGTGACGACCAGGCCTTGGCGGCCTACGCCAAGCTCGCCGGACCTGCGCTGCAAGCGGCGGGGGGGCGCTTCCTCGCGCGCGGAATGCCCGCGCGTGTCTACGAAAGCGGGCTCGATCAGCGCACCGTCGTTATTGAGTTTGACAGCGTGGCACAGGCCATCGCCGCGCATGACAGCCCCGGATATCAACAAGCGCTGCGCGTGCTCGGGAACGCGGTCGAGCGCGATTTTCGCATCATCGAGGGCGTCGCGTGACGGTCAGCCCACCATCGGAGTCGCGGGCGCCTGCGATCCATGGTGGGCCTTCAGGGGGAGCGGTCAGATGAAGCACTCACGCTGGATGCTCGCCGCGTTGTGTGCCGGCGCGGTCACCGTCGCCGCTGCCGGCATGCACATGCAGCAGAAGGGCGGCTTGGACGAATTCGGTCCCTACCAACCGGTCGCCGATTGGTTCAAGCCGCCACGCCCGGGATATCTGGAGCGCGGCGTGTCGGTCTTTGCCGAGTCGCCGAACCGGATCTTCTTCACCTCCGATCTCGAATTCGTGCCGCATCGCGGCCGCGGAGGCCCGGGGCCGGCGGCGCCCGGCGCCGAGTCCCCCGATCATCACTTCGTCATGGTGCTCGACGCCCATGGCAACGTGGTCGACGAGTGGAAGCAGTGGGACGGCCTGTTCAAGATGCCACACCGCGTAGCGATCAGCCCGTACGATCCCGACCGCGACGTCTGGATCATCGACCGCGAGAACGAGCAGATCTTCAAGTTCAGTAACGATGGCAAGAAGCTCCTCATGACGCTCGGCGAGAAGGGCGTCATCGGCAACGACGCCGGGCATTTCGGCCGTCCCACCGATATCGCGTTCCTGCCCGACGGCTCGTTCTACATCGCCGACGGCTACACCAACACCCGGGTGATAAAGTTCGATAAGAACGGCAAGTTCCTGTTCCAGTGGGGCAGCGACGGGACCGGCCCGGGCCAGTTCAAGGTGCAGGTGCACGACGTCGCGGTCGACCCAAAGGGGCGCGTCTACGTGGCCGATCGCGGCAACAACCGCATTCAGATCTTCGATGCGAATGGCCGGTACCTCGACCAGTGGCCGAATATCAGGGGCCCGAGCTACATCCACATCACGAAGGACGGGCATGTTTGGGTGGTCTGTGGGCAGGGGAACCGGATCGCCGAGTACGACCTGAGCGGCAGGCTGCTGACCTACTGGGGAATGTACGGCGCCGGCCCGGGCGAGCTCGACGATCCGCACGACATCAGCGTCGATACGGATGGCAACCTGTACGTGTCGATCTTCTCGACCCAGAAGGTCGGCATCGAGAAGTTCGTGCCGACACCGGACGCGGATCGCAGTCGCCTTATCGGCCCCGCCTTCAACCGCAGCCTGCCGCTCGCCGCGAACTGATGACGGTCCGCGTGCGATCAGGCGTGGCGCGCGTGCGCGGTCATCGGCCCACGCGCGCGGCCAGGTGCGGAGGATAGCGCTCCCCCTGCACCTTGATGCCGTCGAGGGCAGCTGCGATCCGGCGCAGCTCCTCGGCCGTCATCTGGACGTTCGCGGCGCCGACATTCTCCTTCAGGCGCTCGAGCTTGGTCGTCCCCGGGATCGGCACGATCCAGGGTTTGCGCGCCAGCAACCAGGCCAGTGCGATCTGAGCGGGCGTGACCTTCTTGGCCGCCGCAATCGACCCGAGCAGATCGACGAACACCTGGTTCGCCCTGCGGTTCTCAGGTGAGAAACGCGGCACGATGTTGCGGAAGTCGTTCGGAGCGAAGGCGGTACCCGCGTCGATCTTGCCGGTCAAGAAGCCCTTGCCGAGGGGACTGAAGGGCACGAATCCAATCCCGAGCTGCTCGCACGTCGGCAGCACCTGTGCCTCGGGCTCGCGCCACCAGAGAGAATATTCGCTCTGCAGCGCCGCCAGCGGCTGCACCGCATGCGCGCGGCGGATCGTCTGCACGCCCGCCTCCGAGAGACCGAAGTGCTTGACCTTGCCGGCGTGGATCAGATCCTTCACCGTGCCGGCGACCTCTTCGATCGGCACACTCGGGTCGACTCGGTGCTGATAGAATAGATCGATCCGGTCGGTCCTGAGTCGACCGAGCGCGGCATCGGCGACGGCGCGGATGCGCTCCGGGCGACTGTCCATGCCCGCCAGCGCGTCGCCATCCTTGAATCCGAACTTGGTCGCGATCACGACCTGGTCGCGCACCGGCGCCAGGGCCTCGCCGACCAACTCTTCGTTGGTGAAGGGTCCGTAGGCTTCAGCGGTATCGAAGAATGTCACGCCCAGCTCGAAGGCGTTGCGGATGAGGGCAATCGCACTGCGCGTGTCCAGTGCAGGCCCGAGGCCAAAGCTCAATCCCATACAGCCGAAGCCGATGGCTGACACTTGTAGTCCGCTCTTGCCCAGTTCCCGCTTGTCCATGGACAACTCCTGGAGATCACCCCCGGACTGAGACGTCGTCGACGCCGGCAACCGCTCGTGTGCGCTCGCGCGCGCGCCGCCACGATACACCTCGGCCGCGGCCGTGGATCATCTTATTCCATTCGTGCTAGCGTGCCGCGTTCCTGGGGGTACCAGCGATGACCATCGAGCAGATGAACTATCCCGACGGCTACTTCCCCGTCGAGGAGTACCACGCACGCTGGAGCAAGGTTGCCGCACGGATGCGCCAAAGCGGCTATGAGATTGCTCTCGTGTGGGGCAAGACGGCCGGCCACTATGAACGCGCGCTCGAGACGCTGTGGCTGACGAATTTCTGGTCGGAGCACTCGGGCCAGGAGCCCGACTCTCCGATCTGGAACGCGCGCGGGTTTTGCTGTGTGCTGCTCGAGCCGGGCCGCGAGCCGGAATTGCACGGCGACATCGCCCAGTTGCGGCGCAATCTGGTGCGCTGCGGAGAGTACTTCTACAGCGACGATCCGGTCGCGAGCGTCGCCCAGGCGCTGCTGCGTCGCCGTCGTCAGGGCCAGGTCGCCTTCGTCGGCTCGGATTGCCTGCCGGTGAAATACGCCAAGCAACTCGAGCGCAGCACGCCCGGTATCGAATACGTCTACGACGACGATCTGATCCGCGGCTGCCGTCGCATCAAGAGTCGGCGGGAGCTCGATTTGTTCCGCGAGGCCGGCCAGATGGTATCGAGCGCGCTGTATCGAGTATGTGACAGCCTGTACGCGGGCAAGAGCGGCGCCGAGGCCGCCGCCGAGGGCGCGCACGAACTGACGCGGCGCGGCGGGGGTTGGCTGCGCATTCCGGTCAACTTCGGTACCGATGCGGACAGTCACTACTTCGAGCGTGATCCGATGTACGGCTACCCGATGAGTGCGCCACGGCGCGGCGACATGGTGCGCACCTGGATCTACGGTCCGGTGCACCAGGGCTACTGGATTGATCCGGGTCGCTCGCTCGTGTGCGGCGGCAAGCCGACTCCCGAGCAGCGCTCGCTGCTGGTCGACTCCTATGCCATGACCGAAGCGGTGCTTACGCACGCGCGGCCCGGAACGCGGGTGCTGGACGTACTGGCGGAGATCGAGAAGGTCAAGCGTCGCGTCGTCGACCAGCAGGATCTCGCCAGCGCCCAGTGGCCGTACTACGGCCACGGTAATGGCCTGATGTGGGAGCATCCGATCCTCAACCGCGACTGTGTGAGTGAGCAGGATATCTACGAGGAAGGCATGGTCGGCAGCGGTGAGTCATTCATGACCCGCGCCAACGTCGGCAGCGTCGGCTGGGAGCAGAACTTCATAGTCACGGCCAGCGGCACCGAGCTGATCACCACCACTCCGGTATTTTGGTTTTAGCCCCCGCCCTCATGCTGCGTGCACAGGAGTCCAGGCACGGCGACGACGGGCAACGGCTGCTGCGAGATTTCACCCTGGCATCGGCTTTTTCGCTGGCGTTCGCGTTCATTTCCCCGATCGTGGCGCTGTACGCGATCTTCCCGCTGGGCATCGAGCAGGTCGGGAGGGGATTCTGGCTCGCGTTCCCGATCGCCCTCGTCGGCCAGATGCTGGTGGCAGCGGTATTCGCGATGTTGGTATCGCGCTTCCCGATCGAGGGCAGCATTTATCAGTGGTCGCGTCTGCTCATCGGCCCGCGCTACGGCTGGTTTGCAGGCTGGGCCTATATCTGGGGCCTCACCACCACCATCGCAACCGTAGCCATCGGCGCCGCCGGGTTCCTGCTGAGCTTGTTCGATCTGCCCTCACAGGGCGGCGTCGCGGTGACCGCGATCGCGATCGCGCTCATCGTGCTCGCGACGCTCGGCAATACGCTCGGGCGCGCGCTACTCAAGCGCGCAGTCGCGCTCTGCATCACCGCCGAGATGATCGGGTCGCTCGGCGTCGGCACGCTGCTGTGGTTCTCAGCACGACACCCGGTCGCCAACGTGGCGCTCGCGCTGGCGCCGAGCGGCGCTGGCCACAGCCTGACGGCGTTTTTCAATACGCCCATCGCCATCGCCGTCGCCCTGTGCGGCTGGGCCTTCCTTGGTTTCGAGAGTGCCGGTGCGATCGCCGAAGAGGTCAAGGACCCGCAGCGCTCAGCGCCGCGCGCGATCCTGTTGTCCTTGCTGTGCGTCGGTGCCATCGTGACCTTCGCGGCCGCGAGCCTGGCGGCGGGCCTGCCGCCCCAGGGCGCGCCACAGGCGTTGCTGGCCGCTGATCCGGTGGGGTCGATCCTCATCTATCACTTCGGTCGTGCGGCGTACAAGGCCATATTGCTGGTGTTCCTGACGGCGTTCATGGCCTGCATGCTCGGCATCCAGGCCACCGTGTCCCGCGTCGTGTGGGCCTACGCGCGCGACGCCGAGCTCCCGTTTGCCGAACCGCTGCGCCGCCTCAGCGGCCACGATCGGCTGCCGGTCAATTCGATCGCCACCATCGGAGTGGGTGCGGCGCTGTTTTGCTTTCTCGGGCTGACCAATCTCTATGGGACGATCCTCGCGTTCGCCACCGCAGGGTTCTACCTGGGCTTTGCCTTTCCGCTGTTGGCTGCCGCCTGGACGCATGCGCGTGGCCGCTGGCAGAGAACCCCCTATCACTTCGGCATCTTCGCCGCGCCGATCATCTATCTGGCTGCCGCCTGGACGGTGTTCGAGACCGTCAATATCTCCTGGCCGCGAGCGCCCACCACACCGTGGTACGTGAACTACGCCGTGCCGCTGACGGCTTTCCTGCTGGCACTGCTCGGCCTGCTGGTGCGCCGGTACCTGTCCAGGAATGCGGTCGCACGGGTAGATCACTTTGATCGCGGCTGATCTGTTGGTACCGTTGCGCTCGGCGCACCGCGGCGAGCCGAGCAATCGCGAGACAAGGAGGCGCAATGAGACCTGTCGGCACACTGGTTGTGGCTCTCGTGTGCTTCGTGCTCGGCGCGCTCGCGCAACGCAGCTACGACACTCACCGGCCGACGCAGCCGTCGTCGGTCGCGCAGCCGAGCGCTCCCATCGAGCCATCGCCGCCGCCGGCCGGCGCCCCCGCGCCGGTGCCGTTCACGGCCATCCAGTTCGATCGCGAACCGCTGTGGGCCTACGGTTTCGACCGCCCCCCGCAGCCGGGCGAGCGGGCCGCACCACAGGCGCCTCCCAGCGACGCTCTGCGCACGGACCAGAGCGCTGAGGAGCAGACGCGGCCGCAGCGCATCCCCGGCAGCCGGGCTGCATTCTCGCTGCTGCAGATCCGCGATGCCCAGCACGTCGTCGACTGGTTTCCGGAAGATCATCCCCCGATGCCCGACGTGATCGACCACGGTCCGGCGCGTCTGGGCGCGCTGCGGCGTGGATGCGCGCAATGTCATCTTCCCAACGGCAAAGGCCGTCCCGAGAATGCGCAGCCGGCCGGCCTGGCGGCTGCGTACATCGTGCGTCAGATTCAAGACTTCCGCGGCGGGCTGCGTTACTCGGCCGACCCGCGCAAGCCTAATACCAACACCATGATCGAGCTCGCGCGAGCGATGAGCGCTGCGGAACTGAGGGCGGCGGCCGATTACTTCTCATCGCTGCGCTTCACGCCCTGGGTGCGGGTGGTCGAAACCGATTTGGTTCCGAAGACGCGCATCGACGGCAATCTGTTCCTGCCAGTCGAGCAGGGACGCACCGAGCCGATCGCCGGACGCATCATCGAAGTGCCCGAGGATCAGGAACAGTCCGAGACGTACCGCAATCCGCACTCGGGATTCGTCGCCTATGTTCCGGTGGGCAGCGTCGCCAAGGGCAGGGATCTGGTCACCACGGGCGGAATGCGCGTCTCGGGCGATCACATCGTGCCGGGCAAGACCACCGCGTGCGTCACCTGCCACGGATCGGATCTCAGGGGTGTCGGCGACGTGCCGCCGCTCGCCGGCCGATCGCCGAGCTACACCGTGCGGCAGCTCTGGGACTTCCAGCAAGGCACGCGCCGCGGTGAGCTCTCGGCGCTGATGAGGATGGTGGTCGCGAATTTGACCGACGAGGATCTGGTCGATATCGCCGCTTATATCGCCACGTGTCCGCCGGCCGCGGAGGCGGCGGCGACCCGAGTCGAGCGCGCTGCCGGCCCGAACTGAACGCCGGCGCCGCCGGCGCCGCCGCCGCAGGCTCGGCTCACACCGTGGACAGGCGGCGCGCGCCCTCGATCAAGGTCGCCTCATCCTTGGCGAAGCTCATTCGGATCAGACCGGTGTCGCTGCCGTCGCTGTAAAAGGCCGACAGCGGGATCGTGGCCACACGCTGCCCGCGCACCAGCTTGCGGACGAAGCTGTCGTCCGATTCGTCGCTCAGGTGCCGAAAGCTCGCCAGCATGAAAAAGCTGCCGCGGCTCGGCAGCAGCCGCAGTCGCGAGCCCGCGAGCCGCTCCGCCAGCAAATCACGCTTGCGCTGGTAGAAACCGGACAGCGACAGATAGCTCTGCGGCTCGGCCAGCGCACCGACGAACGCCAGCTGCATGGGTGTGTCCGCGGAGAACATCAGGAACTGGTGCACCTTTCGAATCTCGTCGGTCAGCTCCGCCGGCGCCAGGCAGAAGCCCACACGCCAGCCCGTGACGTGGTAGGTCTTGCCAAATGAGGACACCACCACGCTGCGCTCCGCCAGCGACGGATAGCGCGCCATACTGTGGTGAACGGCGCCATCGAACACCATATGTTCGTACACCTCGTCGGACACGATCACGATGTCGGTGTTGCGCGTCAACGCCGTCAGCCGCTCGATGTCGTGCTGATCGATGATCGTGGCGGTCGGGTTGTGCGGCGAGTTGATGATGAGCATGCGTGTCTTGGGCGTGATCGCGGCTGCGACCTGATCCCAATCGATCCGGAACAGGTCCGGTTGCAGCTTGATCGCCACCGGCTTGGCACCCTGCAGCCGCACTACCGGCGCATAACTGTCGAATGCCGGCTCGAAATAGATCACCTCGTCGCCCGGATGCACCAGCGAGCTGGTGGCGGCGTACAGAGCCTCGCTGGCGCTGGCCATCACGGTGATTTCGCTCTCCGGGTGGTAGCTCACGCCATAGAGCGCCTGATACTTCGCCGCCAGCGCCTCGCGCAGCGCCTTGTTGCCGATCATCGGCGCATACTGATTTTGGCCGTCGCGCATGGCTTGTGCGGCGCGCTCGACCAAGGTCGGGTCACAGGGAAAATTCGGTGCCCCCACGCTCATGTCGAGGGCATCGTACTCGGTCATCAGTTGTCGGATGACGGCAAAGATGGTCGTGCCCACATCAGGAAGCTTGGAGCGGGTCTGGCAGACGCTTTTCATAGCGGAATTTTCATAGCGGAATTTCCACCTGCGACGGATTGCCACAGAATATGACATGCATGATAGACGATCCCATGGGCAACAGCGTCGCATGTCCCTTCTGCAGCGCTAGCGGCGCAACCCTCGGCAACCCGCTGGCCTATGCGCTGTTCGACCGGTATCCGGTGACTCCAGGCCACCTGCTGATCCTGCCGCGCCGACACGTCGCCGACTGGTTTGAGACTACTGCCGAGGAGCGCGCCGCGATCTGGGCGCTCGCTGATGAAGCGCGCGCGCTGCTGTTACGGAGCTACCAGCCGGACGGCTTCAATCTCGGCGTGAACGTGGGTGAGGCGGCGGGCCAGACGGTATTTCATGTGCATCTGCATGTGATCCCGCGCTATCGGGGCGATGTGCCCGATCCACGCGGCGGCATCCGCGCGGTGATTCCGAGCCGGCAACAGTATTGAGCATCCGGTAGCGCGGCCGTGCCGGCAATTGCGATCCACGTCGACGCGCGCCAGAACCGGCCCGCCTAGGATCAGGCGCACTCGCTGTCCGACGCAGGCCAGACTATGTCACCCGGGCCGGGTGCCACGCCCGCCACATCGATCGCAACGCTTCCGGAAGTAGTCATTACGCTGCACCGTAATGGCACCATCATCGATCGGGGTGGACATATTCCCGATCTATCGGGCAAGGGTGTCGGCCTCGATGTCGATACGCTGTGGCAGGAGCCGCTGGTCACACTGCTGCGGCGGCTCGCCCGCAAGGCGATCGCATTACGCGGCGAGACTCTGGGCCATTTCGAGCAGGGCCGGCAGCGCTTCGAGCTGGAAGTCAGAGCCCAAGGTCCGGATCGCGCGATCTGCCGCATTCGCTCATCGGTGACGGCGCCGTCGCCTGCGCAGCTGCCGACCGGACGCCGCAGCCTGCCCGCGGAGCGCAAGGACTTCCTGCGACGATTGCAGGATTCGATCGCCAGCGCGGCGCTGCGGGAGCGACCACTCGCGGTGGCGATGATTCATGTCGATGGTATCGTCGACATCGCGCAGATCCTCGATCCGGACGTCGCGCGGCAGATCATGAGTGCGCTGGTGTTGCGCCTGCCGGCCTCGGACGGCGACTCGGCGTGGTACGTGGGCGAAATCGGTGACGGTCTGCTCGCCCAGGTCCTCGAGTCCACCGACCGCGATGCCCTCGAGCGCTGCGTGGCGCAGCTGTGCGCGAGCCTGCGCGAGCCCATCACCGTCGGCGGTTGTACCTTTCATCTGACGCCCTACGCCGGGGTCGCCGTCCTCGGGCAGGACGCTACCGCGCCCCGAATGTTATTGATTCACGCGCGCCGCGCCGTCAATCAGGCGCGCGCCTCCGGAGCCGACGCCGTCTGCTTCTTCACCGATATCCTGAAGCTCAAGTCGCTGGCGCGCCTCGACCTCGTACGCGAGCTGCGGCAGGCGATCGCGCGCCGCCATATCCGCCTGCGCTACGCCGGCCGTCACGATCTGACCACCGGTGAGCGGGTCGCGTGCGTCGGCTATCTTCGCTGGCAGCATCCACTGCGCGGCGAGATTCGTCCGAGCGAGTTCGTGCGCGTGGCGGAGACCACCGGCCTGGCGGTGGACCTGTCACGCAGCGTGCTGCAGCAGCTGAAGGAGGATTACGCCGAGCTCTGCGCGCGCAGCGTCGGCGCCGCGCACATCTCCTTCGGAGCGCTGCGCCACCACGTCCTGCACGAGCACTTCATCGATGATATCGAGGCACTGCTCGCTGACGGGACACTGCCGCCGGAGCGCCTGGAGCTGCGGATCGCGGAGAAGACCTTCATCAGCTGCGAGCCGAGAAGGCTGCAGACGCTGCACGGGTTGGGATTGCGGCTGGTGGTCGATGAGGTGGGGCGCGGCATGGGCTCACTCGATGCGTTCGCGCGTTCCCCGGCCTGGGGGTTACAGCTTGACCGAGCGTGGGTGACCGCGTTGCGGAGCGAGGATGCCTCGCTCAACACCGTAGCCCTCAAGGTGTGCCGCGCGGCAATCAGTGTCGCGCGCGCCCTCGGTCTCGAGCCGATCGCGACTGGAATCGACTCGCTCGAGCAGCGCAATGCCGTGCTGGCGCTGGGCTGCTCGTATGGCGCCGGCGATCTGTACGGCGCGCCCGAAACAACATAATTCCAACGCCTTTCGCGGCCGCGAGGCCGCGGCAGGAGCGAGCAGCGCAGCGGTCATTTGACGGACCGCTTATGAGAACTGCGTCACATCGGCTGCCGGCCGATGTGAGCGACCCTCGACCGTGACGGAGCGCACAGAGTCGTGAAATGGCGACACCAGATCAGCACCGATCGGGAACGGGGAAGCTATGAGCTTGCGTCGTTTGAGCGTACCGCTGTGGGGATTGTCATTGTGTGCATTGCTGCCCGGTGGGCTGAGCGCGGCGGCCGCCGCGCCGGCGCCGCCGCTCTATATCGTGCAGGCGGCGTCCGAGCACACCGCCCGGCACGATGTGCAGCTCGTCGGCGCGCGGACCGAGCGCGAATTGCCGATCATCCACGCGGTCGCGGCGCGCCTGCACCGGTCCCAGGCCGCGCGGCTGCGGGCGCTCGGCGGCGTACGTCTGTACGCCGATCGCGAGCTCAGCCTGCGCGGCTCGTTGCTCGGCGGGCTGCTCGACTCGGTGGCCTCGACCGCCAACAGCGTCACGAGTGCGGTCAATTCGGCCGTCGCGACCTCACCCGTGGGAGCGCTCACGAGCTGCGTCGCAGCCCCTGTGGTCTCGGCGGTCACGACCAACCCCGTAGTCGACGCCGTGACCTCGCCGCTGGTGTCGGCGGCAACGGCCAGTACCTCAACTCAGGACGGCACCGGTGCCACGACGCCGAGCCTGCTCTTCTACACCAATTTTCCGGCGCGGGTCGGCGCCGACACGCTGCAGCAGTCCGGGCTGACCGGTGCCGGTGTAACGATCGCGGTACTCGACTCGGGTCTGTGGGAGGACACCCTGCAGAACTGGGGCTGCCGTGTGCTCGCGACCCAGGACGTGCTTGATGGCGCATCCGGTCCCGTCCAGGGCGATGTCTATGGACACGGAACTCACGTGTCTTCGATCGCCGCGGGCGGTGCTCAGAACCTCGCCGGCCAGTATCTGAGCATCGCGCCGCAAGCCAATATCGTCGAGGTGCAGGCCTTCAACGGCACCGGCGTCGGTCGCTACGTCGATGTGATCGCCGGGCTCGATTGGATCGTCGCCAATAGGCAGCAATACAACATCCGGGTGCTGAATCTGTCGTTCGGCGCTCCGCCGCAGTCCTATTACTGGGACGACCCGCTCGCCCAGGCCGTGATGGCCGCGTGGCAGGCCGGCATCGTCGTGGTCGCCGCGGCCGGCAACGAGGGACCGGCGCCGATGACGATCAATGTGCCCGGCAACGTGCCCTATATCATCACGGTGGGCGCGCTGACCGATAACTACACCCCCTACAACCTCACCGATGATCGCTTGGCCTCGTTCTCCTCCACCGGTCCGACCTACGAGGGATTCGTCAAACCGGAGATGATCGCACCCGGCGGCCACATCACCGCATCGATGTCGAGCAGCAGCTATCTGGCGAACATCGATCCGAACTCGATGATGCCCGGCGAGAACCTGTTCACGATGTCGGGTTCGTCCATGGCAGCGGCGGTCACTTCAGGCGTTGCGGCGTTGATGATCCAGGCCGATCCATCGCTGACGCCCGACACCATCAAGTGCCGTCTGCTCTCTTCGGCGAGCCCCGCGGTCACCTCCGACGGCACTCTCGCCTATAGCGTGTTTCAGCAGGGCGCCGGGCTCATCGACGCCGTCGCCGCGGTCAACAGCTCGGCCACCGGCTGTGCCAACGTGGGACTCGACATCGCGGCCGACCTCGCCGGAACGGAGCATTTTGGCGGTCCCGCCAATGAGAACTCGAGCGGCGAGTTCTACATCATGAACATGGGCGTGCAGACCTGGGGAACGCCGCTGCCCGGAGATGGCTTGACCTGGGACCAGGGCTATCCCTGGGACCAGGGCTACAGCTGGAGTCAGGGCTATGTCTGGTCTCAAGGCTACAGCTGGAGCCAAGGCTACCTCTGGACCAACAATGACACCTGGGCGAGAGGGGATACGTGGGCCAGGTCTTACTCCTGGAGCACTGCGGTGCCGTGGTGGAACACCTCACAACCGGGCTCCGCCACCTCGACCGCTCCGACCTCGATCGAGCCGTGGGTCCCGAACCAGTAGCCGCCGGTTGAGCAATCCATGAATCCGCGCTCGTCGGGCCGGCACTTCTGGCGCCGCGGCCTGCGGGCTGCACAGGCGCGCGCGCTGCTGGCAGCACTGGCGGTCGGCTCCGCCAGCGCCATGGCGACCGACCCACCCGCCTTGATCCTGCAGCATCTGACCACCTCGGATGGCCTGCCGCAGGGCACCGTGTTCACGACGCTGCAGGACTCGCAGGGCTTCGTATGGCTTGGGACCGAAGACGGCCTGATCCGATACGACGGCAGCGAGCTGGTGCGTTATGCCTACTCGCCCGAAGCACGCGACGGGCTGCCGGGCAACTATATCTATCAGATCGTCGAGGATGCGGACCGCGACCTGTGGATAGCAATCAAAGACGCCGGCCTGGCCCGCTGGAATCGCGCCCGTAACGACTTCAGCGTCTTTCGACACGATCCGGGCAATCCACAGTCGCTGGCCAGCGACGCGGTACATGCCGTGCTGGTAGATACGTCCGGCCGTGTGTGGATCGGAATGAGCGATGCGGGCATCGATGTGCTCGACCCCCGCTCGGGGCACATCGAGCACCTGCGTCATCAGCCGTCGGATCCGAGCTCACTGATCGACGATCGCGTGTCCACGCTGGCGCTCGATCGCTCCGGCCGGCTGTGGATCGGCACCGCCGCCGGTCTCGACCTCTGGGAACCCGAGCACCACGCCTTTCGGCATTGGGGCCCTATCAACGGCGAACCCGGCTCCCTCAGCGGCGATCCGGTGCAGCGTGTGCTCGAGGACCGAAGCGGCGCACTCTGGGTCGCGCTCGTCGATGGCGGCCTGGACCAATTGGACGCGAGCGGCCGCGTTGTGCGCAGCTTTCGTCACGACCCGCATGAGCCGGCCTCGCTCGGCAGCGACGATGTGCGCGCTCTGCTGGAGGATCGCGCCGGGCACCTGTGGGTCGGCACGGCCGACGGACTCGACCTCCTGGATCGCACCACCGGCCGCTTCACCCACTACCGCCACGACGATAGCGACGCCGGGTCGCTGCGCGACTCCTGCATCCTGTCGCTGTATGAAGATGACAGCGGTCTGGTCTGGATCGGCACACGCGCGGGCGGCGTCAGCCGCTGGAATCCGCGCAGCTGGGAGCTCGGTGGGCGGCGGCCGGGCTGGCTCGGCAACCGCCTGGTCACGGCGTTCGCCGATGCGCCCAACCATGAGGTCTGGATCGCCTCCGAGGGTGGCGGGCTGTATCGATTTGATGGTGGCAGTGGCGTTGCGACCGACATCGACGCGGTCGTCGGCCGGCGCAACGCCCTCAGCGATCGTCGCGTGATGTCGCTGCACGAGGACCGCCACGGCACGCTCTGGATCGGCACCATGGCGAGCGGGCTGATGAAGCTCACCGCAGCGGGCCGGCTGCAGTCGATATCCGCAAAGCCCGGCGATGCGCATGGCTTGAGCGCCGCGGGCATCATGACGATCTTCGAGGCGCGTGACGGGCGGATATGGCTCGGCCTGCACGACGGCGGCGTCGACGTCCTCGATCCGGCCTCGGGACTTGTCCGTCAGCTGCCGTATGGCGCCTCGCCCGGGGGCGTCGCGCCCGGCGCAATCAGCGCCCCAAGCGTGCGCGCCATCGCCGAGGATCTGGACGGCAATCTCTGGTTCGGCACCGACGGTGGCGGCCTCGATCTCGCGCGGCCCGACGGACGGGTCGTCAGGGTTTATCGACATGTGGCCGATGATCGCGCCACGCTGCCGTCGAACACGGTATATGCATTGACGGTCGACGCGCGTGGCCGCATCTGGGTGGCCACCGACGGCGGCGGGCTCGCGCTCGTGACCGGCTCACCGGCTGCGCCTGACTCCATACGCTTGCGCGTGTTCTCGCGCGCGGCCGGACTCTCGAGCGACACCCTCTATAGCGTGCTGCCGGATGCCTCCGGGCGGCTATGGCTCAGCGGCAATTCTGGTTTGATCCGCTTCGACCCCGACAGCGGTGATATCAAGACATTCCATCGCGACGATGGACTGCAGGGCGAGGAATTCGACTCCGGGGCGTACGCGCGGCTGCGCGACGGCCGGCTGTGCTTCGGGGGCCCGGGCGGCTTCAACATCTTCGATCCGGCCCGGCTGAGCGTGCCGAACCAGCCGCCCCGGCTGGCGTTGACGCAGATCGACGTGCTCGGGGTCCCCGCGCCGCAGCCGACACCGTACTGGCTGCTGCATCGCATCGGCCTCGATTACCGCGCCAGCATCGTCTCGTTCGACATCGGCGTGCTCGACTTCAGCTCACCGAGGCACAACCGTCTCGCCTACCGCGTCATGGGCCTCACGGACCGATGGATCGATCTCGGCACCCAGCACCGTATTACGCTCACCAATCTCGATCCAGGCGATCACTTGCTCGAGGTACGCGCCGCCAACTCCGACTCGATCTGGAGCGCGACGCCGCTGCGGCTCACGATTCACAAGGACCCGGCGCCGTGGAAGTCCTCCTGGGCCTACGCCGCCTATGCGCTGGCCGCGCTGGTGTTGCTGGTACGCGCGCTGTGGCTGCAACGCGCGAAGTTCCATCGCATCGTGCACGAGCGCGAGCGCCTCGAGTCGGAAGTCGCGCTGCGCACGCGCGAGCTGCGCGACAGCAACGCTCAGCTGACCGAGGCGCTGCAAACCAAGGGGCGCTTCCTCGATCGCATGAGCCACGAGCTGCGCACGCCGATGAACGGCGTCGTGGGCATGACCGAGCTGCTCGCCCGCACCGAGCTGTCCCCGACTCAGGCGCGGTTGACTCAGACCATCCGCTCCTCGGCGCAGGTGCTGCTGCAGATCGTCAACGACCTGCTCGATCTGTCCAAGGTCAACGCCGGCAAGATGGCGCTCGAGGAGCTGCCGCTCGATCTGCTCGCCATCCTCGAGGAATGCGCGAGTCTGTTCCAGACCGATGAGCGACAGCTCGAGCTGATCGTCTGCCCTCCCGAGCGCGATCTGCCGCCGGCGCGGCTGCGGGGCGACCCGCTGCGAGTTCGCCAGATATTGATCAATCTGATCGGCAACGCGGTCAAATTCACGGCGCGTGGTGAGGTTGTAGTGCGCGCCGACATTGAGGACGCGGATGGCGCGGCCAGCGATTGCGGCGCACCCGGGGAGGCCGCGGGTACCGTACGCGTGGTGCTCACCGTCTCCGATACCGGCATCGGCATGGATGCCGCGACGATCGCCAAGATCTTCGAGCCCTTCACCCAGGCGGACGAGTCGACGACGCGCCGCTACGGCGGCAGCGGACTCGGGCTCGCGATCTGCCGTGAGCTGACTGAGCTCATGGGCGGCGCGATCACCGTGGACAGTCAACCGCAGATGGGCTCGACGTTCCGCGTCTCTTTGCCGCTCAAGCTGCGCGCCGGGGCGGCATGCTCGCCGCCGCTGCCGCCGCTGCCGCCGCGGCCGGTGCACATCAGGGGGCGCAGCGCGGCGCTCGCCGACTCGCTCGTCCGTCACGCGGCCGCACTCGGTCTCACCGTACTGCCGCAGCAGGATCCCGATGTGCCGCCGGTTCTCTCCCCCGGGGATGTGGTGCTGCTCGATGCCGACAGCAACCCGGAGGAGCTCGAGCAACTGCTGCAGCATGCCGACCTGCAGCGCGCGCCGCTCGCGGTGGTCTGCAGCAGCGGCGAGGCTGAGCGGCGCGGGCTCGCCCATCGGCTCGCACCGGGAGTGTTGATTCTCAAGCCGGTGCGGCGCGATGCGCTGCGTGCGGCGCTGCTGCGGGTGATGGGTCTGTCGGCGACGTCCATTGCCGCCCGCGCGATGACCCCCGAGCGCACGCTCGAGCGCGCTGGACGCGTGCTGCTGGTGGAAGACGAGCCAGTCAATGCGGCCGTGGCCCGCGGCTATCTCGCGGCGCTCGGCTGCAGCTGTGTGTGGGTGCGGGATGGTATCGAGGCGCTCACGCGCTCCAACGGCGAGCACTTTGACCTGGTGCTGATGGATTTGAGCATGCCGAAGATGGACGGCTTCGCGACCGCGCGGCTGATGCGACGGCGCGGCGAACACGGCGCGCGTGTGCCGATCATCGCGCTGAGCGCACACGATGCGCTGCAGTATCGCGACGCCTGCGTGCGCGCCGGGATGAACGATATGCTCGGCAAGCCCTACACGCTCGAGCAGTGCGCAGCCGTTCTGCGCCGCTGGCTCACGGCGCCCGGCGACTCAGCCGATCGATCGCGGCGACTCGATGCCCACGAACCCGGTGGTGCAGCCGGCGACCTCGCCCCGGTCGAGCCCGATGACAGCTCCGCGGTCGATGCAGCGCTGGCGAGCGTCGATGCGACCGTGATCGCACAGCTGCGTGGATTGCGCAGCCCCCGCCCTGCCGATCAGGCGGGCGATTTGTACACCGAGCTCGTGGACCTGTTTCGCCGCGCCTCGACACAGGAGCTCGCACAGTTGCGACTCAGCCTCGGCGCAGGCGATCTCCCCGCCGCTGCCGCCGGCTGTCACAAGCTCGCCTCCAGTGCCGCCAACGTCGGCGCGCTGCGCTTCGCCCACCAACTGCGCCGCCTCGAGCGCCACTGCAGAGCCGGGGACGCCGTGCACGCGCGAGCACTGCACGAGCGCCTGCAGGCAGCCTATCCGCTCCTGATCGCTCAATTGCTGCAACAGCAGTATCGCGCCATCGCATGAGTACGCACTCTCCGTCACGGCGCATCGCCATCATCGCCGACGATGAGGCGCTCGGTCGGCGGCTGCTGGCCGAGTCGACCGCGGCGCTCGGCCTCGAGCCGCTCACCTACGACAACGGCACCGAGGCACTCGAGGCCGCTCGCAGCCACGACCTCGCCCTCGTGCTGCTCGACGTCGATATGCCGGGGCTCGACGGCTACACCGTCTGCCGCCGCTTGCGCATGGACCTGCGATTGAACACGGTGCCGATCGTCATGGTCACCGGGCATGAGGATGCGGTCGCCGTGGGTCGCGCCTTCGAGGCTGGCGCGACCGACTTCATCGCCAAACCCGTCAATTGGGCGCTGCTGCCCCGACGGCTCGAATACATCCTGCGCAATGCCGCCGCCGCCGAGCGCATCGAGCGGCTGGCCTACTTCGATCCGCTGACCGGTCTGCCGAATCGCCAGCGCTGCATCGAGACCGCGGAGCAGCTGTTCGCGCACGCCGCCGAGTCGGGCGAATCGGTGGCCGTCGTCTACATGGATCTCAACAGTTTCAAGCGCATCAACGATACCTTCGGCCACTCGGTCGGTGACGTCGTGTTGCAGACCGTCGCCGGCCGCCTCAAACGACTCATCGAGCAATTCGAGATGGACCGCGGCCCGGCGTCGGTGGCGCGCTTCGGCGGCGATGAGTTCGTCATCCTGCTGCAGCACGCCGCCGCGCGCGCGCTCGCGATCCAGGTCACCGCAAGCTGCTGCGCCGCCTTCAAGGAGCCCATCGTCTACGAGGGGCTCGAGTTCTACTCTGCACCCAGCATCGGCGTTGCGATCTATCCCGATGATGGTGCTCATGTAGCCGACATCTTCAAGCACGCCGATACCGCGATGTATCAGGCAAAAAACCAGGGGTTTGCGCCTTCCGTGATGATCTATGAGCCGGCGATGAGCAGTCGGCTACGCGACTGGCTCGAGCTCGAGACGCGCCTGCGGCATGCGGTGAAGGACGATACTCTGGAGCTGCAGTTCCAGCCGAAGTTCGACCTCGAGGGTCACCGCATCGTCGGCGTCGAGGCATTGTTGCGCTGGCGCGATGAGCACTATGGCGAGATACCGCCGACGCGGTTTGTGGAGATCGCGGAGGACAGCGGCTTGATCATCGAAATCGGCAGCTGGGTCGTGCGCGCGGTCTGCCGGCAGCTGCGCGCTTGGCTCGATCGTGGCATCGCGATCCCGGTCGCGATCAACGTGTCCGGCAAGGAGTTGCTGCACGGAGATCCCGCCCGCGTGATTCAAGCCGAGGCCAGGGCGGCGGGTATTCCCACCTCGCTGATCGAGATCGAGATCACCGAATCGCTGCTGATCAAGGATTCGAGCATGGTGCGCAACAGCCTCGAGCGCCTGCGGCAGCTCGGTTGCCGCATCGCGCTCGACGACTTCGGCACCGGCTATTCGTCGCTCGCCTATATCACCCGCTTTCCGCCCGATCGCATCAAGATCGATAAGGCGTTCGTCCACGACGTGGATCGCAGCGCGAGCGCGGCCGCGATCGCCGCCACCATCCTGGCCCTCGGCCAGAGCCTGCGCATCGTCGTGACGGCCGAGGGCATCGAGCGTCCGGCGCAGCTGGATTGGCTACGCAAGCGCGGCTGCCACGAGGGGCAGGGCTTTCTGCTCTCACCGCCGCTCGCGGTCCATGAGCTCGAGCAGCGCTTCCTGTGCCTCAGCGAGCCGCCGAGTGAGGCAGCGCAGGGTCTGCTGCTGGCGCAAGCGCAGCGCGCATAGCGGCCGTAGCCGCCGTGCGCGCATTGGTCACGGCTTCAAGCCCAGAGCGACCCAGGCGGTCCCATAGTCTTTGCCGCCGATGGGCACGACGATGAATTGCCTGCCGTCGATCTCGTAGCTGATCGGGCCGCCGGTCGTACCCGCGGGCAGCGTCGTTTCCCAGAGCCGCGCACCCGTGGCCTTGTCATAGGCGTAAAAGTGCGCCGGCCCGGGGATCCCCGCGTGCCCCATCACCGAGTCACTGCTCTCGCCGAGGAACAGCAGCGTCTTGGTCACGAGCGCCACCGGTCGGCCGATCGATCCCAGCGGCGGCAGGTTGAGAGACTTCAGATGCGGATCGTTGCGCGGACCATCGCCGTTCGCGATCGTCCAGAGTTTGGTGCCCGCGTTCAGATCCAGCGCCGTGACGCGCCCATAAGGAGGCTTCACCAGCGGCAGCCCCTCGACCTCCACCCCATAGCGCGGCTCGGCCTCATAGGTTGCTTCGGATTCTTCGGGAAAGCCGTAGGCGATCTTGCCGGGCCCGCGCTGGTTCGGCGGAGGCTGCTCCAAACCGTAGATGTTCGGGAGCGTCATCGAGACCGCATAGTAGATACCGGTGTCCGGATCAAACGCTCCGGTGTTCCAGTTGCCGCCACCCCAGCCGCCGGGCGCGACCAGAGTTCCCTTCTTGCCGGTGGCAGGATCATGGGCGAGCGAGGGCGGCGTGAATACCGGTCCCGCGACGTACGCCTGCATGAACTTCAGCGCCTCCGCGTGCAGCGCGGGCGTGAAATCCAGCAGGTCATCGGCCGTGATGTTCTGCCGCTCGAATGCCGGGGGCTTCGTCGGAACGGGCTGAGTGGGCGACGCCTCCTCGCCCGGCAGAATCCCCTTCGGCACCGGCCGCTCGACGATCGGCCACACCGGCCTGCCGGTCTTGCGGTCAAACACGTACAGGTAACCCGATTTGTTCGGCTGCATCACCGCGTGGATGCGCCTGCCATTCACCGTGATGTCGCCCAGCGTCGGCGCCGAGGCGTTGTCGTAGTCCCACAGGTCGTGATGCACCATCTGGAAATACCAGATCAGCTTGCCGCTCTTGGCATCGAGCGCCAGCAGACAGTCCGAGTACAGATTGTTCCCAGGCCGATGTCCGCCGTAGTACGAAATCGTCGGCGCGCTGGTCGGCACATACACCATCCCCAGCTGCTCGTCCGCAGACAGCGGCGCCCAGG
>JASHTF010000009.1 GCA_030040715.1 Gammaproteobacteria bacterium | reverse complement strand
CACCCCATCGGCGCCTCCGAGCGCAGGGGACCGAACAATCGCCCCTCCAGCGGTCGGGATGACCCGGGAAGCCCCTGGGCGATCGGCAGTGAGGCCGGTGGCCACAAGTCCGTCGATCCGCAGCTCGGGACGCTGCAGGACTTCAGGGATCTGGTGGCGCGCGCCCGCGAGCTCGGCATCGAGATCGCACTCGATATCGCCTTCCAGTGCAGCCCCGATCACCCCTACGTGCGCGAGCACCCGGAGTGGTTCCTGCGGCGTGCCGACGGGTCGATTCAGTATGCCGAGAACCCGCCCAAGCAGTACCAGGATATCTATCCGTTCTATTTCGAGACCCCGGCCTGGCACGAACTGTGGCTCGAGCTCGCGAGCATCGTCGAGTTCTGGCTCGAGCAGGGGGTGCGCATCTTCCGCGTGGATAATCCCCACACCAAGCCATTCGCACTGTGGGAGTGGCTGATCGCACGGATTAAGCGCCGCTGCCCCGAGGTGGTGTTCCTGGCGGAGGCGTTCACCCGTCCAAAGGTGATGTACCGTCTCGCCAAGCTCGGCTTTACCCAGTCGTACACCTACTTCGCCTGGCGCAACACCCGCTCCGAGCTCATCGATTACTTTCGCGAGCTCGCGCTGCGGCGCGATTTCTTCCGACCCAATCTGTGGCCGAATACACCCGACATCCTCAGCGAGTACCTGCAGTTTGGTGGTCGCCCGGCCTTCATGGTACGTCTGGTGCTCGCCGCGACGCTGGCGGCGAGCTACGGCATCTACGGACCGGCGTTCGAGCTGCTCGAGCACGTGCCGCGCGAACCAGGCAGCGAGGAATATCGCGACTCCGAGAAGTACCAGGTGCGCCACTGGGATCTGCAACGCCCGGACAGCCTCGCGCAGCTCATCGCGCGCATCAATCGTATCCGCCGCGAGCACGCCGCTTTCCAGACCGACCACAACCTCGTGTTTCACCGCAGCGACAATGACGCGCTGCTGATCTACAGCAAAGGGGCACCCGAGCTCGCCGAGTCGGTTCTGGTCGCGGTCAATCTTGACCCGCACCACACGCAGAGCGGGTGGCTCGATCTGGATCTGTCCGCCCTGGGGCTTACGCCCGAACAGACCTTCCAGGCGCACGACCTGCTGTCGGGCGCACGCTACCTATGGAAGGGAGCCCGCAACTTCGTCGCTCTCGACCCGCAGGTGACGCCCGCGCACATCCTGCGGGTGCGCCGCCGCGTGCGCAGCGAGCGCGACTTTGATTATTTTCTATGACTATGGCCGCGATCGTGCAACCACAAGCCCCGAGCGTCGCGCGTTCGCCACGCGCCCGCCGCGCACCGAGCTTTAGCATCGACCCGCTGTGGTACAAGGACGCCGTCGTCTATCAACTGCACGTCAAATCGTTCTTCGATGCCAACAACGATGGCATCGGCGACTTCGCCGGCTTGACCGAAAAGCTCGATTACATCGCGGCTCTCGGTGTCAATACCCTGTGGCTGCTGCCGTTCTATCCGAGTCCGCGGCGCGACGACGGCTATGACATCACCGACTACCGCGGCGTGCATCCCGACTACGGCTCGCTGGCTGACGTGCGGCGCTTCATCCACGCGGCGCACGCGCGCGGGCTGCGCGTGGTCATCGAGCTCGTCATCAATCACACCTCCGATCAGCACCCATGGTTCCAGCGCGCGCGTCGTGCCAAACCCGGCAGCACCGCCCGCAACTTCTACGTCTGGTCGGACAATGACGGCAAATACGCCGACACCCGCATCATCTTTATCGATGTCGAGCGCTCCAATTGGAGCTGGGACCCGGTGGCCAACGCCTACTACTGGCACCGCTTCTACGCGCACCAACCCGATCTCAATTACGACAACCCGCAGGTGCTGCGCGCCATACTCTCGATCCTGCGTTACTGGGTCCGGCTCGGCGTCGATGGTTTCAGGTTGGACGCGGTACCGTACCTGGTCGAGCGCGAGGGCACCAGCAACGAGAACCTGCCCGAGACACACGCCGTATTGAAGCAGATCCGCGCCGAGCTCGATGCGCTGGTGCCCGATCGCATGCTGCTCGCGGAAGCCAACCAATGGCCCGAGGACGTACAGCAATATTTCGGTAACGGGGATGAATGCCACATGGCGTTCAACTTCCCGCTCATGCCCCGCATGTACATGGCGCTGGCGCAGGAGGATCGGTTCCCGATCACCGACATCCTGCGGCAGACGCCGGACATCCCCTCCAACTGCCAGTGGGCGATTTTTCTGCGCAACCATGACGAGCTCACGCTTGAGATGGTCACGGAGAAGGAGCGCGACTACCTGTGGAAGCAATACGCCTCCGACCGCCGCGCTCGCCTCAATCTCGGTATCCGCCGCCGGCTTGCACCGTTGCTCGAGCGCGACCGCAGGCGCATCGAGCTGCTCAACTCGCTGCTGCTGTCGATGCCGGGCGCCCCGGTGATCTACTACGGCGATGAGATCGGCATGGGGGACAACATTCACCTCGGCGATCGCGACGGCGTACGGACGCCGATGCAGTGGTCGCCGGATCGCAACGGCAGCTTCTCGCGCGCCGACCCGGGCAGCTTGGTGCTGCCGCCGATCATGGATCCGCTGTACGGCTACGAGGCGGTCAACGTGGAAGCGCAGACGCGCGACCCGTTCTCACTGCTCAACTGGATGCGGCGCATGCTCAGCATCCGCCGGCAGCAGCAGGCGTTCGGACGCGGCTCGCTGCGGCTGCTGACGCCGGCCAATCGACGCATCCTGGCGTATCTGCGCGAGTACACCGAGCACGACAGCACCGACACCATCCTGTGCATCGCCAACGTGTCGCGCTCAGCGCAGGCGGTGGAGCTCGATCTGAGCGCCTATGTGGGGCGCGTGCCGGTGGAAATGCTGGGCGGCTCGGCCTTTCCACCGATCGGGCAGCTGCCGTACCTCTTGACACTGCCGCCTTATGGCTTTCTGTGGTTTCTGCTCGCGACCGAAGCCCGTTTGCCGCCCTGGCACTCACCGGCACCCGAGCCCTTGCCCGAATATGCCACGCTGGTGGTGCGCCGTGGGCTCGATGAGCTGCTGCTCGACCCGGCGCGCGCCATCCTGGAGCGCGAAGTGCTGCCCGCGTATCTGCCGAAGCGGCGCTGGTTCGGCGCCAAGGATGAGCCGCCGCGGCAGGTGCGGATCGCCGCGGCTGTTGCGCTTCCCGCACTCGCGCCGCCGGCGCTGATGGCACAGATCGACGTGCAGACGCGACGCGGGTCAGAACGCTACTTGCTTCCAATGGGGTTCATCGCCGAGGAAGAAGTATCGACCGCCCTGCCGCAACAGCTGGCGCTGGCGCGCGTGCGGCGCGGGCAGTCGATCGGCGTGCTCACGGATGCATTCGCGCTCGATGCCTTCGCGCGCCGGCTGCTCGAGCTGCTCGCGAGCAACACCAGCATAACGACTGCCTCGGGCACACTGCGCTTCATGCCGAGCGCGCGTCTGGCGAGCCTCACACTCCCGCCCGACGCCGAGGTACGCCGCCTGAACGTCGAGCAATCCAACAGCTCGCTGGTGATCGGCCAGCAGGCGCTGATCAAGCTGTTTCGTCGCATCCAGCCGGGACCGCATCCGGACGCGGAGATGGCGCATTACCTGACCGAGCATGGCTTCAACAACGTCGCCCCGC
>JASHTF010000098.1 GCA_030040715.1 Gammaproteobacteria bacterium | reverse complement strand
ATGCGGCTACATTCGAGCAGCTGCACGCACTGGCGCGGCGAACACAGGACCGCGCCGAACGGCACGCGATGTACGCGGCCCTGATGCAAGTACGCGACGCAGCGCTGGCCGAGCGCGCGGCGCAAATTGCGCTCTCGAGCGAAATTCCCGCTGACGAAGCGCACGTGCGTCTGGAGCTGATCGCCGCACTTTCGCATCAGCACCCGCAGCTCGCCTGGCAGACCTTCAGCGCTCATGCCAGCACGCTGCTGGCCCCGTTCGGCGCCGACGGCCCGCTCATGATCACCAGCGAGGTGCCGCAGATCTTCTGGAACGGCGCCTCACCCGAGCAACTCGAGAGTTGGATGCGCGCGCACGTCGCTGCCGCGATGGCGCCCGAGATCACCCAAAGCATGGAGAGCGTGCGCTTCCACGTGAGCCAAAGAGGGGCGCTGCAGGCGTCCGCGGCCGCCTTCATGCGCGCGCGCGCGCCGAGTTGAGTCGGATTCGAGCCGTGCTACGTGCCCGAAGAACGACGCCGGCTTGACCGGTCCGCTTCAGTGGACCGCGTAAGCTCAGCCGAGCCGCTCGGACAGTCGATCAAACAGCCGCGACAGCTTGGACGGCTTGCCCTTGACGCGCTCGAGTCGCACGTGACGCACACCCGACTCGTCCGCCGAGCGGTAGGATGCATTGCCCTTGCCTTTGCCCTCGACCTCGAGCTGGTTGGCGCCGAGGATCTCGAGCGTCTCCTCGAGCGTCATTGGCTTGACCTTGCGCTGCGCATGGACTTGCCCGACTCGTCGCACTACGACGCGCTTGCCGGGTGCGCCGCGTTTTGCGCGCGAGGCCGATGGCGCAGCGGCACGCGGCTGCTTCGGTGCCTTGATCGGCGCCGAGGCCGCGTCGTCGATCAGCTTGAATTCGTCCATCGACACGGCGGATCCGTCCCGACCCGCGCTGCCGGCCGGCGGCTGCACTGGAAGCGGCGCGTGCGCTGGCGCCGCGGTCACCGCAGAGGCAGCAGCGGCGCCCGAGACCGCACGGCCCGCCTGGTCGCGCTCACGGGTCGTGACCGGCACCACCGATACGGTCGCGAAGTCGGCGCGCACGTAGTGCGCCACCTGTTTGGCCGAGATCGCATCGGTAAAGAAACCGAGGCGCAGACCGTACCAGCGGCGCCCGTCTCGATGACCTTGTGCTCCATAGAGCGTGTAGGCGCTGAATATGGCCAGTTGCGGCACTCGTGTCATTTCGATCGGCTTCACCGACCAGACCAGCTGCACCGCGTAGCAGGCTTTCTCATGAGCGGGTGCGGGAGTGCGCGACCGGGACGACGACTGCGGTTTGGTGGCCGCGCTCGGCGCCGAACCCTCGAGCACTCTTAACGCCCCCGTGTTGGTCAGCGTTTCCTCGGACGGTGGTGCCGCGGGCGCGGATCGGCTCGCGGTGGGCGTGGCGGCCCTCAACGTCGGAACGGTTGCGCGCGCCACTACCGGTGCCGGCGTGGAGGCGGAGGCGGAGACCGATGTAGAAAATGCCGGCTGGCAGGTCGGAATCGATGCAGCACTCGGCATGGTCGTGCCGCCGGGCGAGCTCGAGCGCATCCCGTCCGCTCCCGACCCCGATTGATCGTGTGCGTCGATCGCAGATCGCACGCCGCCCAACGCGCCCACCGCCGTGTGCCGCTCACTGGCCGGTCGCTGCGGGCCCGAAGCGGGTGCATCGTGAGTTCTCGCCATCGGCGCGACTGCTGCGCGCACTACCGATGCCGAGGCGATGGAGGCGGCGACCACTCGCGGTCCAGTGCGCGCGACCGCTGGTGCCGCCGGCAGTGCCGTTGGGCGCGCTATCGACGGCGGTGTCGCCGCGGCGGTGGCGGCCGGCGACTGCGCGTCGGGTGCCGCGCTCGTGCGCAGGCCACGGCCCGGTGCCATGCCCGCCCAGGCTCCGGGGTAGATCTCGCGCACGATATCGAGCAGCTTTTCCGCTTCCTCCTGACTTTCGAAGTAGCCCATGTGCAGGCGGAAGCGTTCGCGGCCGTCCTGCTCGCGCCGCCGCGACACGAAGAAATTGAAACGCCTCAGACCTGCATGGTCAGGACGCGTCAGCGCCACTGGAGTCGTTGAAGAGACCAGATTGATGACGAAGGCGTTCGTGAGCGCGGCTGTACTGCCTTCGATCGCGCTCAAAGACGCTCGTTCTGCTCGCGTCGCTGCCTGCTGCATAGACCGTTCCCCATTCCCCAAACCAGGGCTTCGGCAAAGCCGCAACAGTGCACGCGGCAGACGCTGCAGGCCGACAGCAACGGAGACGTTGCCGGAGGCTAGAGCGGCAACCCCGCTGTCCTGTCTTCCCCAGGACCGGTGGCTTTGCGTCCCTGCCTTTCGACAGGTTTGCCCTTAGCTGACGCGCTCGAGTCTGCCAGCTTGGGGCACGCGGTCAAGGAATAAGGGTTGGATACGCGTCACAGATAGCACAACTGCCGAGCACACGCTGCGATCTGTCAAATGGCCGTGCGGCACGGGGCCGCCAAGGCGGCAGCACGAGCGCCGAGGCGTCGGTTATGGATCGGTTCGACCCGACCCGAGGCGGCGCAGCTCCTGATAGCTATAGCGATGCACTCCGAGTCGACCGGCGCGGGCCGCACCGAGCATAGCCGCGGCGAGCTGACGCGCGTGGATAGGTCGATAGCGTGCTGCCGATCCGAGCAGCAGCGGTGCCAGCAGCCACATCAGCGGCTGCGCGACCAGCTCCAGCGGGCGCGGCTGGCGTCGCATACCGAGCAGCAGCGAGGGCTGCAGAATGTCCAGGGAGCGAAAACGCAACGCCTCCACGGCCCGCTCGGTTTCTCCCTTGGTACGCAGGTAGAGATTGCGAGCACCGGCCTGCGCGCCAATCGAGGAAACGAGCACGAAGCGCTCCGCGCCGGATGCCAGTGCGACGCGTGCGTAGGCGAGAATCAGGTCATGATCGACCGCGCGGAAGGCGTGCTCGCTGCCGGCCTCTCGCAGCGTCGTTCCCAGGCAGCAGAAGGCATCGTGGCATCGGAGGCCCTTCATCTGCAGCGCGAGTGGGGCGTCGAAGCGCACTACGCGGTTGGCAAAGCGTTCATGCTCGAACGGCAGCGGCCGCCGCGATAGCGCCTGCACGCGCGCGTACTCGCGCGCGCGCAGCAGCAGCGGCAGCAGCTCGCGGCCGACCAGGCCACTGCCTCCAGCCACCAGCGCGATGCGCCCTCCCGCGTCGGCCATGGCCGCAGCATAGCAAGGCTGCGTGGGTCGCGCGCGGCGCACTCAGTCGGCGTAGACGGCCACGCGGGCGGCGACCGAGTCGGCGACGCGCTCCTTGCCGATGATACCGACGACAGCGCTCGCACCGTCCGCGCTGGCAGCACGCACGACCACCGCCATGAACGCGTCGCGGCGCCACGCGTCTTGAACCTTACAGCGGCAGGGGCATCTGCGGAGCTTGATTAGGGGCGCGGAAATGCGAGGTGGAGAGCGACCTGATTGGCCCTCGCGGCAGACCGTAGCGCTTGCACGCCAGCGCGAAGCGATCGCTCAACAGCTGCGCCCACGCTCCGCTACCGACCATGCGGGTACCGAAGCGTGGATCATTCTCGCGTCCGTCGCGCGTGCCGCGGATCAGAGACATCACGTGCTCAGCGCGCTCGGGCAGGTGCTCATCGAGCCACTGACGGAACAGCTGCTTCAACTCATGCGGCAACCGCAGCAGCACGTACCCGGCCTGCTGCGCCCCGGCGGCGGCCACCGCCTCGATTATGCGCTCGATCTCGCTGTCGTTCACGGCAGGGATCACCGGCGCAACCAGCACTCCGGTGGGCACACCCGCCGCCGCCAGCTCGCGCAGTATCCGCAGCCGCGCCTGCGGTGCCGCCGCCCTCGGCTCGAGCGTGCGTTTGAGCTCGGCGTCGAGAGTGGTGACGCTGACGAACACGCGTATTAGATCGTCACGCGCCAGCGACGTAAGCAGATCGAGGTCCCGGACGATCAACGAGCCCTTGGTAACGATGGTCGCCGGGTGCCGGGTGCGCTCGAGCACCTCCAGGATCGAGCGCGTCACGCGCAGGTTTCTCTCGAGCGGCTGATAGGGATCGGTGTTCGCGCCGAGGGCGATCGGCTTGACGCTGTAGCTCGGCCGACCGAGCTCGCGCTCGAGCAGCCGCGCGGCGTCCGCCTTATAGAAGATCTTGGTCTCAAAATCGATACCCGGCGACAGGTCCATGTACGCGTGGCTCGGACGCGCGTAGCAGTTATGACTCACGACGCCGTCGGCGATGAAGTCCTCGGTGCCGGTGGTGATGTCGTAGAGAGGCATCGGGCCGAGCGGCTCGATCGACACCACGTCGAGACGCGCCTCGCTCTGGACCGCCTGGCCGGCGATGTTGCACTTGCGGCGGATCGCGGGATCGCAGATGTGAAAGAAGCGCAGGTGCTCCTTCAATCCGCCGAGTAGCCGCACGGTATCGACCGGTTTTCGGTATTCGAATTCCTGATGCTCCACGGTGCACCCGAAGCCGAAAAAAGCGAGCGCATCCTGGAGGGCTTGGATGATCACCGCATCTGCATTTGAGATGCGCAAGATGCCGCCGCCGTAGCTTCCCCCTGCGTCAAACATCCCTGCCAGGAAGCCTGCACGCCAGGAGTCGTGGGGCATTTCTGGCCAGGCGATAAGCCGCCTTACGCGCTCGACCTTGTCCGCAGCGTAGGTTTCAACCGCCTGCATGGCACGCCGATTGTCGGTCGCGACCGCAAACGCATAACGTCTTGCCTGAACGCCGGCCCGCTCTAAGAACAGCGCAGCACGCTCTAGCGCCTCCTCGTCGCAGAGAGCCAGGCGAAACCGACCGCCCCAGCCGAGGTTTCCGTCCCGCCGGAGGTGCGGGTAACGATGCAGGTGGGCATCGCCGCGTATCAGACCGCAGAGGTAGCCGACTCGGTATTGCTCGCCCCGAGACGGAGGCTCCGTGAACGCGCCCGTGCCTATGAGCTTGTTGCCCGTCGTCAGGTGCGGTCGGCATGGCGGTCCGCACTCAGCGCCGATCACGTGCTTCCAGCCGCGCTCCGTGAGGAAGCGGTGATCGGCGCCCGCGACGAGCTCCGTGCCATCGGCCAGCGTCACGCGATAGGCGGGCTTGACGACACTCCAGTGCGCGAGAACGCGCGTCCTGACGTAGCGCCGGTACCAGCCCTGGCGCTCGGTACCGTAGATCGCGTCGCCGACCCGTACCTCGACGAGCGGGAGGGTTGATCCGTCTGCAAGCAAGATCGGCGTGTCAGCACCTTGGCAATATACGCAGCCATGCTCGCATCCTCGGTAGGGATTGATCGACTGCTCGAAGCCGATGTCGGGCGAATCGTTGCGCGTGATAACCGTGCGGGCGGGCTCCGGGCGCACTTCAGTGGCGATGGAGTCGGGTGTCGCTTCCTGGTACCAACCATCGTCCACCGCCTCGGTCTGCGCGCCGACGTAGCGCGGGTGCGGGTTGCTGAGCGCGCCACGGCCCTTGTATCGCTCCATGGTCTGACTGTACATTTATACAGGCAACGGCGCAAGCACCAGAAACCCAGCAAATTCAGGCTTTTAGGCACCCAAGAACAGCCGGTAGGCGGCGTTGCTGGTCTCTTCGCTGTAGGGGTAGTGAAGTTCGTTCAGGTGCCGCAGGAACTCGGCGCGTTCGGCCTTCGGGACCTGGATGCCGGCCAGCACGCGGCCGTGGTCAGAGCCGTGATTGCGGTAATGAAACAGGCTGATGTTCCACGCGGTCCCGACGGCCTGCAGGAACCGGAGCAGCGCTCCCGGGCGCTCGGGAAACTCGAAGCGGTACAGCAGCTCGTCGAGATCCTCGCCCGCCGCGGCCCGCATGCGGCCGCCGACCATGTAACGCAGGTGCAGCTTGGCCATCTCGTTGCCGCGCAGGTCGAGCACCGTGTAGCTCGCCGCGCGCAGCGCCGCGATCGCGCGGTCGGCCTCATCGTGGCCGCCGTGACCGAGGCCAAACCCTACGAACACGCGCGCGCTGGCGCTGCCTTGAAAGCGGTAGTTGAACTCGGTGATGCTGCGCTGGCCGAGCACCTCGCAGAATTTCAGAAAGCTGCCGCGCTGCTCGGGAATCTCGACCGCGAGCAGCGCCTCGCGCTCGGCGCCGAGGTCGGCGCGCTCGGCCACGTGGCGCAGGCGATCGAAGTTGAGATTCGCGCCGCTGTTGATTGCGACCAGGCGCTGCGCATGCGCCGGCGCTGCGGCGCGCGCGAGGTAGCGCTTGATGCCGGCGACCGCGAGCGCGCCGGCTGGCTCGAGGATCGAGCGAGTGTCCTCGAACACGTCCTGAATCGCGGCGCAGATCTCGTCGGTGCTCACCAGCACGACTTCATCCACGTAGCGCCGCGCGAGCTCGAAAGTCTCCTCGCCGATGCGGCGCACCGCGACACCGTCGGCAAAGATCCCCACCCGCTCGAGGCTCACGCGCTGTCCGACCCGCAGCGACTCGTACATTGCCGCCGCGTCCTCCGGTTGCACGCCGATGATCCTGATGCGCGGATAGAGCTGCTTGACGTAGGCACCGATGCCGCCGATCAGGCCGCCACCCCCGACCGGGACGAAGATCGCATCGAGCTCACCGCCACTCTGGCGGATCACCTCCATGCCGATCGTACCTTGGCCCGCGATCACGTCGGGATCGTCAAACGGATGTACGAATACCAGGTGGCGCTCGCGTGCCAGCGTGAGCGCCTGCTCGTAGGCCGCATCGTAGAGATCGCCGTGCAGTAGCGCCTCGGCTCCAAGGTCCACGACCGCCTGCACCTTGATCGCCGGGGTAGTCTGCGGCATGACGATCACCGCCGGTATGCCGCGCTTGCGCGCCGCCAGCGCCACGCCCTGCGCGTGGTTGCCCGCCGAGGCACAGATCACGCCACGCGCTGCGGTCGCAGCGGACAGGTGTGCGATCTTGTTGTACGCACCCCGCAGCTTGAACGAGAACACCGGTTGCAGGTCCTCGCGCTTGAACAGGACGCGACTGCCGAGACGTTGCGACAGCCGCGGCGCAGGCTCGAGGGGCGATTCGATGGCGACATCGTAGACGCGCGCCTTGAGCACGCGCTGCAGGTAATCGGGACTCATCCGCGGCACCAACCCCAGGGGATGGGCCGCGAAGCTTAAGCGATTTGCGGCAGCGAGGGCAGCGCGGGCAGCGAGGACACGGGAGGCAATGAGCTCAGGCCAGGCCGAGAAAGTCGCGCAGCTCGCCGGCTTGACGCTCGAGCTCGAACGGGTCGCGACCGGTTCCGTCCGCGGCGCGCAGATCGATCACCAGCGCCGGATGGCGCAGCGCACGTGCGTCGCTGCGCACGGCATCGCTATTCGGTGACAGCACCACCCTCCCGATCTGCCCCGAGCGCTGGCCCAGCAGCGCGACGGCGACCGCCACACCCTCCTCGTGCGCCAGCAGATCGACGGTATGCAGATGCATCGAATCGAGGA
>JASHTF010000097.1 GCA_030040715.1 Gammaproteobacteria bacterium | reverse complement strand
CCTCCGGCCCTTACCGAACCTTGCCTCCGAGCCCATCACCCGAGGCCGTCGCCACGATCTTGCCCTCCTCGGTCGCTAGAAACGCCGGCACTGCCTCCAGACGCCAGGCGGTCGAGATCAGCCGATTCTGGCCGGTTACCGGATCCGGATCGGCATCGGCCAGCTTCTCGAGTGCGCGATACATCCCCACCCCGTCGGCACCGCTGCCCGGACGCGCCGTGTACATATACGCCCAGGTATGCCAATCGGTATAGCCACCCCAGTAGCCGACCAGCTTGCCGCCGGGCTCGCTGCGCATGCGCATGTGCGCGTCCTTCAGGTCGATCTGGGGATAGAAAGGCATGTCGCCTTCGAGAAAGATGGCGCCGGACTTGATCGTGAGCACTCCGTCCCTGATCTCGCCCGCCAGCACGTTGTGCGAGCGCGGACTCGGATCGAGCGCATAGGTGACATCGCTGCGCACCCCTCCCGAGGCGTCACGCTCCAGATGTCGCAACGTGCGATCGAGCGTCACCGTCACGGACCCATCCCGGCTCAGATCGGGACCGCTGATCTCGATCGCATAGCCGGGCGAGGTGTCGACGATCGTGGCCCACGACACTTCTTCCGGATATGGCGCCGCGGGCGGCGTCGCCTGAAATGAGGAGGTGCAGCCGATCGCGCGCCAGAGCTGATTATCGACCTTCTGGTGCGTCTCGGGATCGATGAATTTGTTGGCGGGATTACCACCGAGATCGAACCCATAGGCGTACTTGCCGACCACGGTCTCGATGCTCGGATCCTTCTGCACGGCGTCCGGATAATCGAGCGGTGGGACCGTCTTGCCGTCGACCAGCGCCCGATCGTTGCGCCGCACGAAGCCGCCTGCGGCGACAAACTGAACTCTGTTGGGGTTCTTGGCGGCCTGCGGACAGTTGCTGGCGAAATCGGGGTTGTTGGTCGCGGTAGCGAACCAGCTCACGACGTACCCGCGGGTCTCCGCCGAAGCCGCCGATGCACTCAGGACCAAAGCCAGGAGCAGCGTCATTGCGGCCGCGACCCCGGTCAGGGAACCCTGACTCACGGCCGAGCGGCCAAGACTCTGCTCAAGCCTCATCCCAGTACTCCTACCGTGTTGGTGCAGGCAGGACCTCAACCCGATTGCGACCACGTATGGTCCTACCCCCGACCGAGTCGATCCGGAATAATTTCACAACCCTCTCTTCACAGCACATTAATTATCCTTCATTAAACCGGACAAGCCGAATAGTGCCTATAAGAGCGCTCCATCGAGACCTACGGGCGTGACATCGACGCTCCGACCCGCCCCGCCGCTCAGTAGAACAGCCCGATCGTATGCCAGTAGAAGCCCGCTCCGAACTGCTCCCGGAGTCCGCCGCGCATACCGTCGGCGTCGGCTTCGACGCCCTTGGAGGCCTGCGCGCGGCTGCCGGCGGCTCTCGGACTCGATGCGCGCTCCGCAACGGCGCTCCTGGCGGTATCGTCAGCAGCTGCGGCACCCGCCAGCGAGCCCGCACCGACGGCGTCCGGCGCGTTGGCATCGCCCGCTCCCGCCCCCTGGTAGGCAATCTGCATGGTGATGTTTTTGCCGAGCAGCGGCCGCGGATCTCTCGGATCAGTGCCGGCATCGGCATAGACGATCTGCCCCCGCGATCCGCCGAACATGATCACGTTGCGGTTGTTGCCCTCGATGTCGCCGGGCTTGTGGTCACCGATGTAGGTGTAGACGGGACTGCCTTTGAACGCCCACTGCCTGGTACCGTCGGGTCGCATGATCGGCTCCCAGAATCCCCATGGACGCGCATTCCCGGGCGCGAGCAGCGGCCTCCAAGTGACGGTACATTCAGCGAGACACCCTTCAGTGCCTTGGGACTTGGCATCGTTATAGGTGATGGAATAACCCGCGCGCGTCTCGCGTCCGCCGTACTGCTGGTGGTAGCGCGCAACGCTGTAGAGCGTCAGCCCCTTCGAATCCGTCATCAACGGCCCACGCAATGGGAAGTGATCGATTTCGACTCCGGGCGGAATGAAGTTGCGATAGGCGAGCGCCGCCTGGACGCGTGGGTCGCCGACGAACAGGCCCGTGACCTCACCGGGCGCGTAGTCGCCCGCGTAGGTATAGAGCGCCTCGCCCCGATAGGCCCACTGCCGCGCGCCGTCGTCCCGGCGCGTGATGATCGAGAACTCACCCACCGGCAGCGCCAGCGCCGAGGCACGCAGCGGTCGCCACTCGCTCGAGAGCCGGTGCGACACCGGCGCCGCATAGATCGTCACGTGGGTCGCGGCCTCCACGAACCCAAACCCGTCCGCAATCGCCAGCCCATCGAGCTCGACATTCGGCGGCATCACCGTCGAGGCCTCGGGCGCGTAGGCCGCGCGCCGCCAGCCGCGCCTGGGCGAGTAGACATCACTCGCCGGATCGTGCCACGCGGGGTTTTCCTGCAGCACAAATCGCCCGCCGGTCGGCTCGCCGTACGGATCCTTGCCGGAGTAGCGATACAGCGGCTTGCCCTGATAGGTCCACTGGCGCACGCGATCGTCGCGCACGATGATCGAGAAGTCCCCCGCGGCGCGCGCGCGCGTATCCGCCGCGAACGGCGGAAACTGCCGGGCGCACTCGCCATAGCAGCTCGAGCGGCCGCGCGGGTCGGCATCGTAGGTATAGAGTGGATTACCGTGCGCATCCCCGAGGCGGCGCCACAGGTATTGGGGCGTCGCCTCGTCCATGGTTTTCGACACATCCACCAGCGTGATGCCTGGGGGCGTCGAGTAAGGCGCGGTGTAGGCGCACGCCGGGCGCACACCCCATCCGCCCCATCCCGTGGCGATGGCGAGCGCCGCCATGCTCACGCTCTGACCTTGCAGCCCGCGCCACCGACTCATACGCGGCTCACTTGTTTGCGGCGTCCGCGACCATCGGCGGTCCTACCTTGCCTCCGAGTCCCTCTCCCGAAGCCACCGCTACGACCTTGCCGTCCTCGGTCGCCAAAAATGCCGGCACCGCCTCCAGTCGCCACGTGGTCGAGATCAGTCGATTCTGGCCCGTCATGGGATCCGGATCGGCATCGGCCATCTTCTCCAAGGCGCGGTATTGGCCGACGGGATCGCAGTTGCTGCCCGGACGCGCCGAGCACATGTAGGCCCATTTGTGCCAGTCGGTGTATCCGCCCCAGTAGCCGAGCAGGTTTCCTCCCTGCTCGCTGCGCATGCGCATGTGTGCGTCCCGCAGGTCAATCTGCACGTAGAACGGCGCCTCGCCTTCCAACCAAACGTCCGCGGGCTTGATCGTGAGGGTCCCGTCCCGGATCTCGCCTGACAGCACGTTGTGCGAGCGCGGACTCGGATCGAGTACGTAGGTGACGTCGCTGCGTACCTCGCCGGTGGCATCACGTTCGAGATGTCGGATCGTGCGGTCGAGCGTGAGGGTGACCGGACCGTCCTTGCGGAGATCGGGGCCGCTGATCTGGATCGCGTAGCCGGGCGCGGTATCGACCATTTGCATCCAGGCTTCTTCTTCGGGGTAGGGCGCCCGCGGCGGGGTCACCGTAAAGAATTCCTTATTGCAGCCGATCGCGCGCCACAGCTGATTGTCGACCTGCTCGTGGGTCTCGGGATCGACGAATTTGTTCGCCGGGTTACCACCGAGGTCGAAACCGTAGGCGTACTTGCCTACTACGGTCTCGATATCGGGATCCTTCACTACGGCGTCCGGAAAGTCATCCGGCGGCACCGGCTTGCCATCGACCAGCGCGCGGTCGCGGGGTCGTCCGAGGTTACCTATCCCGAATACCTTGCTGGGGTCCTTCGCTGTCCGCGGACAGTTGATGGCCAGGCCCGGATTATAAGTGGCCGTGGCAAGCCACCCGATGACGTAGCCGCGCGTCTCGGCCGAGGCGCTCGTCGCCCATCCCGGCAGCAGCAGCCACAGCACGAGCACGAACGCGGCTGCCCTTGCGGTAATGGAACGCTGACGCACGGCCATTCGGCGCAGGCTCTGCGCAAGCTTCATGCAACGCTCCTTGCATCAGGCAGCCGCGTAAGCAGCGGCTGGCGCGAGACCCCTCTCCTCTATTTACGGGTCAGCGTACCGTCCCATGTGCTGACGGCCTTGTTCGAGTCCTCCTCGGTAAACCAGACCGAGGTGACCGACTTGGTCTCGGTATAGAACGCGACGCCGTCCTTGCCCATGGCGTGCAGATCGCCGAAGAACGATTGTTTGTGTCCACTGAACGGGAATATCGAGAAGGGCACCGGGATACCGACGTTGACACCGACCATACCGGCTTCGCTGCGCGCCGAGAACTCGCGCGCCAGGCGACCGGAGCTGGTGTAGATGCACGAGCCGTTCCCGAATCGACTGGCATTCATGACAGCCAAGCCGTCCTCGAAGTCGCGAACGCGCTTCACGCTGGTAACGGGACCGAAGATCTCCTCGTTGCCAACGAAGTGCTCGGGCTTGACGTGATCGAAGATCGTCGGACCGATGTAGTAACCGCCCTCATACCCGGGCACCTTCAGACCACGGCCGTCGAGCACCAATTGCGCACCCTCTTTGACGCCGGTCGCAATGCACTTCTCGACCCATTCCTTCTGCGCCAGGGACACCAGCGGGCCCAGCTGTGAATCCGCGTGGTAGGCGGGACCGACCTTCAGCTCACGCGCGTACTTCTTCAGCAGGCTCACGAACTCATCGGCGATGGACTCTTGCACGCACACGACCGGCAACGCCATGCAGCGCTGTCCGGCGCAACCGTAGGTCGAGTTGATGACGCCTCTGACCGAGCGGTCGAGCACGCAATCCTCCATGACCAGTGCGTGATTCTTCGCCTCGGTCAGCGCCTGCACTCGTTTGCCCGCGGCCGCGGCGGTCTGATAGATGTGCATACCTACCGGGGTAGAGCCGACGAAGGAGATCCCTTTGATCTTCGGGTTCACCAACAGGCTGTCGGCCTCGACGCGGCTGCAGGTCACCAGATTGACCACCCCTTTCGGTAGACCCGCTTCGATCAGCAGCTCGAGCATGCGCATCGCGGTTTGCGGCACCATCGATGCCGCCTTCAGCACGAAGGTATTGCCGGTGCTAATCGCGAACGGAATCATCCAGCCCATCGGAATCATCGCCGGGAAATTGAACGGCACGATGCCCGCGAACACCCCGAGCGGCTCACGGTACGAGACCGTGTCATAGCCGACCGAGACGTTGCGACAGGTATCGCCCTGCATGAGGTAATGAGTCGAGCACGCGCATTCGACCACCTCGATGGCCTTGAGCACATCGCCACGGGCCTCCGCCAGGCACTTGCCATTCTCGGTGGCGAGCAGCGTCGTCAGCTGCTCGAGGTTCTTGTCGAGCAGCTGCTTGAAGCGAAACATCAATTGGATGCGTACCGGCACGGGCGTGTCGCGCCACGCAGGAAAAGCGGCGGCGGCGGCATCGACGGCGGCGTTGACTTCCTCCAACGTGCAGCACGGTGCCTCCGCGGTCTGCCGGCCGGTGCTCGGATTCATGATGGGCATGTATTTGCCGGTCTGCGACGCGCGCCACTCGTTGTTGACGCAGAACTTCAGCCGCCTGATGCCCACCCGTTCCGGCTCGCCGTCAGCGATGAACGCCACCTTCTCGACACTCATGATCAAATCTCCTGATTCAGATTGCAGCCAGCCCTCGTGGCGTGGCCTTGCAGCGAGCGGATTCAAAGCATCCGGTCATTGTGCTCTGGAACGTCGGCGCTAACCTCGCATATTAGCTTTGTTTAACCATTCCTGCTGCAAGAGGGCACATAACTCAACCGGTCGCCGGCCGGCTCGGCTGACGATGCAGCACAGCATCACGACTTCACTCATTTCAGCTTGCTAGCTCGCGTCCACTCCGGCCGCTTCAGCCCACCCCGGCCGCTGCAGCGCCTTCAGCCCTCGATCTCTTGGCTCAGGATCTCATCGCGCACGTCGGCAATCTCGCGAGCACGTGACAGCCGCGCCCCTTCGCAGCGCTCCGGTCGCGGGCAGCGGCCGCTGCGCGGGCAGATGATCCGGGCGTGATGCTCGAGCGCATCCTCGATCCAGCCGATATTGAGCACATTGGCCACGGCACCGATCGCCGACACCGCGGCGATCGGAATGCGCGCCTGTCCGTGATGCTGCAGGCATTCGTTGAAGATCGACTCGATCAGCTCGGCGCTGCGAAATGCGTTGGCGTCGAGTGCCGGTGACAGATCAACCCCGACCGACAGCACGTGCTGATTGCCCGCCATGTCGCGCACCCGCTGCGAGTGGCAGCAGTACAGCAGCGAGCGCGTGCCGTCGCGCAGCACCGAGATCTGGGATCGCGGCTCGCCGCGGTCCACGTTCAGCATGCGAAATACCGCCCAGTTCGGGCACGGGTCGCTCACCCGACCCAGATTTCCCCACGGCAGAGGAATGCCGTTTCCCCGATAGACCGCGCGCAGAAACCCCGGCGGGTAGGCGTCGAAGAAGTGCCAATAAGGATAGGCGGATACCTTGGTCATGCGTCGCATGACGACCGCGGGCGTGACTTCGAGCTTCTTGGTGGCGGACTCGACCCGATGGCGTTCGCGCACCAGAAAGCGCCGGAACGGCACCTTCGGCGCCAGCAAGGCGCCGGCAAAGAAGGTGCATTCGAAGTCGCGCCATGCATGCAGCACATCCTGAGCATTCAACCCCGCCGTGGCGGCACCGCCCTCGGGGCTGCCACCCATCTCTCCGCCGGTGGCGTGCGGCGAGCGGACCCCATCGCCCCCGTGCAGCACCTTGTGCCCGATGTGCGTCGCGAGGTCGAACTTGAGGCGCGCGGCATCGGCCTGCAGAGCGCGGTTGGCGTAGATCACGCGCGGCGCCTCGAAGAACGAGCGCACCATGCTGCGCACCTCGCTGTCCTGGTCCTGCGCGATTACGGGCTTGCGCGCGAACCAGCGAATCTCCAGTCCGTGGCGCTTGGCCAGTCGTAGCAGATCCTCCACCGTAATCGGGAATTTCCTCTCGCCGACGCTTTCGGCCGCCCGTTCCAGCTCCGGGAAGTCGTTCTGCGACATCTCCTGATGGGTGCGGATCAGCAGATGTGCGAATTGCCGACCGCTCGTGCCCGTCTGCACCAACAGCTCCGGAATCGCCGCCTGCAGCACGTCCTTGGCGAACAGGAATCCGGGCTCCAGTGGAATCCGGACGGCACCCCCGGCCGGCGCCTGCGGCATCGACAGCTCCAGCTCCGTGCTCTCATCGAGAAACCACTCCGGCTTGCGCTGGAATACCTGCGCCAGCAGTGCCAGCACCTCGGCCGAGGGAGCGCGCTTGCCGCTTTCGATCATGCTCAGGTACGAGACCGACGGTGCGCGTTCGGCATCGCGCTGTATGCAGTTCGCCGACAGCTCCTCGAGCGTCAGCCCGTTGCGGGTGCGGATCGTGCGCAGCTTGGCGCCCAGTAGATGACCCTTGTGCGACAGCGCTGACATGGTCAATGCATCCTTGCGCTAGGGCGTTGTGAAATTAACAGTGTGAAGTTTCGGACGTAAAATTTAAGCCACGATAAAGCTTATGCTGTCGGCTAATGAATGCAAGCGTCCGTGCGGCACTCGCCGCTGACTCCGAACCCGCGCTGCAGATCCGCGGGCCGAGTATCGCCGGCAGCGAGGCGGTGTTGACGCGCCCGGCACTGCAGCTGCTCACCGACCTGCACCGTACATTCGAGCCCCGTCGCCTGGAGCTGCTCGCCGCTCGCGCACGCCGCCAGCATGAGCTCGACGCGGGTGCGGTACCGGAGTTCCTCTCCGAGACCAGCGCGATTCGCGCCGCCCACTGGCGTATCGAGCCGGTACCCGCCGATCTGCAGGATCGGCGCCTCGAGATCACCGGCCCGACCGATCGCAAAATGATCATCAACGCACTCAACGCCCCGGTGAGCGCGTTCATGGCCGACTTCGAGGATGCCTGCGCTCCCACCTGGGAGAACATCGTGCGCGGGCAGATGAACCTGCGCGACGCGGTGCGCCGCACGATTCGCTTCGTGGATCGCCCGACCGGCCGCCTCTATCAGCTCGGGGCACGCATACCGACGCTGATCGTGCGTCCGCGCGGCTGGCACCTGCCCGAGAAGCACGTGAGCATCGACGGCGTACCGGTGTCGGGGGCGTTGTTTGATTTCGCGATCTTTCTTGCCGGCAACCACGAGGAGCTCGCCCGGCGCGGTACCGGCCCGTACTTCTATCTGCCGAAAATCGAAGGCCACCTCGAGGCGCGGCTGTGGAACGACGTATTCCTCGCCGCGCAGGACGCGCTCGCCCTCCCGCGTGGAACCATCAAGGCCACGGTGCTGATCGAGACCATCCTCGCGGCCTTCGAAATGGACGAGATCCTGCACGAGCTGCGCGAGCACGTCGTCGGTCTGAACTGCGGGCGCTGGGATTACATCTTCAGCTTCATCAAGAAATTCTCGCGGCGACCGCAGTTCGTGCTGCCCGATCGCGCCGGCGTCACCATGGAGCGGCACTTCCTGCGCTGCTACGTGGACCTGCTCATCAAGACGGCGCATCGACGCGGTGCGCACGCCATAGGCGGCATGGCGGCTCAGATTCCTATTCGCGATGACCTGGCGGCGAACGCGGCAGCGATGGCCCGGGTGCGCGCCGACAAGCAGCGCGAAGCGCAGGCCGGCCATGACGGCACCTGGATTGCGCATCCCGGCCTGGCGCTGATCGCGCGCGAGCCGTTCGATGCGATCATGCACGGGCCGAACCAGGTCCAGGTCGAGCGCAGCGACGTGCAGGTGGCGGCCGCTGACTTGCTCCAGGTGCCGACGGGGGAAATCACCGAGGCCGGCATCCGCACCTGCATTCGCGTCGGCGTGCAGTACCTGGAAGCTTGGCTGCGCGGCAGCGGCTGCGTGCCGCTCTATAACCTGATGGAGGACGCGGCCACCGCCGAGATCTGCCGGGCGCAGTTGTGGCAGTGGATTCATCACGGCGCACACACCAGTGACGGCAAGCTCATTACGTTGGACCGCTTCGAGCGCGTGCTGTCGGAAGAGCTCGATCGCATTCATCGGGAGGTGGGCCGCAAGCACGTGGCCAACGGCATATTTCCCACCGCGGTGCGCTTGTTCGATCAGATGATCAGGCAAGAGACCTTCGAGGAATTTCTGACACTGCGCGCCTACGAGCTGCTGAATTAACCCCCAAGTACCCACGGAACAGAGGCTATGAGCTATACGCGACCCCTACACAGCGCCGAAGAGTTGCAACAGATCTGGAACGAGGATGCGCGCTGGCGTGGCATCACCCGCGGCTATCGGGGCGCCGACGTAGCGCGGCTGCGGGGAACGATTCCGGTCGAATACTCCATCGCCCGCATCACGGCCGAGAAGCTGTGGCGTTCGCTGCACGACGCGCCGTTCGTCAACGCGCTCGGCGCGCTCACCGGGAACCAGGCGATGCAGCAGGTCCGGGCCGGCCTCGATGCGATCTACCTGTCGGGGTGGCAGGTGGCCGGCGACGCCAATCTGGCCGGTGAAATGTATCCGGATCAATCGCTCTATCCGGCCGATTCGGTTCCGGCGGTGGTGCGGCGGATCAACAACACGCTGCGCCGAGCCGATCAGATCTGCCATGCCGAAGGCAACGACACGATCGATTGGCTCAAACCGATCGTCGCCGATGCCGAAGCCGGATTTGGCGGCGTGCTGAACGCCTTCGAGCTCATGAAGCAGCTGATCGCCGCCGGCGCCGCCGGCGTGCACTTCGAGGACCAGCTGTCATCGGCCAAGAAGTGCGGGCATATGGGTGGCAAGGTGCTGGTGCCGACGCAGGAAGCGATCGACAAGCTCGTGGCCGCGCGCCTGGCAGCGGACGTGTGCGGCGTACCGACCCTGATCATCGCCCGCACCGACGCGCAGTCCTCCCATCTGCTGACCTCCGACGTCGACGAGCGCGACGGTGAGTTCATCGATCGGTCAAAGAGCCGCACCCGAGAAGGATTCCTTTACCTCAACGCCGGGCTCGACCATGCGATCGCCCGGGGATGCGCTTACGCTCCGTACGCCGACCTGCTCTGGTGCGAGACGTCCACACCGGATCTGGAGGAAGCGCGCACCTTCGCCGAAGGCGTCCACCGTCGCTTTCCGGGCAAGCTGCTGGCTTACAACTGCTCGCCCTCGTTCAACTGGAAAGGCAAGCTGCAGGACGCGACCATCGCCAGGTTCCAGCGCGAATTGGCCGCGATGGGCTATCGCTTTCAGTTCATCACACTGGCGGGATTTCATGCGCTCAATTACTCGATGTTCGAGCTCGCGCGTGACTACCGACTGCGCCAGATGTCCGCCTACGTCGCGCTACAGGAAGCCGAGTTCGCAGCCGAACAGCACGGCTACACGGCAACCAAGCATCAGCGTGAGGTAGGCGCGGGATATTTTGACGAGGTGACGCAGGCCGTGTCCGGTCGCGACGCCGCCACTACCGCCATGGCCGGCAGCACCGAAGCTCAACAGTTTCGCGAGCGCGGCCCGATGGTTCCGTCGTCGCCCTGCTCCTGGGACAACTTCACGCTGTCCCCCGACATCATCCCCAGCCGCGATCTCGGCGAGGAAGCAGGCGTTGCACCGAATCTGCGGGTGGTAGGCCGCCACCTCGGCCGCCACGCATAGCGGCCGTCGCGGGCTAGACTCTTGCGGCATCGGCCGCAAGAGTTGCGGGCGGCCGGTCGCGGCGCCCGATGGGCGCAGCTCGGGATCGGACTCCTTAATTATTGTCTTCGCGTATCGGTCGGGCGCGAGCCCTGGGGCTCGCCCCGGCCTGCCTGACATATCAGTCAGGACATCTACTCAGGACATACTCGCGGGCCTGCCCGCTGCCAAGATCGTGTTGCTAAGCTGCACGCAGCGGTGCGCAAATCGAGGCTCAGCTCTCGCCCCGCGGTCGGCCCCGCCCGTTCCTTGACTTTACTGTCTCCAATCGCTAGCCTCGCGCCTATGATGGCGCGGTTGTCAGCGCATGAAAAATGCTTAAAATTCAATGAGGTGCGAGTATAATGGCCCTCATCACTCAGATCGATTCAAGCCCACTTTCTCGACCCGCGGCGCGTCGGTCCAAGGTCGCCGCGGTCCTACCCATGACGGCGGGGCTGCTGACCGGGTTGGCGCTGTGCCTGACATCCCCGGCGTCGATGGCCGAGACGCGGGGTTACATCATCAGTTGGTTTGCGACCGCCACCGACATTCCTGACTACAAGGTCGACTGCCCGCTCGGCCACATGGATGGGCAAACCGAGATGAACGTGCGCCAGCTGCGCGAGATCGGCTATAGCCAGGAGCAGGCGGTCAAAATCGTCGGCGATGCCGGCGCGCAGCTGAGTGCAAAGTACACCTCCCGTATCGACACCAATGCGCGTGTCAACGGCAAGCCGGCCAGCGTCTTCAATTACCCGGACGCAACCGCCGACCCGAACATCGAGACCGTGACCGGCCCGTATGCCTACGGGTTTGACCTCGGCGGCAAGGCCGCCAGCAAGTTCATCGATCCCGAGACGCATCAGAAAATCGACAATCAGCTGTGGCGCTCGGTCGGTTGCACCGAGTCGTTCCACGCAGCTCCACCCGGCAAGCCCTATCCCGAGGAGCTGTCGTGGAACCTGATGATCGATTCGGCGCCCGCCTGGACGCTGCAGCTGAGCGGCAAGGATCTCAGTCACGACGGACCAGTCACCATCACGATCGATAGCGCCACCCAGCACCTCGAGCGCGACGCCAATGGCAACGTGCTCGCCGACTATACCTACGCGGTGGAGCCCGATTCAGCGTCGCACAACGTGCTCGCGGGCGAGATTCGCGACGGTGTGCTGACGATCAAGCCCAAGGACATCTATCTCGAGGGTGAGTTGCCGTTCTATGCGGAGATTGCGCTGCGCGGTGCGCACATGCGCTTCAAGGCCGAGCCGAACGGCACGCTGGTCGGCTACTGGGGCGGATACGTCAATTGGCGCCGCTTCGTGTACATGTACACGGCACGTCCACCCAACGGCGCCGATTCGATCGGCCTCTATCATGCCTTGAAGAGATTTGCCGACTCCGACCCGGACCCCAAGACCGGTCAGAACCGCTACAT
>JASHTF010000096.1 GCA_030040715.1 Gammaproteobacteria bacterium | reverse complement strand
GCCTCGAGCGAGTCGATGGCGGCGGTACAGTGTGTGCCCCGACACACGTAGGCCACCACGGTCTCGCCGGCGCTTTTGGCGGCGATCGCCGGCGGCAGGGCCTCGATAGCGCTCGGCACCGCGAGCACATAGCGCTGTGGTGCGAACACCGCGTGCAACGCTCGCTGCCAGGGCTCGAGCAGAGCGGCAGCTCCGCGCAGCAGCACGATCTCCGGTGGCGCGAGCAGCTGCTCGAGCGCGAGCAGCATCGAGGCGTGCGCCTCGGGGTATTTCAGCAGCGCGCCCCAGGCGGCACGCAGCGTGCGCTCCGCGGCGGTCAGATAGCGCGGCTCGCCGAGCAGGTAACCGAGCAGCAGCAGCACGCGTGCGGCGACGGCGTTGCCGGCCGGGATGGCCTCGTCGCTGAAGCTCTTGCTGCGGCTGATCAGCCGCTCGTGATCATCGGCCGTGAAGTAAAACCCGCCGCCGTCACGGTCCTCGAAGTGGCTCAGCATCAGCTCGGCGAGCTCGATGGCCCAGTTGAGCTCCTCGACACGAAAGCGCACGCGCGCGAGCTCGAGCAGCGCGTCGATCAGAAAGGCGTAGTCGTCCAGATACGCCGATAGCTGGGCGTGTCCGGCGACGCTCGTGGCGAGCAGCCGACCCTGATGCCAATGCACGCGCCGCAGGTACTGCAGCGCCGCGCCGCCCGACTGCGCATAGTCCGGCCGCTGCAGGCAGCGCGCCGCGGTCGCCAGGCCACCGATGGCGAGCGCATTCCAGCTGGTCAGGCTCTTGTCGTCCAGAGCCGGCCGCACGCGCTCGGCGCGCAGCTCGAGCAGGCGGCGGCTCGCGGCGGCGAGTGTGCGCTGCACCTCCTCGGGCGGCAGGTGCTCCCACTCGGCCAGCTCGGCGATGCCGGTGCGTGCCAGCAGATGCCACTGGCCCTCGAAATTGGGATCCTGGTCCAGACCGAAGCGCGCCGCGAACAGCTTGAATTCGGTCGGGGACAGGGCGTTGCGCACCGCGGCGCGATCCCAGACGTAGAAGCGTCCCTCGTGTCCCTCGGAGTCGGCGTCCAGGCTCGAGTACAGCGCTCCCTCGGGGGCGGTCAGCTCGCGCAGTATGAAGTCCGCGGTGCACGTCGCCCGGTCGCGAAACAGGCTCTCGCCGGTCGCGAGGGCCGCCTCCGCGTACACCGCGAGCAGCTGGGCATTGTCGTACAGCATCTTCTCAAAGTGGGGAATCTCCCAGCGCTCATCCACCGAATAGCGAAAGAAGCCGCCGCCGAGCTGGTCGAACAGGCCGCCCTCGCCCATGCGCGTGAGGGTCAGGCTCGCCATGTACAGCGCCTGCAGGTCGGGCACGTTGGAGCGGGCACTCGCGCGCCAGTCGCGCAACAGCCGCGCCACATCGTGTGGATGCGGGAACTTCGGCGCCGCCCCGAAGCCGCCGTACTCGCTATCGAAGCTGCGCTCGAGGCGCGCGCGGCACACCCGCAGCGGCTCGGTGGTCAGTGCCACGCCCTCGGCCGGGGGCGCATTCAGATCCGCCAGCGCCGCCACGACTCGGGCTGCACCGGTGCGCAGCTCGTCGAGATGCTGCTGGTAATAGCTCGCGACCTGCCGCAGCACGTCGCGGAAGGCCGGCAATCCATGGCGCGCCTGGGGCGGAAAGTAGGTGCCACCGAAGAACGGCCGCTGATCATCGTGCACCAGGAACATGGTCAGCGGCCAGCCGCCCCCGCGTCCCGTGAGCATCTGCTGCGCGAGCTGATAGATGCGATCCAGATCCGGCCGTTCCTCGCGATCGACCTTGATGTTGACGAACAGCGCATTCATGTCAGCCGCGGTGGCCGCGTCCTCGAACGACTCGTGCGCCATGACGTGACACCAGTGGCAGGCGGCATAGCCGATCGAGAGCAGGATCGGCTTACGCTCCAGGCGCGCGCGCTCGAGCGCTTGCGGCCCCCATGGATACCAATCAACCGGGTTATGAGCGTGCGCCTTGAGATAGGGGCTGGACTCGCCCGCGAGCCGATTGCTCCATGGCGGCGCGTGCGCCGGACCCAACTGGCCGCTCGATGCATGCCGGCCGGTGGCGGACTCATCCATAGCTCACGGGTTTCAGTAAAATGACGCCACAGAATACGGGTCGACGGCCATCCTCGATGTCAGTTTCCGCTGAACTCAGCGCGGCAGCAAGCGCCGCGGCAGGATTGCCGGCACTGCGCTTGCGGCGCGGTGAGGATCGACGGCTGCGCGCCGGCCACCTATGGGTGTTCTCCAATGAGGTCGACAACGAGTCGACGCCACTGCTCGGGCTGCAGACCGGCTCGCTGGTGCGCGTACTGTCCGAGCGCGACCAGTTCATCGGCTACGCCTACGTCAATCCGCACGCGCTCATCTGCGCGCGCATTCTCAGCCGCAGCCCCGTGCATCCGCCCGACCGCTCATTGCTGGTACATCGGCTGCGAGTGGCGCTGGCATTGCGCGAGCGGCTGTACAGTTCGCCCTACTACCGCTGGGTGTTCGGCGAGTCGGACGGATTGCCGGGGCTGGTGCTCGATCGCTACGGTGAGATCCTGGTGGGTCAGATTGCTACCGCGGGCATGGAGGCGCTGCGCTCGGAGGTCGAGGCCGCGGTATGCGCCGTGCACGCGCCCCAGGCGCTGGTATGGAAGAACGACGGCGCGGCGCGTGAGCTCGAGCAGCTGCCACGCCAGCTGCTGACTCCGATCGGGAAGGCGCCGGAGGAACTGGCGGTGCTCGAGGGCTCGCTGACTTACAACGTGCCGCTGAGTACGGCGCAGAAGACCGGCTGGTTCTACGATCAGAGCAGCAATCGCGAGCTGTGGCGGCGGCTGATAGCGCCGGGTGCGCGCGTGCTCGATGTGTGCAGCTACGCCGGCGCCTGGGCGATCTCGGCGTTGTCACGCGGTGCGCGTGAGGCGGTGTGCGTCGATGCCTCCGAGGCGGCGCTGGCGGTCGCGCGCCGCAACGCCGCCGCCAACGGGGTTGCCGTCGCGACCGAGCAGGGTGATGTGTTCGAGGTGCTCGACGAGCTCATGCGCCGGGGCGAGCGCTTCGACGCCATCGTGCTCGACCCGCCCGCCTTCATCAAACGCAAGAGGGACAGCGCTCGTGGTCAGGCGGGCTATCGCAAGCTCAACCAGCTCGCCATGCGGCTGCTCGAGCGCGACGCGCTGCTGGTGAGCTGCTCCTGCTCGTACCACCTCGGCGCCGAGGAGCTGCTGGGTTTGATCCAGGCCGCGGCGCGTCACAGCGCCCGCTTCGTGCAGGTGCTCTACACCGGCGCCCAATCGCCCGACCATCCGATCCATCCGGCGATTCCGGAGACACGCTATCTGAAGGCGTTCTTCTGCCGCGTCACGCGCGAGTGAATCGCGGCCGCTCCGGCGCACCCCGCGCGCGGGTGCACGACCTTACGCGCGCGCGGCAGTGCCGGCCGTAACCCGGTAAAATGACCCGTCATGATTCCCTATCCTCATATCAATCCGATTGCCGTGCGACTCGGGCCGGTCAGCATTCACTGGTACGGCATCATGTACCTGGTGGGCTTTGCGGCCGCCTGGGGGTTGGCGCGGCGGCGCGCCGCGCAGGCGCTGTCGAGCTGGCGCGCGGTCGACGTCGATGACTTTCTCTTCTACGGCATGCTGGGTGTCATCCTCGGTGGCCGCATCGGCTACGTGCTGTTCTACGGGCTGCCGCTGTGGCGCGCCGACTGGCTGTATCCGCTCAAGATCTGGGAAGGAGGCATGTCCTTTCACGGCGGTCTGCTCGGGGTGCTGGCCGCATTCACTCTGTTCGCCTGGCAGCGCGGGCGCGCGATCGGTGATGTATTCGATTTTGCCGCGCCGCTGCCGGGAATCGGACTGTTCTTCGGCCGCCTGGGCAATTTCATCAACGGCGAGCTGTGGGGGAGGCCGACCGACGTAGCGTGGGCCTTCCTGGTGCCGAACCCCAGCGGCGGCCCGCCGATTCCACGCCACCCCTCGCAGCTGTACGAGGCCGTGCTCGAGGGTCTGGTGCTGTTCACGATTCTGTGGGTCTTCACGCGTCGTCCCCGTCCGCGCTACGCGCCCACGGGCCTGTTCCTGGTCTGCTATGCGGTGGCGCGCATCGCAGTGGAGTTCGTGCGCGAGCCCGATGTCGGTATCGGTTACCTCGCCTTCGGTTGGGTCACGATGGGGCAAGTGCTGTCGCTGCCGATGCTGGCGATCGGCCTGCTGACGCTGTGGGCGGCGTACCACTATCGCATCCCGTCGGGCAACTTCACGGCGGCCCCGGACAGCACTCCGGCGCACACCGCTGCATCTCCCGCCGTCGGCGCGACCCACGGGCGCGCCGCGCACTGAGCGCGCGCCGCCTGCGCCGCTGGGTTGCCGAGTGCTGCCGTGGAGCATCCGTGAGGGCCGCAGCGTAAGAGACCGCTAGCCGTGAAGCCGTATCTGGAGTTGCTGCGCAAGGTGCGGGAGCACGGCGTGCGCAAGGCAGACCGCACCGGCACCGGTACCCTGTCGTTGTTCGGCGAGCAGCTGCGCTTTGATCTGGCGGCCGGCTTTCCGCTGGTGACGACCAAGAAGATGCACCTGCGCTCGCTGGTGTACGAGCTGCTGTGGTTCCTGCGCGGTGACACCAATGTCGAGTTCCTGCACCAGCACGGCGTGACCATCTGGGATGAGTGGGCCGATCAGCGCGGCGAGCTCGGTCCGGTGTATGGCAAGCAGTGGCGTCGCTGGGCTGCCGCCGACGGCCGCGAAATCGACCAGATCAGTGCCGTATTGCGGCAGCTGCGGGCCGATCCGAACTCGCGTCGCATGCTGGTCAGCGCCTGGAACGTCGGCGAGCTCGAGCGCATGGCGCTCGCTCCCTGTCACGTGCTGTTCCAGCTGTATGCAGCCGGCGGCCGGCTCTCGTGCCAGCTGTATCAGCGCAGTGCCGACGTGTTCCTCGGCGTGCCGTTCAATATCGCTTCCTACGCGCTGCTGACCTGCATGCTGGCGCAGCAAAGCGATCTACAACCGGGCGAGCTGGTGTGGAGCGGCGGGGACTGCCACCTGTACCTGAATCACATCGAGCAAGCGGAGCTGCAGCTGACGCGCGCGCCGTTTCCCGCCCCGCAGTTGCGGCTGCGCCGCCGGCCCGGGAGCCTGTTCGACTACGAGTTCGACGATTTCGAGTTCGTGAACTATCAGTCTCATCCCGCGATCAAGGCGCCGATCGCCGTATGAGCGCACCGGTCGCCTCACGAGTGCGGCCGTCACTGGCCGCGCGGCGCTCCGGTCTGCTGGCGGTGCGGCGCTCCTCGGTGCATGGCCGTGGGGTGTTTGCGCGCCGGCGCATACGGCGCGGCACGCGCATCATCGAGTACCTGGGCGAGCGAGTCTCGCACCGCGAGGCCGATCGGCGCTACGAGCACAAGCAGTTCGGTGACAATCATACATTTCTGTTCATCGTCGATCGGTACACCGTAGTCGACGCCGGCGTCGGCGGCAACGAGGCGCGCTTCATCAATCATTCCTGCGATCCCAATTGCGAGTCGGTGATCGAGCAGCGGCGCATATTCATCGAGGCGGTGCGCACCATCCAACCGGGAGAGGAGCTCACCTACGATTATCGGATCGGGCGTGACGGCAGCGATCCGCCGAATGTCGACGAGATCTTTGCGTGCTGCTGCGGAGCGCCGGCTTGTCGCGGGTCAATGCTGTGGCCGCGCCGCCGCGCGGGCGCTCGGCGTCGCGCCGGTCATGGCGTCGGTCGTGGTGCCGGGCGTGGTGGCGGCCGTGGTGGCGGCCGTGTTGCTGGCCGTCGTGGCGGCCGTGGGGGCCGCCGTGTTGTGGGCCGGTCCGGTCGTCGCGCCGGCGCACGAGGGCGCCCTGGCTAGCGCGTCACACCCCGCGACGGCCGCTGCGCGTGTCGCGTTGGTGGTGGCGGTCGCGGACGACGGCGTCATCGGGCGCGCAGGCCGGCTGCCGTGGCATCTGCCGGATGATCTGCGCCATTTCAAGGCCGTGACGTTCGGCAAGCCGGTGCTCATGGGTCGGCATACCTTCGAGTCGATCGGCCGCGCACTGCCCGGCCGCCGCAATCTGGTGCTGACGCGTGGCAGCGGCGCCGAGGCGCCCGGTGTCGAGTATGTGGCGGATCTGACTGCGGCTCTCGAGCGCACCCGCGGCGCCGCGGAAATCTGCGTCATCGGCGGCGCTCAGCTGTATGCGCTGGCGCTGCCGCTGTGCACGCGCATTTATCTCACGCGCGTGCACGCGCAGGTTGAGGGTGACGTTCACTTTCCTGCCGTGGATTGGGATGAGTGGCAGGAGATCGCCCGCAGCGAGCATGCCGCGGACGCGCGTCATGCCTATGCGATGAGCTTCGTCGAGCTGGCGCGCACTCGTCAGCGCGCGTAGCGCACCAACCCGGCGTACAGCACCGCCAGCAATCCAGTCACAAATATCCCGTCGAAGGTGCCGGCGCCCCCGATCGAGGCGATCGGCGCACCGAGCCCCTGGATCTTGTTGAGATTTAATAGATCGGCACCGATCAGAGTGCCGAGGCTGCCGCAGATGTAGGCGAGCGGAGCGGCCTGGCGGCGCGACAGCAGCAGGGCCACGAACGCCGTGGCAGCAGCGGGCACCAGCACCGGCTCGGCGATGCCGAGCCCGGGCACCGGCCGTGCCACGAAGTGGCAAACGGCCGCGACGATGGCGACTCCGATGGCGCTCAACAGCCACAGGTGGTGCTTGGCCAGCAGGTAGAGCGACACGGCGATCGGGATGAGTGCGCCGCCGAGATTGACCGCAACGATGGTCGCGGCCCACTCGTGCACTACCGGGACCGCGTAGGTCACGCCGAAGAAGTCGATGTGCGCGAGAGTGGTGGTTTCCTTCTCGGGCAGATACGCGATCGGGATGTTGACGTAGCTGCCGAGCAGCGACAGCGCCAGGATCGTCGCGAGCGCCGGCAGGCTGATGCCCATGCTGATCGAGGCGTAGCGCAGCAAGCGCATGGCCGCCATGCCGACGACCAGCCCGAACAGCGCCACCAGCACCAGCAGGAACGGCAGCGTGACCGGGAAATACTGCAGGCCGGACGGGAGCATGAGGATCCCATGGTAACTGCGCGCCGCAGGTGGCGCGAACCGGGCGCGAGCCGGGCGCTCGAACGAGCGGCGCTAACGCTGCGCGCGCCGCGGCGCTCAGGTACCTGCCAGCGCGGCGTGCTCCGAGTGCTCGCTGCGCGCGGCCGTCGCAAACGCGGCCGTGATCAGTCGGTGCGCGGTAGACCAGCGGCGGTGTGAATCGAGCAGTACCAACCAGACGCGGTGTCCCGACTGCTCGGCGAGCGCGATCAAGCAGCGCCCCGCCTG
>JASHTF010000095.1 GCA_030040715.1 Gammaproteobacteria bacterium | reverse complement strand
CGAGGGCCGCAGGATAGGAACCCGCGAGCCCGGCCTCGGACCGACTGCTGTCGAGCGGCAGCATCTCGTCGGCGTATCGATTGGTGAGCGTGATCGCTCCGGTGGCGTCGCACGCGATCAGCGAGGCGGGCATGTGGGAGATGATCGCCTCGATCAGGGACAGGCTCTGCTGCAGAGCGAGCTCGGCGTATTTGCGGGTGGAGATGTCCTGCACGAATCCAACGGTGCAGATCGGCTCACCCGCGGCATCACGGACCAACGCCACCGTAACCCGAACCCAGACGGGCGACCCGTCCTTCTTCAGATAGCGTTTCTCGAGTGTGTAGTCGGTAATCTGGCCGCTCCACAGCCGGGCGAATTCTTCCATGCTCTGGTCATAGTCTTGCGGATGCAGCAGCTCGCGGATCGGCTTGCCTTCGATCTCGGATGAGGTGTAACCGAACACCTTGCTGAACGCGGGATTACAGGACATCAGGTTGCCGCTGCGGGTCGAGTAGGCGATTCCGATCGGCACTTGCTCGAACATGCTTCGATGCAAGGCCTCCATCTCGTGCAACTGATCCCGCGCCGTGACCAGATCGGTGACGTCGGTGATCGTGCCGATGAAACCCGGAATGCCTGTCGCCGCGACCACCGTCTCGGCCATGTGACGCACCGCCCCGGAAGGTTCCTGGGTGCGGAACTGGATCTTGATCGGCCTGGGGTTACGGGAGAATTCGGCCCAATGCTGCACCAAGGCCGCGCGATCATCCGCATGCACCCCGTCAGCCCACTCATCCACCCCTTGCTCGGGTGCCAAACCGAACACGCGGCGGTACGCCGGGTTGGCGTAGCAGATCCGCCCCCCGGGACTCATGTAGTAGACCGTGACCGGGGCGCCATTCAGCAGCGCCTGATGAAAGGCGCCCATGTCATCGCCGGCAACCGCGACGAGGCGGTCGTCCCCGTTCTCAGCGCTCGTTGCCGCAATCTCGGTGGCGGAGTTATCTGCGTCGTTCATCGCTGCCGGCACCGTCTTGGCGCGCAACTGGGTGATGTCGCAATGTGCGGAGCGCCACTTTGCGGGCAGCGCAACCCAGAGCAAGGTCCCAGATCACAGATCGACCGACGGGAGGCGCGCAGGGCGGTTTTGCGCGCTGCGTCACAGCAAACCGCGCCACCCCGAGGCCCGCGCGACGATCAATTCGCGGCCGGGCGCGTGCGGCGAGGGCGGGCAGGCTCAAGCTGCGGCGTGCAGCGTGGCGGCATGAAAGCGCAGGTGGTCTTCAATGAAACTGGCGACGAAGTAGTAGCCGTGATCATAGCCGTCCTGTCGCCGCAGCCGCAGCGGCTGACCGGCAGAGCGGCACGCGGCTTCGAGCAGCTCGGGAAGCAGCTGCCCTTGATGCAGGAATTTGTCGCCCGTGCCCTGATCGACCAGGATCTCGCTGGTCAGCGCAGCCGCGTGCCCCTGCAGCAGCTCGACGGCATCGTAGAGCTGCCACGCCGACCGGTCCGCTCCGAGATAGCGAGGGAATGCCTTCAGGCCCCAGGGACAGCGCGATGGCGAGCAAATCGGCGCGAATGCCGACACCGAGCGGTATAGAGCGGGATTACGCAGCGCCAGTACCAGCGCGCCGTGGCCACCCATCGAATGGCCGAAGATGCCGACTTGCCCGCTGCTCGCGGGAAACTGCGCCAGCACCAATGAGCGCAGCTCATCGCGCACGTAGTCGTACATGCGATAGTGGCGTGCCCACGGCTGCTCGGTTGCATTCAGGTAGAAGCCGGCGCCGCTGCCGAACTCCCAGTCGTCGGCCTCGCCCGCGATCCCGGTGTTGCGCGGGCTGGTGTCACAGCTCACCAGCATCAGGCCCAGCTGCGCGGCGATGCGCTGAGCGCCGGCTTTGATCGCGAAGGTTTCCTCGGTGCAGGTGAGGCCGGCCAGATAGAAGACGACCGGCACGGGAGCGCGACGCGCCTGCGGCGGTTGATAGACCGCGAAGCGCATGGGTAGCCCGATGGTCTCGGAGGAGTGCCGGTAGAAACCCTGGATACCGTCAAAGCACGAGTGCTGGGACAGCGTCTCCATCATCGATAGAGCACCACGCTAGAGGCCACGACGCCAACGGAGCACGACGCTAATACACCACCACGCTGCGGATCGATTCACCCCGCAGCATCAGATCGAAGCCTTCATTGATGCGCTCGAGCGGCAGTCGATGCGTGATCAGATCATCGATGTTGATCTTCCTCTCCATGTACCAATCGACGATACGAGGCACATCGGTACGCCCGCGCGCGCCGCCGAATGCGGTGCCCTTCCAAACGCGGCCGGTCACCAGCTGGAACGGCCGCGTACTGATCTCCTTGCCGGCACCGGCGACCCCGATGATGATGCTTTGTCCCCAGCCGCGGTGGCAGCACTCCAGGGCCTGACGCATGACCTGCACGTTACCGATGCACTCGAAGCTGTAGTCAGCCCCGCCGCGCGTCAGCTCGATCAGGTGTGCCACCAGGTCACCCTTGACCTCCTTGGGATTGACAAAGTGCGTGACGCCGAACTGCCGCGCGAGGCGCTCGCGGCCAGGATTGAGATCGATCCCCACGATCATGTCGGCGCCGGCGAGTTTGGCGCCCTGGACCACGTTCAATCCGATCCCGCCCAGCCCGAACACGACCACGTTCGCGCCGGGCTCGACCTTGGCGGTGAAAATGACGGCCCCGATTCCGGTGGTGACGCCGCAGCCGATGTAGCAAACCTTATCGAACGGCGCGTCTTCGCGAATCTTCGCCACCGCGATTTCCGGCAGCACGGTGTAATTGGCGAACGTGGAGCAACCCATGTAGTGCAACACGGGTTTGCCTTGCAGAGAAAACCGGCTGCTGCCGTCGGGCATCAGTCCCTTGCCCTGCGTGGCTCGGATGGCCGTGCACAGATTGGTCTTGCGGGAGGTGCAGCTCTTGCACTCACGACATTCGGGGGTGTAGAGCGGGATCACGTGATCGCCCTTCTTGACGCTCTTCACCCCCGGTCCCGTCTCCACCACGATACCGGCACCCTCGTGCCCGAGAATGGCCGGAAACAGTCCTTCCGGATCAGCCCCGGACAGGGTGTACTGGTCGGTATGGCAGATGCCGGTCGCCTTGAGCTCGACCAGCACCTCACCACTCTTTGGCCCCTCGAGCCGCACCGTCTCGATGCTCAGGGGTTTGCCGGCCTCGAAGGCCACGGCAGCACGTACTTCCATGCGGATGACTCCTGACTGTCAGGCTCGCGCGTGCGCCTGCTTGTAGGTGTGGGTCGCAATCACGTCCATCAGCGCGGGTGACAAACAGTCATAGGGCTCGAGTCCCAGCTCACGCAGTCGGCCGCGCACGGCACCCATGCGAGTGGGGTCGGCGCCCGACTCAATGATAGATGACACGAATGCCGCAAACTCCGGCGCCGACCAGCCCGGCTGCTTCGACAGCTCGGTATGAATGAAGTCGAGCCCGTGGAACGGGTGCTTGTCGTTCTCGATTCGGCCGTACATATGTACGCCACATTCCTTGCATGCGTAACGCTGAATGGTGGCCTTCGGGTCGACCACGGCGAGCTTGTGGGCGTTCTTGCTCACCGACAGCTTATCGCGCGGAACGACCGCGACCATCGAGAACAGGGCGCCTTTCGGTTTCCAGCATTTGGTACAACCGCATACGTGATTGTGCGCGGATTGCGCGCGCACCGTGATCTCAACCGGGTTCTGCGTGCACTTGCACGTGAGCGTGCCGCCGGCAAAATCCTTGGCGCTCGGCTTGACGCCCTGATCGACGGACGGATGAATTGACGTTGCGGCCATTGGGGAACTCCTTCTCTATTTACTGGGTCGACCATGATGTGGGCTGCGAACAGCCGTGTGGCGTTTGCACCGCCGTTCCATCGGTTACCTGTCGGCTGTTGTAGTCGGGTTACGAGCGGTGGCGCAGGCAATCGGTTTCGAGTAGGGCGATGAGCCAAGAGTTGCAGCGAGTGAGCATTTCCGCAGCCGCCATACCCGCGGTAAATGTTAACGAAATTTCATTAACGGCAAGACTGCTCACAGTAGCAACATTCCTATCCCCAAGCGCACGAACACGGCCGGTGCTGCCTCATCCCTGAGCTGTTTTTATGATAGCATTCGGTAACGCTTTGAGAAGGTTGCAGTTGGGGAGAGACGGAACCCACGCTCACCAGTCGCGTTCAGCTCAGCGCTGCGAAGGAGGATTCTGATTTATGGCGGCACTCAGAATTCCTGCATTGTTCTCCCTCGATGGCGATCGCGCATGATCAGGAAGTTCACGCTCGGGCTGGT
>JASHTF010000094.1 GCA_030040715.1 Gammaproteobacteria bacterium | reverse complement strand
GTTCGAGGTCGCGGTCCAGGCGGCCATCGGCAGTCATATCATTGCGCGCGCGACGGTGAAGGCATTGCGCAAGAACGGGCTGGCCAAATGCTACGGCGGGGACGTCACCCGCAAGCGCAAGTTGCTCGAGAAACAGAAAGAAGGCAAGACACGCATGAAGCAGCTCGGACAGGTGGAGATCCCCCAGGAGGCTTTCTTGGCGATTTTGAAGGTCGGACGCAAATGAGGACCGGCGGCAGGATGGACCGCGAGCGGCAGTGCCGAGGGTGGCTTGAGCACAGACACGCGGGCGGGGAATGTTTACTCAGCTGGTGACGATCCTCGCGTGGCTGGCGGTGCCGGCCACGTTGATCGCGATCATCGACGATTGGTTCCTGCGGCCGAGGAGACGGTTAGCGCTCGAGCCGCGGCCCGATCCTGGACTGGTCGCAGTCGTCTATTACGTGCTGCCGGTACTGCTGGTGGCGGCGGTGGTGCGGGTGCTCGGCGCCGAGCGGCTCGACTTCAGTCTGCTGCTGCTGGTAGTGGCCGCGGTCGCCGGCCTGATCTGGCTGCTCGACCGCCTGGTGTTCGCACCGAGTCGCGCGCGCGCCGCGCGCGCCGCCGGGCGCGATCCGGCGGCGCAGCCGCTCCCGGTGACGGTCGACTACGCGCGCAGCTTCTTTCCCGTGGCGCTCATCGTGCTGCTGGTGCGCTCGTTCATATTCGAGCCGTTTCGCATTCCGTCGGATTCGATGATGCCGACGCTGGAGGATGGCGACTTCATCGTGGTGAACAAGTACGACTATGGCCTGCGACTACCGGTGCTCAACAAGAAATTCGTGCACATCGGCGAGCCGCATCGCGGCGATGTGGTCGTATTTCGTTTCCCGCCCGACCCAGGCGTGAATTTCATCAAGCGCCTGGTCGGGTTGCCGGGCGATCACGTGCGGGTGGTATCCGATCAGCTCATCGTCAATGGCCAACCGGTACCACTGCGCCTGCTGCATCGCTACGACGACGGCTGCTATCACAACTTCCGGCTCGACGGCGAGATCCTGAATCATAAGCAGCACGAGGTGCTGTCGTGCCTGACGTCCGAGGAGATCGTGGTGCCGCCGACCGCGAGCTGCCGGCGGAAGATGGATCGCAACTACGAATGCGTCGAGCCCGAGGTCCCGGGCGAGCACGATCACGGCGATTCGGCGGAAGTCGTGGTCCCGCCGGGGCACTATTTCATGGTGGGCGATAACCGCGACAACAGCTACGACAGCCGCTACTGGGGGTTCGTGCCGGAACAAAACCTGGTCGGCAAGGCCACCTATATCTGGTTCAACTGGGATCTGCAGCGCTCCGGCGGCCCCAACTGGCGCCGGATCGGGCAACGGATCGAGTGATGCACTGCGGCATGCGGCACGCCGGCCGGCGCTGAGCCGCGGAAAGCGTGAGGTGCTGCAGCGCCATCGCCGTGGGGAAGTCATAACGTGGCCCCGGCAGCGTATCGAGTACCGGAGTCACAGCATGCGGCATTCACAGCGCGGGGTTACGTTTTTAGGGTGGTTATTTCTGCTGGTGGCGATCGCGATCGTGGTCTATCAGGGCATCCGACTGGCGCCGCTTTACCTCAACTACATGCGCGTCGCCCAGTCGCTCACGCGACTCACCGACCCGGACAAGCCCCCCGGCTTTACGGACACTGCTCAGTCGCTGCGCGGACTGCTCGGCCGCAGCTTCGAGATCAACTCCATAGAGTATCCGGACCTCAAGGACATCGATATCCACCGCGACGGCGACCATTGGGCTGCCATCGCCGACTACGATGACAACGCGCCGCTGTTCGCCAATATGTCGCTGGTGGTGCATTTCCACAAAGAGGTAGATCTGCCATAGGATGGCAGGGCAGTACGACGGCACGACGCCTGAGGTTAAATCTGCCCAGTCCCAAGCAGGCTTCTAACTGATGGAGCGCGGCGAGCAGCTGAGCGGCTGGCTGCGGGAGCGGCTCGGCTATGAGCCGCGCAATCCGGCGCTGTTCCACACCGCGCTCACCCATCGCAGCGCCGGCAGTCCCAACAATGAGCGCCTGGAGCTACTCGGCGATGCCGTGCTCGGGCTGATCGTGGTGCAGTACCTGTACGAACGCTTCGACAGCGCCGATGAGGGCAGCCTCAGTCGCCTGCGTGCTCATATCGTTAGCGGCGCCTCGCTGGCGCAGATCGCAGCGAGCTTGGCGCTCGGCCAGTGGCTGGTGCTCGGGGCCGGCGAACTCAAGACCGGAGGCGATCGGCGCGAATCGATCCTGGCCAATGCCCTCGAGGCACTGTGCGGCGCGCTCTACCTGGACGGCGGCCTGCCGGCGGCGCGCGAAGTCATGCTGCGCGCGCTTGGCCCGGCGCTCGAGCGGCTCGAACTGCCGGTCGAGCTCAAGGATGCCAAGACGCGGCTGCAGGAGCTGCTGCAGGCGCGCGGTCTATCCCTGCCGCGCTATCGGATCGTAGCGGTCGAGGGCGCGTTGCATGCGCAGGTGTTTCGCGTAACCTGCGAGGTCGAGCCGCTGTCGATGCGCGCTACGGCCAGCGGCTCGAGCCGGCGCCGCGCCGAGCAGGCGGCCGCAGCGCTGGTGCTCGCACGGCTGCCACCGTGGGGCTAGCCGATTTCGCACACCGAGATGGGACATTCGCATGTCGAGTTCATGAGCGAGTTTCACAGCGGCTTTGCGGCACTCGCGGGCCGACCCAACGTCGGCAAATCGACGCTGGTGAATGCGCTGATCGGCCAGAAGGTGAGCATCGTCACCCCGAAACCGCAGACCACACGCACTCGATTGATTGGATTACTCAATCTACCGCAGGCGCAGATCGCCCTGGTCGACACGCCCGGGCTGCATCATGGGCCCGAGCGCGCGCTCAACCGTGCCATGAACCGTACCGCCGCCGCCGCCCTGAGCGATGCGGACGTGGTGCTGTTCATGGTGGAGGCGCTGCGTTGGACCGAGGAGGATGAGCTGGCGCTGCGCCGCGCGCGCGCGACGCAGCTTCCGCTGATTGCGGTGGTCAACAAGGTCGACCGAGTGCGGCCGCGTGCCCGCCTGTTGCCGTATCTGGCGGAGTTGAGCGCGCGCCACGACTTCCTCGAGGTCGTGCCGCTCTCGGCGCAGAAGGGCGAGAACCTCGCCGAGCTGGTGCGCGTGATTGCGCGCGCCTTGCCGCCGGGGCCCGCCGGCTTTCCGCCCGAACAGATTACCGATCGCAGCGAGGCGTTTCGTATCGCCGAGACCATCCGCGAGAAGCTCACGCTCGAGCTGTCCGAGGAGCTGCCCTACGGGGTCGCCGTGGAGATCGAGCAGCTCATGACCGAGCCCGACGGCCGCCGCAGCGTCGCGGCGGCGATCTGGGTCGATCGGCCGGGCCAGAAGGCGATCGTCATCGGAGCAGGCGGCGAGCGGTTGCGACGCGTCGGGCGAGCGGCGCGCCTCGAGCTCAATCGGCTGCTCGGTCAGCGCTACCATCTGAGCCTGTGGGTCAAGGTGCGCGCGGGATGGGCTGACGACGCGCGTGCTTTACGGCAGCTCGGCGTGCAATGAGTCGCTCCGTGCACCGGGTGCAGCTGGCGCGCGCGTATGTGCTGCATCAACTGCCGTTTCGTGACAGCAGTCTGATCCTGGAGGTCTTCACGCGCGAGCATGGGCGACAGACGCTGTTCGCGCACGGAGCGCGCGGCCCGCGCTCGCGCTTCGCGTTGCTGCAACCGTTCCGCGCGCTGCTTGTGTCCTGGAGCGGCCGCGGCGAGGCCGCGACGCTCGCGGCTGCCGAGAGCCTCGAGGGCGTGGGGGCGCTGCCGGCGGCGCAACTGCTGAGCGGCTTCTACCTGAACGAGCTGCTGTTGAAGCTGCTGAGCCGGGGCGATCCACATCCGGAGCTGTTTGATCAGTACGAGTCGACACTCGCGCGGCTACGCGATGCGGGCGACGCGGCTAACGCGGGCGATGCGGCTAACGCGGGCAATACGAGCGACACGGGCGACGCGGGCGACACGGGCGCCGCGGGCGGTGCTGACGGTGGTGCAAGGGGCGCGGAGCTGGCGCTGCGGCTGTTTGAGGCACGGCTGCTCGACCTCATCGGCTACGGACTGAATCTGGTCGCGGAGGCCGATACCGGTCAACCGGTTCGGTCCGATGGCTATTATTATTTCCGTCCCGGCGTGCACGGGTTCGTGGTCGCGGAGCCGGCCGCGCCCGGCGCCATCGCCGGGCAGGTGCTGCAGGGGCTGGCGCTCGGCGCCCTCAGCGGCGAGGGGGAACTGCGTGCGGCGCGCGCGTTGATGCGTGCGGCCCTGGACCACTGTCTCGAGGGCCGAGAGCTCACGACCCGCAGCGTGGCGCGCTGGCTCGCGAGCTACCCGCGCCGCCAGCGCGGTGGCTGAGCCGGGCGGCCGGGTAACAACAGAGCGCGATGGGAGCCAGTGGCGGGGAGCGGCTGATGTATCGAGCGATCGCGCTGGGCGTCAACATCGATCACGTCGCGACACTGCGCCAGCAGCGTCATACACGCTATCCCGAGCCGGTAGAAGCGGCGCTGCTCGCCGAGCAGTGCGGCGCGGACAACATCACCCTGCACCTGCGCGAGGATCGCCGTCATATTCAGGAGCGCGACGTACGCCTGCTGTCCGAGCTGCTGCAGACGCGGATGAATCTCGAGATGGCGGCCACCGACGCGATGGTAGAGCTCGCCTGTGCGCTGCGTCCCGCGGACTGCTGCTTGGTGCCCGAACGGCGCGCCGAGCTGACCACCGAAGGTGGCCTCGACGTACGTGCGGGCGGTGCGGGGCTCGCGCGCCAGTGCGCCCGCCTCGCCGCCGCGGGCCTGCGGGTGGCGCTGTTCATTGATGCCGATGCGGCGCAAGTCGAGGCGGCCGCCGCGGCGCAGGTGCCGGTGGTTGAGCTGCACACCGGCGTCTACGCCGACAGCAGCGGCGCTGCGCAGGCGCGCGAGCTCGAGCGCCTGCGCTCGGCGGCCCGACTCGCGGCCGGCCGCGGCCTCGAGGTGCACGCAGGACACGGGCTGAACTACCACAACGTGACGCCGGTCGCGGCGATCGCCGAGATCGTGGAGCTCAACATCGGTCACGCGATCATCGCGCGGGCGCTGTTCGTCGGGCTGGCGTCTGCCGTGCGCGAGATGCGGGCATTGATGCTCGCGGCGCGCGGGGGCTCGGCTGGCGCCGCCGGCGCATGATCTTCGGCATCGGCATCGACGTGCTCGAATCGCAGCGCATGCACGCCACCTATGCGCGCTTCGGGCCGCGGCTCGTGGAGCGGCTGCTGATGGCGGAAGAGCGCGTGCAGTTCGAGCGCACGCAGCGCCCGGAGCGGTTTCTGGCCATGCACTTTGCCGCCAAGGAGGCGATCGTCAAGGCGATGGGCACCGGCTTTGCGCACGGGATCTGG
>JASHTF010000093.1 GCA_030040715.1 Gammaproteobacteria bacterium | reverse complement strand
TGCCGAACGCCTGCGTGTAGACGATTCGGCCATCTAAGACGATAGCCACCGACGCGCTCGGAACACCGAGCCTCTCGAGTTCGGCCTGCGCGATCTGTGCCACGCGCTGCTCGTCGAGCGGGGCCGCCGACAAAGCAGACGACGCTGCGATGAATCCCACCGCAAGAAGCTTGACTGCTCCAATCTTCATAGGACCCCCTTTCAGACCCCGCGGAGAATTGTTCTTCGGTCTGATTTTAGCAACTCGCCCTGGGCAATTTCGGCAGCTGTAACGTAGCAGCTGCGATTACAAGAACTTTTGCGCTCTGCCCGCTTCAGCGGGCGTGAGTCGAGAACGTCGACGAGCGCCAGCGTCGGTCTTTTCCTACCGGAAACACGGTGCGGCGTTCGCGCTAACCGCGCAATGATGGACACCTGTCGCAGCCCAACCGAATCGGGGAGGAGCCGATGAGCGCAACCAGGCAGATAGGAATTCTGTTGATCGTCGCCGGTATTCTGGCCTTAGCCTACGGCGGCTTCAGGTATACGAGGCACACGAGCAGGGCCGATGTTGGACCCGTGCACTTGAGCGTTCAGCATCGCGAGACCATTGCCGTACCCGTCTGGGCGGGGATCGGAGTGATCGTGCTCGGCGGGGTACTCATCGCCGTGGACGGCCGAAGCACCTAGGCTGCCCCTGATAACTGACGGCTGAGGGGACGGCAGCGGTTTTTCTGCTTTGGACAGATCAGCTCTGCGCTAGAGTTGGGGTGCTCGAGTGGTCGCCCGACCAGCAGAGGTATTCTTATGCTCAGAACACGATGCCATTGTGGAGCCGTCGCGACCGAAATCGCGCGCCGTCCCACGAGCGTCACCGAATGCAATTGCTCTATCTGTCGGCGATATGGTGCACGCTGGGCGTACTACTCGAGGAGGTCGGCTCGCGTGACCATGAAAGCGGGCGCGCTTGAGCGTTATGCTCGCGGCACGTCCCTATATTTCGGTCACTGCAGAAGGTGCGGTTGCGTCGTGCTGTGGGAGCCGATCCAATCGAGCGGCGACACAGACCGGATAGGAATTAACATGCGTCTGATCGAAAACCCTGACGATTTGGCGAACATCCGGGTCCACCGTTTCGACGGGGCGAAGACCTGGCGAACCGTCAAGTACTGCAGGCTGGTCGAGCCTCAGTGGTAGCAAGCGAGGAAGGCATATCAGTCCGCCGCTTCAACGCAGCCAGAGAGGGAACTCTGCTGTTGGGTCAACTTGGACCTAAGTCAGGCACGATCGACCAGCACGAAGACACACCCTTGCTCCGAATGCACGTCCTCGTCGACCGTGCCTTGGGTCGACACGCTGGCCCAGCCGGGACCCAGGCGTCGCCCCCCTTGGACGAGCTCGCCTTCGAGAACGAATATGAATTCCGCCCTCTCATGCGCGTGCAGTGGAAAGCGCGCACCGGGCTCGAAACGGACGATCTGCATTTCCCAGCCGTCGGTCACCGTGACGTCCTTGACGTATACGTTGGCAGCGAACGTCGATGGCCTCCACGGCAGTTGTCCCGTATCCACGCGCTTTACCTCGCCGTGCTCGAGCATTGTCATCTCCTGGGTCAACCTTAAATGGATGATACGCCCGCGAGTCGAAGTCCGGTGCGCGGGCGACTCCCGCTAGTGGAAATTCGCAACCGACCCGTTCGGGCTCGGCTAGGGGCGCGACAGCGATACGCGGCTGCGTTAGATTTTCTTACCGCAGGCGGCAGCGGGGTGGAAGATCTTTGGCGGACTGGTGGCAGACATTCTTTGATATGGACTACTGTCGGCTATGGGAGGCTGCCGAGGGTCCGGAGCGCACGGAACGCGAGGTCGCTGGCATCTGGTCGCTGCTCGCGCTGCAGCCTGGCAGCCGTGTTCTCGACGCTCCGTGCGGCTATGGACGCATTGCCCGTAGCTTGGCGCAGCGCGGCGCCGTTGTGTTGGGCGTGGACCTGTCCCACGACCTGATCGAGGAAGCCGAGCGTACCCGCGGGGCTGTGCCGTTGGAGCAGCTGCGATACCGACGCGCCGATCTTCGAGAGCCGCTCTCGGAAGCGGGTTTTGACGTGGCTTTGAACATCTTCAGCTCGGTCGGCTACAGCAGCGAGGACGACGATATCCGCGTGCTCGCCACACTCCGCGCGGCAGTGCGCCCGGGCGGGTTCGTGTTCATCGAAACCGCGCATCGAGACTGGGTAGCGGCGGCGCTCGCTCATAATCGTGACCGGGGGTGGCGATTGCCCGACGGGACGCTGATGCTGGAGCAGCCGCAATTGGACCCGGTGTCCGGACGGATCAACTCGACTTGGTACTGGAGCGGACCGACGGGCGCCGGCCAAAAGAGTTCGTCGTTGAGAATTTACACCGCGAGCGAATTAGCGCGCCTGATCGGTGCCGCCGGATTGCGGCTGCTGTCCGTTCACGACGGATGCTCCGCCGCGCCATTCGTCGGTGCCGGCACCGGGATGAGCCGCCGCCTGGGGCTGCTCGCTGTGCGAGACTGAGCATTGGTTTGCCGCCCGAAAGCGGCCGCAGTCACTCGGAAATCTTCGTCGCGAGATGAGTCATGAATGCTTTGGTGGCCAGTAGGATTTCTTCGGCGCGCGGCTGCGAGTACGCCTTGTCAACATGCATGGTCGGATTGCGCCAGGCACGCTCCAGCTGATCCAATTGCGCCGCGGCCTCCCGGTAGAATTCTTCTTCCGGCGTCTGGGTGTCGGTCGTCGCAGCCGATCTCGCCGCCAGTTCTTTCTTAATGTCTCGAAGGCAGCTACCCCAATCATTGGACGGTTGGGTCAGCCCGACAGATCGCGCTAACGAACGCAGTCCGACTTCGGCCACGCGCATCAGGTGCATCACACAAGCCGTTGCACGTTCTAGAGCCAGACACGTGCCTGCCTCGACTATGTCGTCGGTGGCGGCCGGGAACGCCGCAAAAACCTGTTCACCAAACAACTTCGGATTCTCGAAGTATTCGAGGTATCTGGACTCGGGCTCGAAGAATTTGCGCCGACTGAGGCCGCTGGCTACGGCATCCTTGATGGAGGCCACGACGGTTTTTATGCCGTCCGTCGTCTGTGCGCCCGCAATCCCCCGGGCAGCGTCCGCAGCGACTTGCAGGCGCAATCGTTCACAATTAGTCACGACCATAGAGGACATTTGACTGAGCCCGCGGCTGAATTTTTCGTGCTTGGCCACGGTGACGCCGGGATTGGCAGCCAGGTAGCGCTCCATGTTTGCCAGTCCAAGAACCAGGTTCAATAGCATTCTTGATTCGAGGATAACCATGTTCCACAGACTCCGCGGGGCCCAGCAGAAAAAGGCAAGTATTCACCAATGGTAACCCGATCGGGTTAATCGCTGGCCAGCGTCACCTGCATTCTCAGCTCGCGCTGTTCGCCGGGCGGCACGATGAATACGCCGGGCTTTGCGGTCAATTCTCCCGTAAAGCCCACCGGATCGGACATCCCGTGCCAGGGCTCGATACAGATAAAGGGCGCGCCGGGTTTGCTCCAGATGCCCAGGTAGGGCGTATCCGGAAACTGTAGAGCGAGCCGAGGGCCCGTGTCCGCGCCGTACCTCAAGCCCTGGCTACGAACGGCATCGAGGATTACCACGTCGTCCTTGAAGAGCGCATCGTCGAGCAGCAGACGCCGCCCGCGGATGGGCGTGGGATATCGAACCGGCGTCACCAGGCCGGCGGTATCGAGGCGGCGGATTGGTTCCGGCTCGGCGAGGTCGAACTCGATCGCATGCAGCGCGCGCTCGGCGCCAAAAGGCAACGGCCAGCGAAATGCGGGGTGATAGCCGAAGCTCGCGGGCATCGGCGCAGCGCCGTCGTTTCTCACCGCAGTCGTCACCCCGAGCGTCGGACCAGTGATCTCGAAGCGCACCTGCAGTTGAAAATGGAACGGGTACACCGCCAGGGTTTGATCGTCGGCCTTCAAGCGCAGCAGGACCGCGGCGGAGGTGCTCACGACCTCGAAAGGCTTGCCGCGTGCGAAGCCATGACGGGACAGCGCATAAGTCTTGCCCGCGAGCCGGTAAACTCCACCGGCCAGAGTGCCCACGATTGGAAACAGCAACGGCGCCCGACCGTTCCAGAACGTGGGATTGCCATCCCAGAGGAGGTCACGACCCGAGCGGTCGCGCAAGATCGATAGTTGGGCTCCGAGCGGATTGACCTGCGCGGTGAGCGCGTCGGATCTCAGGGTGAGCCAAGCACTGTCCTCTGACATGGCGCTCCTTCTCCGTCAGGCTCAGCGCAGCGGTAACGGCGGCGCTGAGCCGGTGAGCACGAAAGCGCGCCGCCTGTTGGCGCGAGCCTGCGCAAGCGGCTCGATGCCGAGCCCGATCATGCCAGAAGGGCGCGAGGCGGCGCTGTCGGTCAGACGTACCGTGCGCAGGGCCGGTGACTATCGACGGGGCGTTGATCCCGTAGGGTGGCGCGTCTTAAAGGCCTCTAGCTCGGCTCGCGTCGGCATCGCCGGCTGGGCGCCGTAGCGCGTCACCGAAATCGCGGCAGCCTGCACTGCGAACTTGCAGGCTTCCACGAGGCTAGCGCCTTCGGAGCTCGCAACCGCCAAAGCACCGTTGAAGGCATCGCCCGCCGCCGTGCTGTCAACGGCATCGACCTTGGGGGCATCGATCCGCGTGGTGGTCGTTCCATCCGCTGCCAAACAGCCTGCTGCGCCCAGCTTTAGAACAACTGCCCGTGCGCCGGCCTGCAGCAGCTGGCGGGCAACGGCGGGAGCTTCCCGGAGATTCAGCTCTCCGCCGCTGTGTCCGATGAGCTTGCAGGCCTCGGTCTCGTTGGGTGTCAGGATGTCGACGTGCTCCATGAGCTCGGAGGGCAAGGACGCGGGCGCGGGAGCGGGATCGAGGATGACCGTCGCGCCACCGCGCCGTGCCGACTTCGCCGCCATGATCACGGTGTCGAGTGGTATCTCGAGCTGCAGCAGCAAAAAACGCGCATCTTTGAGAACGTCGGGATCGCGAAGCAAGTCCTGCGGCAAAAAGCGCGCGTTAGCACCGGACACGACGATAATTGAGTTCTCGCCGGTCTGACCCACGAAAATGGCGCCCACGCCGGTAGTCGTGTCTGCATACTCAATCCCGCTGACATCGCAGCCCACGGCCTGCAGGCTCGCGATGATCTCACGCCCATGGTCATCTCGACCCACGCGCCCGAACATCGCCACCTTTCCACCCAATGACGCCGCGGCGTAGGCTTGATTGGCGCCCTTGCCGCCAGGGGCCCGAAAGAAGCGATCTCCAAAAACGGTCTCCCCAGGGCGAGGAATGCGTGGCGCAACCGCGACCAAATCCATGTTCAAGCTGCCGACGACCGCGATCCGCGGCATGTTTATCTCCGGTAGGGCGCGGCTTCGAGCCTAAGAGCGGCGATGTAGCACATGAACATGATGCGGGGACAACTCAGGCCGGCTTCGGCGCTAACTCGAGCGGTGCGTGAGGCGGTCGATGAGGAAGGAACGGAAACGCTCGCTGTCCACGTCCAGTGCCACCCGGGCGTTGGCTAGGAAGGGGAGCTCGGCAGCCGCGTCGGGCGCGTCCACCCAGGGCGCCGAGCGCCGTATGGGCGCCTTGCGATAGCCGACGGTTTCGCCGGCAGTCAGCTCTCCCGTGGTCTCTATTTCGATGTGCAGGTCCTGCAGCCGCACGAATGAGGGCTCGATGAAGGACCCGAGGGCCAAGGGGTCATGTACCAGTAGTTGCCCTCCCTCGAGGCCTGATCGGCGGATCTGTGCGAGCGTGGCGCGCATGATGCGCCCGGCAGCGTGTCCCACCGGATCTGCGCTGGACTCCAGCATGCCCACCTGTGCCTCGCTCAAAACTACCTTGCGTGTCACATCAAGGCCAATCATCGTGATGCGCGCGCCGGAGCGGTACACGATCTGTGCTGCCTCGGGGTCGACGTAGGAATTAAATTCGGCCGCCGGTGTGATATTGCCGCCTGACAGGGAGCCGCCCATGATGTGGATGCTGCGAATCTGAGACGGCAGTTGCGGGTCGGCGCGAAAGGCGAGCGCCAGATTGGTGAGGGGACCGATGGCGATGATCGAGAGCTCACCCGGGGATGCGCGCACCAGACGACGAATGAGTTGTGGGGCCGTTTCGGCCACCGGTTTCACCTTCGGCAGAGGGAATTCGACGCCGCCCAGTCCATTGTTGCCGTGCACGTGGGCTGCCGTCACGAGCCGCCTCTTGAGGGGTCGGCTGGCACCGGCGGCCACCGGAATATCGGTACGGCCCGCGATCTCCAGCAGCCTGAGCGCGTTCGGCAGAGTGAAATCGAGCGGGACGTTACCCGCGACAGGAGTGATTGCTTCGACCTTCACTTCAGGCGACCGCAGGGCAAGGAAGATCGCGAGCGCATCGTCGACCCCTGGGTCGGTGTCGATGATGATTCGACGTGGGGCCGCACGCGCGCCCGCGTCCGCTGCGGTGATTGCAGATTCTGCGGCGGGGCGACTTGTGCCGGGGTCGGCGAATGCAGCGTCGGCAGCGAAGCCCGCCGCTCCGAGGAGCAGTCCTCGACGGCTCAGGTTGAATTCTTCCATAGCAGAGTTCCCCGGCTGTGCGTTTAGGCGCACCGCCTTTGTGAGCAGCGATGTGGTCGGTGTGGGCGCGCTTTTGATTTCGTATTGAGGATCTTCCTTCGAAGCGTGATGGGTTATGGGTTGGATGTTTACCTCTTGCCGGGCGTGAGGGACACGGCGGCTTCAGTCGTCAGCAGCCGGAAAGTAAATGTCTCCTGCAGATACAGCTCGACGGTCGACCTCGAATGGCTCAGGTAACCGATGGAGATGTCCTGCCCCAGATCGAGCTCGAAATCTCCGCCGCGGGTGGTGACCACCAGACCCCCTTCCATGGCCGGGGCCCAGACGATCTCACCGTCGACGAGGCGCTGAAGGTGCCGGAGAACCGGATACCCCTGGTCGCTACCGCCGCTGACGGCCGTGTACGCGTCTGCACCCAGCAACAGGGCATACGGGCCGTTCACTCCGGCGAGACGTAACCGGCTGACCGCCTGCGCGACCGTATCGGGATAGCCCTTCACCCCGGCGGGGAACGTCAAGGGCGGATTGCTGCTTCCCTGACGGATGCCTTCGATTCCTGCCGCCGCATGTCCGTCGAACACCGAGCGGTCCTCGGCAAAAGCGATCTTGCGCGCCGCTTCCTTCACGGGTGCCCAATTCGAGTCGGTCGCGCCGCGTTCTACGTCGTCGATGGCTTCGCGGGCGAGCTCGAACGCCACGCGCAGTTCGACCAGCGCCTTCGCCTCGCGCTGGGCCGTCTGGATGCCGTCGCCGAGCGGTTGGATCTGGTAGAGGTGACCGGTGCCGACCGCCGCGAGCTCAGTGCCTTTCGGCCCCACCACGTCCACGACTCGTCGCGCGGCCAAATGCCGCTTGAGTGTGCGCGACGCCTCCTGTTCGATTTGAATCCAAGCCTGCTCGGAGATAGGCGCGAGCTCGCGGTGCAGATTATTCATGTTCTGTCCTTTTCAGAGAACCGATACCGAGCGAGCCATCCGCCGGTGACGCTCGCAAGTTCGATTTGACCTCCGGCGCAGGCTCTGGCGCTGTCGGAGCCACGGCCGATGCGGGCGCTTGCCCTGCAGCCACGTCCTCGAGGAAGGTGGCCGACGGCACAAAGAACAACGTACCGGTCACGGCGCGGCTGAAATCCAGCAGCCGGTCATAGTTACCCGGGGGGCGGCCGACAAACATGTTCTCGAGCATTTGCTCGATGCGGCGCGGGGAGCGGGCATAGCCGATGAAATACGTGCCGAACTCGCCCTTGCCGACATCGCCGAACGACATATTGTCACGCACAATCTCCAGTTGCTCACCGTCCTCGATGATGGTCGTCAGCGCATTGTGGGCCGAGGTCGGTTTCACCGCATCGTCCAGCTCGATGTCGGACAGCTTGGTTCGACCTATGATGCCTTCCTGCTCGGCGACCGGCAGCTCATTCCACCGCGCCAGGTCATGCAGGTATTTCTGCACGATGACGTAACTTCCACCCGCGAAGTCCGCATCCTCTGCGGCGATGATGGTGGCGTTGACGGCGGCCTGGTCGACCGGGTTCTCCGTGCCGTCGACGAAGCCGATCAGATCACGATCGTCGAAGTAGTTGAACCCGTGTACTTCGTCCGTTGCCGCGACGGCACCGCCGAGCCGCGACATGATCTGTGTCGCCAATTCAAAACACAGGTCCATGCGAGCCGCGCGGATATGAAACAGGACGTCGCCCGGTGTCCCGATCGCGTGATGACGGCCGTGAATCTCACGGAACGGGTGTAGCTCCTTCGGTCGCGGTGACCCGAACAGTCGGTCCCAGGCGTGGGAGCCAAAGGCCATGACGCATGACAGCTGCCCCTCGAGAGCACGAAAGCCCACCGCGCGCACCAGCGCCGCGAGATCGGCACATAAGGAGCGCACGGCGGCTTCATTGGCCGTCCCGGCATTGACCGTCACCACCAGAAAGATGGCGGACCGCGTGAGTCGGGCGACGACCGATTGCGGAACAGCGGATGGCACGCTCGACTCCTCGATTGGCACTGGCTCGTGACAGCTCCTGCGCGTCCCGGTCGCCTCGTCGAGAGGTCGCTGCGCGCAGGTCGGTGCGATAGCTTAATCCACTATCGCGCGGCGATCATGGGACTCCACGGGGCGGTATCGATCCGAGGCGTTAGTTGGCGTCGGCGGCGTCAGTTGCGTCAGTTGCGTCAGTTGGCGTCAGTCGTCGCCGCCCGCGAGGCTCGACAGGAACAGCGCGGCGAGGCGCTCGAGGCCGACGCGATCGTCCGCGTCGAAGCGGTCGACATCCGGGCTATCGATATCCAGCACCCCAACGAGCTCCGTGCCGCGAAGCAGTGGAATCACGATCTCCGAGCGCGAGGCCACATCACAGGCGATGTGGCCGGGAAACTGTGCTACGTCGGGCACCACGATCGTCCTACGCTCGGCACCCGCCCGTCCGCACACGCCGGCACCGAGCGCGATGCGTACGCAGGCCGGCCTGCCCTGGAATGGGCCCAGAACGAGCTCGCCGCCTTGGCGGAAATAGAAACCCGCCCAGTTGAGCCCCGGTACGGCGTTGTAGATGCAGGAGGCGGTGTTGGCCGCATTGGCGATGCAATCCCGCTCGCCCGCAAGCAGACCGGCGAGCTCGTTCGCGAGCTGTTGATAGTCGCGGGCCTTGTGCTGGAAATCGTAGCGCGCACCGACGTGACTCATGGCGGTGCGCTCGCGAGGTATTGCGTCAGGGCGCGCTCGCACTCGGCCGCATCCACGAATTGGATGGCTTGCAGGCCGACGCTGCGCGCGCCTTCCACATTGGGCAAGTGATCGTCGATAAACAGGGTCTCGCCGGCGTTCAACCCGAAACGCGCCAGCAGGTGCTCGAATATCGCGCGCTCGGGTTTCATCAGCTTGACGTAGCCGGACACGACGATTCCGCCGAAGGTGTCGAAGAAAGCGTAACGATCGCGAACGAATGCAAACATGGGAACCGGCATGTCCGACAGGCAGTAGAGCGGGATGCCGCGGGCGTGCAACTTGTGCAGCAGGGCGACCGTATCCTCCTTTGCGACCAGTGAGCTACGGATCGCATCGAGAAATCGCGCCAGCTCCTCAGGCGGCCTACCGGTGCGATCGGTAAGAGCGCTCAGCAGCTCGTCCTCGGAGATACCTCCGCGATTGAAGGCGCGCCAGTCCGGGTGGCGAAAAAGCTCGGCGTGCATCCGCGAGCGGGAGTCGGTGTCGTCGTAGAACCGCTCGAGTATGCGTTGGGGCGCCCACTCCAGCAGTACTCCCCCGAGGTCGAAGATCACATTACGAATCGCAGTCACGGTGCCAATCTAGAGCGCCCGGTTCCCGCGGCGCAACTGTGTCGGCATTGACGCGGGCCGACGAGGCAGAGACGATCGGGATCAGCGGATCAGCGCCCAATCAGCTTCGCGGCTTCAGTTGATCCGCGCCAATACCTGCTCCAGCGCTGCAAAGAAGTGTCGCCAGCCGCCCTGGGCGCCCTGGTAGTACTGCGGCTGATCCCGGGGGAAACCCGACTGCTCCATGCGCAGTCGGGTGCCGGTACTGGTGGGGGAGAGAGTCCAACTGACCACGCTGTGGAGACCAAAGGCGGCCCACGTGTATGACAACGTCTTGTTCGGCGCGACTTCGAGCACTCGACCGTCGACGGCGCCCCAGTCTGCGCGTAGGGTGAAACCGTGGCCGACGACCGGCTGGAAATCGTTTTTCATCAGCCACTGCTCGATCAGGGGTGGCTGCGTCAGCGCGCGCCAGACCTTTTCCGGCGGAAACGGCGTCTCGCGCTCGACAACGACGGAGAGCGTGTCGGTCGATGTGGCATCCATGGATCCATGCATCCTATTGAGGGATTTCGGGCTCAACCAGTCTGGCCAAGTTGCGCAGCGACTCCTGCCAGCCCAGGTAACACGCTTCGAGCGGAAGGCTATCCGGGAGGCCTTCCTGGACGATGTCGACTTCCGTGCCGACCGCGACCTTCTTCAACGTCACGGTAACACGCATCTCACCAGGCAGATTCGGATCGTCGAACCTGTCCGTGTAGCGTAAGCGCTCGCCGGGTACGAGCTCAAGGTATTTCCCGCCGAACGAGTGGCCGTGTCCGGTAGTGAAATTGCGAAAGGACATGCGATGGCTGCCGCCCTCTCGCGGCTCGAGCTGGTGCACCGTGCAGGTGAAGCCGTTCGGTGGCAGCCACTTGGCGATCGCGTCAGGCTCGATGAATGCGCGATAGACCTTGTCCGGTCTCGTGGTCAAGACTCGATGCAGTCGCACGGTGTTGGGCATGGCGGGGTCTCCTACGCGCCCGGTATCGGCAACACGGGCATGATCTCGACGGCCTCGCCCGGAAAGAGGGTGAAGTGCGGATGCTGGTCAAACAGCTTCGCCGCGGCCTGGTGCGAATCGGCACGCACCACCATGAACGCCCCCATGTCATTGCTGACGTCCTCGATGCCACGTTGCGTGACCTGCTTCGTCTTCCCCAGCGGACCGCCCATGGCGACGATGACGGCCTGATGTTTCTGGACCCAGTCCTTCCAGGCCTTCATGCCTTGCTGCTCCTTCGCCCGCCGGTCGCCCTGCGGTAAGGCGTCCCAGGCGGTACGGCGTGGACTGGTCTTGCTCCCCAGGAACACGGCGAGATAGGTGTTGCTCGTACTCATTCGACGTCTCCTTCTCCTTGGTGCGGTGCAGTTTCTGGTGCTCTGACCTGGCTACGACGAAGCGCGCGTGCCGAAATCGACTACCCATTATGATGGGCCGTTACTAGAACAAGCCAAAGGCTTTGAGTCGATCGGAGGATCCCCTATGAGCTCTCGCCGGTTATCCGGGTCTCTAGTTGGCCTGGCACTGATGGTTGGCCCGGCACTGATGGCGTCATTTACAGCTCACGCAGCGCAGACGGTGGCCGAGGTCGGCTGTACCGGCCTGGTCCCTGCGATGATGGGAGGTCCGATGCCGACGGACAGAAACCTCATCATGCTGCGCTGGCTGTCGACGGCAAATTACGAACTGGTCTACCACGGGCAGGTTTATCTGCTGGATGCGTACTTCGATCGCGGACCTCGAAACCGGCCGACCGGCGTAGTGCCGTCGCAGGTGCAGCGCGCCGCTGCCATCTTCATCGGGCACGCGCACTTCGACCACATGTCAGACGCCGTGCCGATCGCGCAGCGGATGCGGATCCCAGTCTATGGGGCGCAGATCACGATCGACACCGCTCGCAGTCTGGGTCTGCCGTCTGGGCTTGGCCATGTCGTCAAGGACGGCGATACCGTGAGATTCCCGGGAATGACGGTCGACACGGCGCTTGCGCGCCACTCGAGCCTGAATCCCGAGGTGCTCCGACAGCTGGGCAAGCTGTTTGATCTCGACGCCCGGCCCGAAACGTCCGACGATCTCGCGGCGGAGAAGAAAATTCGAGCTGAAGGCAGCTTCGCGCCCGAAGTGATCACACAGGGAACGATCGCCTACGCCTTCACGTTTGACACCGGCTTCAAGCTCGTTTGGCTCGATAGCGCCGGTCCCGTCACGGCCGGCGACCGCGCCCTTGCCGACAAGCTCGGACCGGCGGATATCGCCATCATCGCCTACCAGGGGCACCCAGTCGCTGAAACGCAGATCCCGTATACCTTGGATCTGGTTAAAGTATTCAGGCCACGCATTTTTCTGCCGGCGCATCACGATGAGATCTTCGGCGCCTTCGTCGACCTTGGAGTAGAGCCTCTGTTCGAGGCAATCCAAGAGGCACTGCCTGGAACGCAGACCATCGCGCCGCTTCATCGCCGTGCGATGTGCTTTGACATTCGAAAACCGGCACCGTAGATCACGCGGAGCGGTCCGATGTCGTTAAAAATGCCGCCACCGGATCAAGCGGTGCTCGCGCGCCGAAGTGAGATCATTGCCGCACTGGAGCGATTGGTAGCCGCCGATGCGGTGATCAGCGAGAGCGCGGCGCTACGCCCCTATGAATCGGATGCTCTGACGGCTTATCGCCAGCCACCCATGGTCGTGGTGCTGCCGGAAACGGTCCAGCAGGTATCAGCGGTGCTGGCGTGGTGTGACGGTCAGGGTGTGAAGGTAGTGCCGCGGGGCTCTGGTACCTCTCTATCCGGCGGCGCGTTGCCGCTGGCCGATGCGGTGCTGCTCGGGATGGCGCGGTTCAACCGCATTCTCGACATCAGCTATGCCGATCGAGTGGCCGTCGTGCAGCCCGGCGTCACCAATCTCGCGATCACGCAGGCGGTGGAGGAAGCAGGCTTTTATTACGCGCCCGATCCATCGAGCCAGATCGCCTGCTCGATCGGTGGCAACGTGGCGGAAAATTCCGGTGGCGTGCACTGCCTCAAATATGGCCTGACGACCCACAATGTGCTCGGTATCGAGCTCGTCCTGATGGACGGCGAGATCATGCGTCTCGGTGGGCGGCAGCTCGACCCGGCCGGTCTCGATCTGCTCGGCGTCGTAGTGGGATCGGAGGGCCTGCTCGGCGTGGTTACCGAGGTGACGGTGCGGATCCTTCCCAGGCCCGAGGGCGCGCGAGCGGCGCTGATCGGGTTTCCGAGCGTCGAGAGCGCGGGTCAGTGCGTGGCGGACGTGATTGCCGCGGGCATCATTCCTGCGGGCATGGAGATGATGGACAAAAAGGCCATTCACGCAGCCGAGGCCTTCGTGCACGTCGGCTACCCACTCGAGGTCGAGGCGCTGCTGATCGTCGAGGTCGATGGTGCCGCGGCCGAGTGCGATGAGCTGATCGAGCGCATCGCGGATATTGCGCGCAGCAATCGGGCGATCACGTTACGCCTGTCCAGCAATGAGCAGGAGCGCTTGGGTTTCTGGGCTGGACGCAAGGCCGCCTTTCCGGCGGTCGGTCGGATCGCGCCCGACTACTACTGCATGGATGGCACCATTCCCCGTCGCCGGCTGGCGCAGGTCCTGCACCGTATGGAGGAGCTCGCGGTCCGCTACGGCCTCGGTATCGCTAACGTCTTTCATGCCGGCGACGGCAATCTGCACCCGCTCATTCTTTATGATGCGAATCAGCCCGGGCAGCTCGAGCGCGCTGAGGCCTTCGGTAGAGATATCCTGCGGCTGTGTGTGGAAGTCGGCGGCGTGCTCACGGGCGAGCACGGGGTTGGGGTCGAGAAGCGCGATCTGATGCCCGAGATGTTCAACGCCACCGACCTGGCGCACCAGCAGCGGCTCAAGTGCGCGTTTGACCCGGATTTGCTGCTGAACCCAGGCAAAGTCTTTCCGACGCTGCACCGCTGTGCCGAGCTCGGCCGGATGCACGTCCATCACGGTGAGTCGCGTTACCCCGATCTGCCGCGTTTCTGATGACGACGCTGGCTCCCACCAGCACCTCGGAGCTGCGTGACGCGATCGGCGGCGCGGTCGCCGCGGGCGCAAAGCTCGAGATTCGCGCCGGCGGCAGCAAGGCGGACATCGGCGCCGAGCGCGCGGTCACGCTGCTCGACTTGCGAGGCTTCTGTGGCGTAGTCGATTACGATCCTGCCGAGCTGGTACTCACCGTAAAGCCCGGCACCCCGCTGACGCAGATCGAGGCGCTCGTCACGGGCGAGAATCAGTCGCTGGCGTTTGAGCCTTGGGATCATGGTCCACTGTTCTCACGGCCGCCCGGCGTGGCCACGATCGGAGGGGTAATTGCCGCTGGTGTCGCCGGGCCGGATCGTCTGGCGCGAGGCTCGGCACGCGACCACCTGCTGGGATTCACGGCAGTCTCGGGGCGCGCCGAAGTATTCGTGGCCGGCGGCAGGGTGATCAAGAACGTCACGGGCTATGACCTGCCCAAATTGATGGCTGCAAGCTGGGGCCGCCTGGCAGCCATGACGGAACTGACGCTGCGGGTCTGTCCCCGCCCCCAGGCCACGGCGACGATGGCGCTGGAAGGATTGGGTGCATCCGAGGCGGTCGCAGCGATGACGCGTGCGATGGGGAGCTCCGCGGAAGTGTCGGCCGCGGCACATCTGCCGGCGGCGTTGCGCGCTGGCCCGGCCCTGACACTGTTTCGGTTGCCTGGGTTTGAGCGCTCGGTGGTAGCCCGATGCGCCAAAATGGCTGAGTGGTTGCGCCCGCACGGGGCGCTGCACCGTGTCCCGCAGACCGAGGCCGATACCCTCTGGGGCGCGGTACGACAGGTCGCCCCGTTAGGCCCGGAAGGTTCCATCTGGCGGATCCACGTTCCGCCCTCTCGCGCTCCCACGGTGGTCCAGGTGCTGGAGCCACTCGGAGCTCAGTGGCTGTTTGACTGGGCCGGCGGTCTCATCTGGGTCAGGCTCCAGGCGCACGCCGAGCAGATTCGCGCGACCGCCGCGGCCGCGGGTGGACACGCCACCCTGGTGCGGGCCCCGAGGGAGTTGCGCAACGCCGTCCCGGCCCTGCACCCTCGCAGCCGCGTCGTGAGCGCTCTGGAAGCGCGCATCAGACGTGCGTTCGATCCGGCCGGAGTATTCGAGACCGGCCGATTTCTGGACTGACGCATGCAGACTCACTTCTCGTCCGGGCAGCTCGCCGACGCGGCCACGGCCACGTCCGAGGCCGTGATCCGCAAGTGCGTGCATTGCGGATTCTGCCTTGCGACCTGCCCCACCTACCTGCTCCTGGGCGATGAGCTCGACAGCCCGCGCGGTCGCATCTATCTCATCAAGGACATGCTCGAGAACGATCGGGTCCCGACACCCAAGGTGGTCGAGCACATCGATCGCTGCCTGTCGTGCCTCGCCTGCATGACCACCTGTCCGTCGGGCGTGAATTACATGCATCTGATTGATCACGCCCGAGGCTATATCGAGCGCCGTTGCACGCGTCCACTGAGCCAGCGGCTGCTCCGCGGCCTGCTCGCCTTCGTGCTGCCGCATCCGCACCGTTTCCGCTGGGCGCTCGCGCTGGCGCGGCTGGCACGACCGGCGACTCCACTGCTGAACAAACTCGCGCTGCTCAAGCCCGTAGTCGCCCTGCTGAGCCTGGCGCCAAGCCGGGCGGTGGCGGCACCCGCCTCGCTCGCCCCATCCACAGCGCCGGCTCACCGCCGTGGCCGCGTTGCCGTCCTGCAGGGGTGCGTCGAGCCGGTATTGAGACCCGAGATCCGCGCCGCTACGGTGCGGCTGCTGAACCGCTCGGGCTATGACGTGACGTTTGCCTCGGGAGAGGTCTGCTGTGGCGCGCTGGTGCACCACATGGGGAGGGAGCAGGGCACCCTCGCGGCCGTACGGCGCAACGTCGATGTTTGGACGCGCGAACTCGAGCGTCACGGCCTGGATGCGATCGTCATCACGGCATCCGGCTGCGGCACCCACATCAAGAACTACGGCTTTCTGCTGCGCGAGGACAGCGCTTATGCGCGCCGCGCCGCGCGGGTGTCGGCGCTGGCCAAGGACGTGAGCGAGCTGCTCGCCGACACGCCACTGCCGGCGGGGCAGGGGCGCGGACTGACGGTCGCGTACCACGCGGCCTGTTCGCTGCAGCACGGACAGCAGGCCGCAGGCGGAGCTCAACGCCTGCTGGAAGCGGCAGGCTATCAAGTGCGCACGCCCGCCGAAGCGCACATCTGCTGCGGATCGGCCGGCACCTACAACCTGCTGCAACCGCGGATTGCCGCCCGACTTGCCGAACGCAAGGTTGCCAACCTCGAGCGCACGCGCGCTGATGTCATCGCCACCGGCAACATCGGCTGCGCCGTGCAGATCGGGCAGCGCGCTTCGGTCCCGGTGGTGCACGTCGTTGAACTGCTCGACTGGGCAACGGGCGGACCGGCTCCGCCCACGCTCGCACATCGTGCGAGCCAGACGGGGCGCTGACCGTCACATTCCTGCCTCGCGACCCGTCGTAGGAGTGAGAGGAGGTGCTTTATGAAATTCGTATTGCTGATCTATCAGGGGAGCACACCCCTGCCTGGCTCGGAGGCTTGGAAGGCGCTGCCGGAAGCGCAGCAGAAGACCATTTACGCCGACTACGCGTCGATCGGCGAGGCGCCGGGGGTTACGCCCGGGCTTCCGCTCGGGCTACCGAGCGCGGCGAGGACGGTACAGGTGCGCGGCGAAAAGCCCCAGGTCAGGAACGGAACTCACCTGTCCGAGGGAGTCGGCGGTTTCCTGGTGCTGGAGGCCGAGAGCATCGAGGATGCGGTGCAACTGGCCGCGCGGATCCCGGCGGCCAGGCTGGGCGGCGCGGTAGAGGTTCGGCCGGCTGAGCAGTACTGGTGATCCTTGCTATCAGGCGGCACTTCGATCATTCCTGCCGCAACGTACGCAGCTTCTGCGTGTCGCCGCTCGCCGCATACAGCGCCTGAAGCTCGGTGAATTCGCTCTGTTGCGGGGCGCCGGCGAGCATGTGCTCGCGAATGATCTTGAGCCGGTAGCGCAGGTAGGGCAGCAGCGGCTGCAGCGGCGCGAGCTCGCCCATCTGCGCCGCCAATAGCGAGTCACAAAAGGCGCGATAGTATTCGGTGTACGCGTCGTAGTAGTGCTCCATGGCACGGCAGAAGGCCTGATCGTGCAGCCGTTGCTCGCACAGTGAATCGGCGCAGATGAAGCTGCAGGCTGCGGTCAGGAACGCGACGTGCTCGCGCAAGATGCAGCGGGTGTAATCCTGTGCTCCGAACAGCTCTCGCACCAGTATGCGGCGCGGCAGTCCGGTCACGCGGCGATCGCGCAGATATTCAAACGGTGCCTTGCGGTGCAGGGTCAGAAACGTGACTCGCTTGAGCTGCAACGCCTGGCGCGTGCGACTCGCCGAGGCCGTCACGCTGCGCATCAGTAGTTCATGCGAGTGCGCCCAGGTTTGATAGAGCGATACGTCTTGCAGCAGCCGTGTGGCGAACATCGCATCGGCTCCCGGTCCGAACTGGGCGGTCTTGGCGAGATGCTGCTCGGAGTATTCCATCAGCTCCGCGCAACGGAAGCGGTGCGCGGCCCGGGGTGGCAACGACGATGCAGGGCTGTTAAGCATTGCTCCCTAACATTGCTGGGCAGTCCGGACCCCTGGCTCACCGTTGATCCGCGGGTGAGCGCGAGCGGTGTATCACTTTGAGCCGCACAACGATACCTGCATGCTTTTGGCGACGCCCAGGGCACCAGGGCGGTCGCGGCGACGTCAACCTGTGTCGGATTCGGCCGTCCGAACGTACAGCGTGTCGATCAGCGTGATCGCCACGACCGTCATCGGCGTCGCGAAGATGATCCCGATCAGGCCGAACAACTGACCGAATATCACCACGGCGACGATCCCGAGTGCGGGTGGCAACTTGACCGCCCAGCGCTGGATGAGGGGCACGAGCAGATTGCCTTCGATCAAATGGACGCCGACGTACAGCGCGATCACCTCGGCGGCATGGATCGGCCCGAGGGAAAAAGCCACCAGCACCGCCGGTAGCGCCGCGAACGCCGGGCCGACGTAAGGGACGAATTCCATCAGTCCGGAGAGCATCCCGAGCGTGAGAGCGAGCGGGATGCCGAGGAGCCACAGCCCCAATCCGATGATCACGCCGACGCTCAGCATCAGCACCAGCACGCCCTTCAGCCAATGGCTCAGCGCGCTGCTGGCGGCGTCGATGGCGCGCCCGGTGGCTGGGCGACCGCGTCGCGGGATCAGCAGTAGAAAGCCGCGCTTGTAAAGCTCGGGGTCGGCCGCGAGGAACACGCCCGTGAAGATGATCAGGACCGCATCGATCAGCGCGCCGAAGGTGATGGTTGCCGCTGCCTGAATGCGCGGCAGCCACTGACCTGCAGACGATTCGCTCAGCAGCGTGGACACGATCATTCTGCCCGCCGCCGTGTGTTCGACGCGGGCGACCAGATGCTCCCACGCGATAGGCAGCGTCGTGGCGAGCTGCCCGAACTGTTTGGCTGCGAGCGAGCCGATGAGCAACCCGATCAGGCCCAGCAGCACCAGCAGCGCGAGCATCGCCGCCAGCAATGCCGGCACCGCGCGCAGCGGCGTCAGGCGCATCACGAGGCGAGTCACGGAGCGCAGGATCACCGCCAGCGTCATGCCGGCGAAGATCGGTACCACGACGACCACGAGCCGCCACAGCAGTGCCGCGAGAGCGACCAGCGCCACCGCCACCACGATCCGGACCGCGAATTCGCCCGTCGGGGCGCGCATGGCGGGATGCTCGGAGTGTGGCCGGTGGCTCGCCATCGCCGCCGCGCCGCACGTCGTTGTGGTCGCGCTCCCACCGCGACGTGAGGCCACTTTGACGCATCGCGGCGCTACGTCCACCCATGAGGGTAGCGCTGCCTGTGTGAGGGCAACGGCGAGGCAGTCATCGGAGTGAGCGCTGGATCACGGCGGGCTCTTGAAGTTGCGCCCGGCGCCCCTACCTAGGTGGCAACGGAGTCGCTTTGATTGCGAACCAAACGGAGGTATTACATGTTCAGCAGTCTGACCAGCTTTCAGACCTCGCTGCTTGATGAGTTCTGGCGCCTGCATCAGGAGCTGGAGGAGGTCGTGGGTGATGGACTCGCGTCCTCGTCGGGGATCCGCTCGTTACCGCGCGGGGCCTTCCCGGCCATCAACGTGGTGCAGACGCCTGCGGACGTACAGGTGTATCTGTTCGCCCCGGGCCTCGACCCGAAGCAGCTGAGTGTGTCCATTCAGCAGAACCTATTGACGATCGAGGGCGAGCGACAGATTCCCCACCAGGGGAATGCGACCTACTACCGCCAGGAGCGCGTCGGAGGGCGGTTCCACCGAGCCGTCAGCCTGAAGGACGACGTCGATCCGCAGCGTGTCGAAGCGACCTATCGCGACGGCATCGTGCAGATCACGTTGCACCGGCGCGAGGCCGCGCGCCCGCGCCAGATCGAAATCCATTGACGGCAGGAGGGAACCATCATGAATGCCAGTAATGCCGCTGTGACTCAGCGGGATAGCCATTCGGCGGCGCCGACGTCGACGCACCATCGCGCGGTCGAGTCTGTGATCCGGGCGCCGGTGGATATCTACGAAGACGGCGAGGGAATCGTCCTCGAGGCCGATATGCCCGGTGTGTCCAAGGATCGCCTCACGGTGCGCGTCGACGGGGAGACACTCGTACTCGAAGGCAACATCCGCTTCGATTTGCCGGAGCAAGCCGAGGCGCTGTACGCCGACGTGCGCTCGACGATTTACCGGCGTAACTTCGTACTGGGTCGGGAGCTCGACTCTGAGCAGATCCAGGCGCAACTGAAGGACGGAGTCCTGAGAGTGAAGATTCCGAAACGCGCCGAGCTGCGTCCCCGCAAGATCGAGGTGCAGGGCGGCTGAGGGCGGCGCGCGCTCAGGCGCGGGCCGGGTTGAGGGTGCGCAGCGGCTGAGCAATCGGCCGCTGCGCTGCTATGATCGCCGAGGCGGTCATGATCAGACACAGCGGCGGATGTCATTGCGGGCGCGTGCGCTTCGAGGTGCTCGCGCCGGCGCGGCTGCAGGTGTATGAGTGCAATTGCTCGATCTGCGGCAAGGCCGGGTATCTGCATCTGATCGTCCCGGCCGAGCGCTTCAAGCTGCTGTCAGGCGGGGAGGCGCTCAGCTGCTATACCTTTAATACCCACACGGCCAAGCACCTGTTCTGCGCCACCTGCGGCGTCAAATCGTTCTATGTGCCGCGCTCTCATCCCGACGGTTTCAGCGTGAACGTACGCTGTCTGGATCCGGGCACGGTCGAAGGGATGGCCGTGGAGCCCGTGGATGGTCGCCACTGGGAGCAGGCCTATCCATCCGGTCGTGGTGACTACGGCGCGTAACGGCGCGTGACGGCGCGTAACGACGCGCACCGGACTCACGAGGTTCTGCCGCACCCAGTTATACTGCGCGCCTTATCTCCCCGTGGCATTGTTCAATGCGATCTGTTTGCAAGGCAGGAGGCGTGATGAAGAGGATGTGCCGTTGGTTGCTGATTCTCGCTGGCGTGGGATTGATTGCTGCGGCCCAGCTGACTCACGCGGCCGCCGCCGCCAACCAGCCGGCAGCCCCTTCGAGCGCACCGCCGGCCAAAGCTCCGAGCGCAGCGCAGCCGAGCGTGGACGAGAGCCTGTATGCGCTCGGCGTGCTGCTGAGTCGCAACCTCGAGAGCTTCGGGCTCACCGAGCAGGAATTCAAGCACGTGGTCGCCGGCTTGAGCGACGGCTACCATGACCGCGCGCACGTGGACGTGCAAGCCTATATTCCGCAGCTCCGGGCCCTGCAGGCCTCGCGTCAGCAGGCGCTCGCGCAGCGTCAGAAACAGCTGGGAGCGGACTATGTCGCGAAGGTGGCGGCGCTGCCTGGGGCGCACAAAACACCGAGTGGCCTGGTGTATGTGCCGTCGGTGGAAGGAACCGGGCCTGCACCCGCCGTCAGCGACAGCGTCAAGGTCCAGTACACCGGCAAGCTCACCAATGGCACTGTGTTCGATAGCTCCTATAAGCGCGGTCAACCCGCGAGCTTTCCCCTGCGCGGGATCATCCCGTGCTGGAGGGAGGCCCTGCAGTTGATGAAGGTCGGCGGCAAGGCCCGAGTCGTCTGTCCGGCGGAGCTCGCGTATGGGGACCGCGGCTCTCCACCGGTCATTCCACCGGGCGCCACGCTCGATTTCCAGATTGAGCTGCTCGAGATAACGCCGACCCCGGCTCCGCCGCGGCCGCCCGGAACGTTCACGCCGCCGCCGACCACGACCGCACCGCGCTGAGCGGATCGCGCCAGGCCGAGAGACGTGAGCATGAGCGCTTCGTCGACGGAGACGCCGCACCCGAGCATCGCCGAGAAGCGTCAGCGTTTCCGGCGGCTGCACGAGAGCGGCTGCTTCGTGATTCCCAATCCCTGGGATCCTGGCACCGCCCGCTATCTGCAGGGCCTCGGCTTCAAAGCACTGGCGACGACCAGTTCGGGGTTCGCGTGGTCGCAGGGTCTTGCCGACGGTAAGGCGAGCTTCGAGATGGTGCGCGCGCACCTGCAGGCGATGGTTGCCGCGACCGATGTGCCCATCAATGCCGATTTTGAGGGCGGCTATGCGCGCGATATCGCGGGCCTAGAGGCCAACGTGCGCGCCGCGGTGGCGGCCGGGGTAGCCGGACTGTCAATCGAGGATTCGACCGGCGATGCGACCGCGCCGCTCTATCCGCTAGCCACCGCGGTGGAGCGCTTGCGCGCGGCGCGCCGTGCCATCGACCAGAGCGATCCCGCCACGCTGCTGGTTGGGCGCGCCGAGTGCTTCATCGTGGGTGTGCCGGACCTGGAACAGACTCTCACGCGGCTGCGAGCCTACGCCGAGGCCGGGGCCGACTGCCTGTATGCGCCCGGATTGCGGACGCCCGAGCAGATCGCAGCCGTCGTGGCGGCGGTGGCGCCCAAACCGGTCAACGTCCTCGTGAGCAGCGCGGGCGGCCGCACGGTCGCAGAGCTCGCGAGCCTCGGAGTTCGGCGCATCAGCGTGGGCGGAGCGCTGGCGCGGGTCGCCTGGGGTGCGTTCGCGCGGGCCGCGCGTGCGCTCGCCGAGCAGGGCAGTTTCGACGCACTCTCGCCGGCACCGAGCACGCAGGAGTTGAACGAGTTATTTCGCGGCCCGTGAGGCTTTCGCGGCTCATGAGGCCAGCGTACTCGTGCCCCACTTCCACTCCCGGATCTCCGGCATATCCTGGCCGTGGCGGGTGATGTATTCGCGGTGCTGGATCAATTTCGCCTTGAGCTGCTCCTTCAGGTAGATGGCGCGGTTGCCGAGCTGCGGCAGTCGATCGATCACGTCCATTACCAGGTGAAAGCGGTCGAGATCGTTCAACACGGTCATGTCGAACGGCGTGGTGATGGTGCCTTCCTCCTTATAACCCCGCACGTGGATGTTGTCGTGGTTGGTGCGGCGATAGGTCAGGCGGTGAATCAGCCACGGATAGGCGTGGAAGGCGAAAATCACCGGCTTATCACGGGTGAAGATCTGATCGAAGTCACGGTCGCTCAATCCATGCGGATGCTCGGAGGCCGGCTGCAGCTTCATCAGATCAACGACGTTGACGACGCGAATCCTCAACTGCGGCAGGTGTACACGCATCAAGGAGACGGCCGCCAGAGTCTCGAGCGTCGGCACATCGCCGCAGCAGGCCATCACCACATCCGGCTCGCCCTCCTGCTCATTGCTCGCCCATGCCCAGATACCGACTCCCTCGGTGCAGTGCTGCACGGCTGCCTCCATCGACAGCCACTGCGGCGCCGGGTGCTTGCCGGCGATGATGACGTTGACGTAGTGGCGGCTCCGCAGGCAGTGGTCCATGACGGACAGCAGGCAGTTCGCGTCCGGCGGTAGATACACGCGTACCACCTCGGCCTTCTTATTCACGACGTGGTCGATGAAGCCGGGGTCCTGGTGGGTGAAGCCGTTGTGATCCTGACGCCACACGTGCGACGACAACAGATAGTTGAGCGAGGCGACTTTGCGCCGCCACGGCAAGCCGGCGGTGACTTTCAGCCATTTGGCGTGCTGATTGAACATCGAGTCGACGATATGGATGAAAGCCTCATAGCAGTTGAACAGTCCGTGCCGGCCCGTGAGCAGATAACCCTCGAGCCAACCTTCGCATTGATGCTCGCTGAGCACTTCCATCACCCGGCCGGCGGGCGCCAGGAACTCGTCAGTCGGTTCGATCGGCGCCTCCCATTGACGCGGCGTGGCGGCAAAGACCTCCTCCAGACCGTTCGATACCGTCTCATCCGGGCCAAACAGGCGAAAATTGCGCTGCTCGGCGTTGAGCTCAACAACATCGCGCAGGAACCGGCCGAGCACGTGGGTATCGCCGATGCCCGGAGTACCGGGTTGAGGTACGTCGACCGCGTAGTCGCGAAATTCCGGCATGCGCAGATCCCGCAGCAGTAGGCCACCGTTGGCGTGCGGATTGGCCCCCATGCGACGCAAGCCCATCGGTGCAAGCTGTGCGAGCTCGGCACGCAAGCGCCCGCGCTCGTCGAACAGCTGCTCCGGGCGGTAGCTGCGCAGCCACTGCGTCAACAGTTGCAGATGCTCGGGAATCCCGGCGGGGTCGGACAGCGGTACCTGATGCGAGCGGAACGTGCCCTCGATCTGCTTGCCGTCGACGATCTGCGGTCCGGTCCAGCCTTTGGGTGAGGCCAGCACGATCAGCGGCCAGCGCGGCCGCTCGCCCAGCGCGCGCTTGCGCGCCTGCTGCTGAATGCGGCGGATGTCGCCGATCGCAGCGTCAAGCGCGGTTGCCATCTGTTCGTGCATGCGCTCGGGCTCGCGCCCCACGACGCAATAGGGCTTCCAGCCGCAGCCGCACAGCAGCTGCTGCAATTCGTCCGGCGGTATGCGCGCGAGCACGGTGGGATTGGCGATCTTGTAGCCGTTCAAATGCAGAATCGGCAACACCGCGCCGTCATTCACGGGCGAGAGAAACTTGTTCGAGTGCCAGGCGGTCGCGAGTGGACCGGTCTCGGCCTCGCCGTCGCCGACGACACAGGCGACGATCAGATCCGGATTGTCGAATACCGCGCCAAACGCGTGACTGAGCGAGTAGCCGAGCTCGCCGCCCTCGTGGATTGAGCCCGGGCACTCGGGTGAGGCGTGGCTCGGAATGCCGCCGGGCCAGGAGAACTGGATGAACAGGCGCTTCAACCCCTCCTCATCCTGACTGATCTCGGGGTAGATCTCGCTGTAGGTGCCCTCGAGATAGGTGTTGGCTACGACAGCGGGTCCGCCGTGCCCGGGCCCCGCGATATAGATCATGTCGAGATCGAACTGCTTGATGATGCGGTTCAGGTGCAGGTAGATGAAGTTCTGGCCGGGCGTGGTGCCCCAATGACCGAGCAGCATCGGCTTGATGTGAGCGGGCTGTAGCGGCTCGCGCAGCAGCGGGTTGTCGCGCAGGTAGATCTGGCCCACGGAGAGGTAGTTGGCTGCGCGCCAATAAGCGTGCATCTTCTGCAGCAGTTCCGGGTCCAAGGTCGGCATGGTGGCGTCTCCGCATGGATGGAACAAAATTGATCAGCCCCTCAGGAGCACGGCGCGTCGCAACCCGCCGGCGCTGCCGCATCACCCAGGGCGCACGAGGCCCACCGGCACGGGGCACAGGCCTCAGGGCACACGGCACAGGGCTCAGGGCACATGGCTCAGGGCACGGGGCACGGGGCACGGGGCACGGCGCACCGGCACGGGGCGCACATAGTATGACCTGCGCGAGCGACGAGCGGCTGTCGGGGTGTCGCTCAGTCTCGGCAGCCGCCGTCAGCCTCGGCTGGCAACGTGTTGCGTTTGCGGTTGCACTGCCGCTGCGCTCGCTCCCGGTCGCGATCTCGGTCACGCTCGACGAGCGGCGGCTGATATATGTTGCTCGCGGTCGTGCGCGGAAGTTTGCGGCCCGCGCACGCGCGGGGTGGCGTGCCTCACAGCGATGCCTCACAGGGATGTATGCCGATGGGTCTGACGGCCAGCTCAGCAGCACTCAAATTGCCTCGGGCGCGCTCAAGTTCAGGTCGCCGACCGCAACGTCAGAGTCGTGCCTCTTTCGCGGCGCACTGCCGTCTGATAGGCAGTGCGTTCCCGGCATCGACACCCTATCCTGCTGACTGACACGCACTGAACCAGGGACTACGATGGAGCGGTCACCCAGCGGCAGCGCCGCATCCGAGCACGAGCAAGGCGCTCATGCCGGTCTGCTGCCGCAGCTGACCATGATCGTCAAGGCGCTGCTGGCTTCGTCAGTCGGCAAGCGGCTGATGGCGCTGGCGGTGGGGCTGCTGCTCATCATCCTGGTTACCACCTACGGGCAGATTCGCCTCAATCGCTGGAACCGGCCGTTCTACGACGCGCTCTCGCGGCGCGATTTCATGGACTTTCTCTATCAGCTCGGCGTGTTTCTGGTGATCGTCGCCGGCCTGACGATCATGAACGTGGCGCAGCGCTGGGTTACCGAGATGCTGAAGCTGAAGCTGCGCGAAGGATTGGTGCTGGATCTGCTACACGGGTGGATGCATCCGCGGCGTGCGCTGGCGCTCGCCAATGCGGGTGCCATCGGTAACAACCCCGATCAGCGCATGCATGAAGATGCGCGTCATCTGTGCGAGCTGTCGGCGGATCTCGGTGCCAGCCTGGTGCAGGCCTCGTTCATGCTGGTGGCGTTCGTCGGCGTGCTGTGGCTGATTTCCAGTCCGTTCGTGCTGCGCCTCGCCGATCACGACTATGCCATTCCCGGCTACATGGTATGGGCGGCGGTGCTCTACGCCGCCGTCGGTTCGCTGATGAGCTACTGGGTCGGCCACGGACTCATCCGACGCAATGCCGAGCGCTACGCCCAGGAAGCGGAGCTGCGCTTCTCGCTGGTGCGCGTCAATGAGCATCTCGATGGGATCTCCCTGGCAGGCGGAGAGGCCGGAGAGGTGCGACGGGTCGAGCACCATCTGGCGGGCGTGCTGGTGGCGATGCGCCGCCTGGTCACGGGTTTGACCAATCTCACCTGGGTTACCGCGGGCTTCGGCTGGATCACGCAGATCGCAGCGATCATCGTCGCCGCGCCGCTCTACTTCCAGGGCACCCTCACGTTCGGCGGCCTGATGATGGCAGCCGCGGCGTTCAACCAGACGCAATCGTCGTTGCGCTGGTTCGTCGACAACTTCAGCACCATCGCTGATTGGCGCGCGACGCTGCTGCGGGTAGCCAGCTTCCGGCGCGCGCTGCTGACGGCGGACACCCTCGCCGAGACCGAGAGCCGCATCAGCTATGAGGACGGGCCGCCCGGGGAGATGCGGCTCGATGAGCTCGAGGTGACCTCGCTCTCGGGGCGCGACATGCTCCGCGAGCAGCACCTGAGGATCGGTCGCGGCGAGCGCCTGTTGATCGTCGCGCACCCGGGAACCAGCAAGAGCCAACTGTTTCGCGCGCTCGCAGGACTGTGGCCGTGGGGCAGCGGCCGCATTACGCGCCCGAAGGACGAGGCGATCTTCTATCTGCCGCGCGGCACGCCCTATCTACCCCGCGGCACGCTGCGGGAAGTCCTCGCCTATCCGGGTCGCGCGGAGGATTTCGCCGAGTCTGCCTATCTGCACGCATTGCGGCGCATGGGGCTCGAGCGCCTCATTCCAATGCTGTCCGAAACCTATCGCTGGGAGCGACAGCTCAGTCAGGACGAGCAGCTCAGTCTGGCGGTCGCGCGCATCGTGTTGCAGCGGCCGCCGTGGCTGATCGTCGATGATACCTTCGATTCGCTTGACCGCGAGACCCTCGAGCGGGTCGTGGAAATGTTCGCCAATGAGCTCGAGCGCACCAGCGTCATTCAGATCCGCTCGGCGGCGCTGCGCGACCCGCTGTTCTCGCGCGTCGCGCATCTGGTCAGAGTGCCGAATACCGCGCCGACCGTGCGCCGGGCGGCGCTGCCACTCGCGCTGCTGCTCGGGCTCGCGCTGCTGTGGCCCGCGGCGCGGCCGGCCGCCGCGGCCGAGCAGATGTTCTCGTTCAACGAGCCCGCATCCCTCAGCGATGCCGCTACCTCGCGGCTGATGCGCGATCTGGCGCTGCGTGTGCTGCCGGTCTATCAGGACCTGGACCGTGATCGCTTTCTCGCGACGCTGTCGGCGTTGCAGCTGGTGACCGGCGACTACACCGCGGCCTACGGCGCGCGCCAGGCGCTGCGCCGGCGCCTCAAGGGCGCATCGCCGACCCAACCGATCGAGCAATCGGTGGTCTACGATCTGTACGCGCGCACCCGGGCCCTCGAGGTCGGGCAGCACGAGCCCTTCGGGCGTGCCTTCAGCCAGTCGTTCGATGCCGTGGTTCCGCCGCTCGACGATCTGACCGACTACGCGGTCGCCACCTGGTTCAGTACGCCGCTGTCCGTGTTCCAGGAGGCGCTGCAGAGCGGGCTGGCGAGCGTGCGCGCAGACAAGAGCATTCCACTCTCCAAGGCGCTCGAGCTGATCTGGGCCTATCTGGCCTATCAGGTGCACCTGTACACCGGCCCGCAGGCCGATGAGCTGATCGCGGAGGATGATCAGTTCCGCTACATCATCGACGATCAGATCCTGATCCGCTTACCGAACGGCATCCACGTTCCGGCGCTGCTGGTACGGCCGCGGGGTGCCGCCGCGCGGCTGCCGACGCTGCTCGAGTTCACGATCTACCGCGAGCCGGAAAACTATGCCATCGAGTGTGCCGCGCACGGCTACGTCGGTGTGGTCGCCTATACCAGTGGTCGGCTCGTGGGTCTGCACAACGGCGTGCTTCCCTACGAGCGCGACGGTCTCGAGGCGCGGGCCGTGATCGGCTGGATCGTGCGTCAGCCCTGGAGCGACGGTCGGGTGGCGATGTACGGCACCGGCTACAGCGCCTTTACCGCCTGGGCGGCTGCCAAGCGCGCACCGCCCGCGCTCAAGGCGATTGCCGTCTCCTCGGCCATTGCGCCTGGAATTGACGCCCCCATGCTCGGCGGGGTGTTTCTGAACTCAGCCTATCGCTTCGCGCGCGAGGCCAGCATCAGCGAGCCGTTCAATCCGCTGATGGAGGAGGACGAGAGCTATTGGCGCCAGCTGAACCAGGCCTGGTATCGCAGCGGCAGTCCCTACGATCAGCTCGACGGCCTCGCGCACGCTCCCAGCCCACTGTTTCATCGCTGGCTCAATCACCCGAGCTACGATCGCTACTGGCAGGCGTTGATTCCTTATCAACAGGAGTTTGCTCATATCCACCTCCCGGTGCTGTCGATCAGCGGCTATTACGCCGCCGATGAGGTTGGCACGCTCTACTACCTGAGCGAGCAGGAGCGCTACGCGCCGCGCGCTGAGCACACGCTGGTGATCGGGCCATACGAGCAGGAGGTGCTGCAACAGGGACCGCGCGCGCTGTTGCGTGGCTTGGCGGTCGACCCGGCCGCTCTGGTCGATCTGCACGAGCTGCGCTATCGCTGGTTTGATAGCATCCTGCGTGGTGGCGCCATGCCGCCGCTGCTGCAGGGACGCGTCAACTTCGAGGTGAGTGGAGGCAATCAGTGGCGGCACGCACCCTCGCTCGCGGGCATGGCGGGTGGCTCGTTGCGGTTCTATCTGGATGAGGCAGCGTCGGATCTGCGCCCGAGCGGCGCGGCGGCTGATACCGCCGCCGGTGCACCCGCCGTGAGGACCCCGCCGCCCGCGCGGGCGCCGGCGGCACGGACGCCGACCACGCCAACCACGCCAACCACACCAACCGCGCCAGCCGTGCCGACGGCGCCGACAGCGCCGACGGCGGCGGTACGGTCGAGCAGACCGCCGCCGATGACAGCG
>JASHTF010000092.1 GCA_030040715.1 Gammaproteobacteria bacterium | reverse complement strand
TCAATCGGGGCCCCGGGTAGTGCCGCTTATCTTGCAATTGTCACCCGCTTTGAATCCAGATGCCACCGCAGCTCGGCGAGCTCGCGCTCGCGGCGATCGAGGAGCGACTGGACCTCGCGGTATGCTGCGCGCGAGCTTTTTCTTTTGCGCCCGTGAAGACGGCCATGTATCGGCTCCATACGACGCGATTACTGCTGAGATGCGCCTATAGAGTTCCCTGCCCACAGAGAGCAGCGATCTTCAGCTTCCGGGCCAATTGCCGCCGTTCGCCACCTTGGCTAGACATCCCGGAACCAGTCGCTCAAGATCGGTTGAGGCTTTGGTTTGCGATCGACGAACATCATTGACGTCAGAGTTGTTGGTCCGTTGTGATTACAGCAACGATCCACTCATGACGCGCTTCGCTCTTGCTTTAGTCGCACTGGTCGTGCTCACAAGCTGCGCGCCGCCGACGAACCCGGCGCAGATGAAAGGCCCGCAAGCCGTCGGCGTCTCGCCTGACGCGCCAAAGGACCCGATTGGCATCATGCTCGGCTGGACGCCTGACCAGACCATAACGAACTTCAAGCATCTCGATCAGCTGTTCCCGGTCCGCATCGTGCCGCACGGCGCCTCAACGTTGGAGCTGCCAATCGGCGAGCCGATCGATCCGATCGTTCCAGTCGATGGCCGAAGGCTCACGGTCGATCAGCTGATGGAGGAGAATCGAGTCACGGGCGTGATCGCTCTGCATCATGGCCGTATCGTCCTCGAGCGTTATGCCTACGGCCGGACGGCGCAAGACCGCTGGTTCTCTGCGTCGATGGCAAAGTCGATCACCTCGACGCTGATTGGCGCCGCCATTAGGGATGGGCTGATCGGCTCGATTGACGACCCCATTACGCGCTACATCCCAGAACTCAAGTCCGCTCCCGCTTTCGATGGCGTCACGCTGCATCACCTGATAACCATGAGCTCTGGCCTCAGGTTCAATGAAAACACCACCGACCCGACCTCGGACATGGCTTTGGAGGACGGCGGCGAGATCATCGATGGCCGCCCGCCGATTGTCAGCTACGCTATGAAGCTCACGCGAGCGCATAGGCCCGGCGCGGTCAAGGAATACCAGACCATAGACTTCGACTTGATTAATATCGCCCTCTCTCGCGTGCTTAAGGGGCGGACTGTCTCTGACTATCTCTCCGAGAAGATCTGGCGGCCCGCCGGCATGGAGGCCGATGCAAACTGGGTGCTCGACAAAGCGGGAATCGAACGCGGCGGCTGCTGCATCTCAGCGACCCTGCGCGATTACGCGCGTTTTGGCCTGTTCATCGAAAAAGGCGATCTCGGGCCGGCGGGCGCCGTGCTGCCGGCTGGCTGGATCGATAACGCCCACAAGCCTGTCTGGCCCGCCACCGACAATGGGTCTGGTTATGGCTGGGGCTGGTGGGTGCGTCAGGACGGCGGTTACGAGGCCGTGGGCGCCTATGGCCAGTCGGTCACCATTTATCCCAGAGACGACGTAGTCATTGCAGTCAACGCCGCCTCGCGCGATCCGCCGGGATTCGGCATTGCCCGCTGGAGGCTGTTGCAGGCGCTCGACTCTGCTGCGGTCGGCCGGTCAGATCCGAACGACAAGACAAAGTAGCGTCAAGCATCGCATTCATATCATGGCTGCGCGCCAGTTTTCGAGCCCAGCAGTATTTGGCCATTCCTGTCTTTATCGGTGTAGGAGCACGCGGGCCTCGCCGCTCGCGGTCAGCCCGGGCGAGCTTGCCGACCGGAGTTTCGCAGACATTGGAGAAAGAACTCGAGAATAGCTTCCGCCACGTCGTCCCAGCTGCCGACGCTCAATTCGTGAGAGATCGCCTCGTGGTCCCAAGCTCTATCGAGCACATCGGCAAGGGCTCGAGCGCATGCTTCGACGTTGCCGATCGGTATGATGAAGCCATTACGGTTGTCGTGTACGAAATGCGCATTGTCTCCGGCCGGTGTGGTGATCACGGGCGTGCCAGTCGCTAGCGCTTCTATCACCGCGTTGCAGCACCCCTCGCGCATCGTCGCGAGAGCGAACGCATCTGCAGCACGAAGCCAACAACTGATCGTCTCTTGATCGTGCACCCCAAGGAACCTTACATGGCGTTGGAGGCCCAGATCGTTAGCTAGGCGCCAAAGCTGCGTGCGGTGAGTTGGTTGACATCCTCCGATGATCACTAGCCGGGCCGAGGGGTATTGACCGACCACTCGATGCACTGCCCGAATGAGTACGTCGTGCCCCTTGACGGGTACTACGTGGCCTACGGATACGATGAGACGGATTTCGCTTTTGACTCCAAGCTTGGATCTGGCCTCATCTTTTGGCCCAGGCCGGAAGATACTGCGATCCACAGCGTTGTGGATAACTCGGACCTTGTCTGGATCGATTCCATGATGCACTACCAGGCGGCGAAGAGAGTGACTGACGCTGATGCAGCCCGTCGCCAAGTTGAGAGCATGTAATAGCTGCGGAGCGATTTTGGGATGATTTAGGTAGTTAATCTCCGACCCGCGGATCGTGATGAAAAACGGGAGCCCTAACGCCGTTGCTGCGCGCGCGCAGCCTACTCCATCTGGATATCCGAAGTGAGCATCGATCACATCTGCGCGCCAGTGCCTTTTCGCGAGAGCAATGAGTCGCCTGCGCGTGCATCGTGCCAACCACCTTCCATCCAGCGCCTGGAAGGCTCGTGGAATAGAGAACATTGGCACTGCATCCACAGGAATGCCTTGCAGCGTGAGATCCTTGCGATTCAGCCATTGGGGCTTGGATCTGGCCAACGGAAAATGCGGTACCGGTTGGACGATTCGCAAGTCGGTTCTCTTTGCAAGTGCCGCCAAGCGGTGAGCCACAAATATGCCGCCGGCGCCGTTGTCCGGCGTCGGCAGCAATCGGCAAACACTTGCTACCCTGAGTGGTTTCAATAAGAGCGACACACGAATTCAGGAGCCAGCGGCGAGACGCGCTGCGCCGCCGACAAACTCCGATAGTTTGCGCAGAAATGCATCAAACATCAGCATGGCACGCGAGCATGCGGGTCCGTGAATATTATGTTGCATGTCAGCCGATGGGCCATGACGACCTCTTGAGCCCGGTCCCACCTTCGCTGCGCTGTTGCTGTGTGATGCCCACTGCGGCAGCGGCTCATCTCAGACCGGCGGGCCGATTCTCCCCCACGCGCACCGTCAGACTCTGCGCGACGGTGCCGACCGGCCCGCGGATGTCGCTCAGGACAGAGGACGTCTCTCCGAGTCCGGTCGGGCCGAAGTTGACGCGGGTATCGAAGCCAACCCATCCCGCTTCGGGCTGACGAAAGAAATGCACGGTGAGATCCACGTTGGCGAAGAACACTCTGCCGGGGCGTTCGCGCACGACCAGTCCATTGGCGGTGTCGAGCAGCTTCAGGAAACCCGCAACGGGCGGATCAGTTTCTCCCTCCACCAGCGGGTAGCGCGTACGAATCCAACTCCGTCCGCGGCCCGGTCGGGCATCCACGTCTTGGCGCACCTCCAGCGACTCAATGAAACCGCCGCTCCAAACCGACGAAAACGCCTGCAGGCGCATGGCATCGGGCGGCGGCAGCGGCGTCCATTCGATGCCTTGTACTCGCGTCGTGTCCGTAGCCGCGAGGCGCCAGATACGCGCGCGGACGCTCGTCAGGTCACCATGTCGCATGCTGGCTTCGATCAGTTCGATGGACCGACCCGGCCGCACCACCTCGACATCGATGGTGAGCTCGCCGGAATGAATAACGCCCAGCACGTCGAAGGACACGCGGGAGATCAGCTTGTCGCTCGGCAAGCGGCGTTCCACCTCAGCCAGTACCAGACCGGAGGCAGGCCCCAAATGTTGTTCACCGGGTTGCCAAGCACCTTGGGAATGCAAGGTGGAGACGAACCGGCGCTCACCAAGGCGCACATAGAACGCCTCGGGATACGCCTCACCCGCATGGCCGAGGTGAAGGTTTGCAGCGACCGGCATCTGTCTAGTCTACCGCGTCCGCGAGAGATGCCGACCACACGCTCCCGCTGCTGCTGGATCGGATTTCTTCTCGCCGACGCGACCTTCTCACGCCCGCTGTTCCATTGACATGGACATATGCCTAAACGACCAGCATCCCTACGTTGCCTGATGTCGCCCGACATCACGTGATGTCAAGTGCTTGTTGCAATTCGAGACTCGGCCGGCATATGGTTGATCTGTAAGCCCCCGCGCCGGTTGATCGGGTGATCTAGGCTCGCCTGGTGCGTAGGTGCATCTCAGAGCATCGGCGGGCGAGTCAGAGCAAAAATCCGGTGTCCATGCTAGTTTCGACTCATGGGAATCAACTTCGCAGAAAAAGCACGATATGCCAACATCTTCGTGACTCCGTTTGTCACGTGCCTTCTGGAGGACGCAGCCGAGCTCAATTCCGCGTTGCGTGAGCAGATTCTGGCGCAGCAACGTGCGAGCGGCGGAGGGGTCAGCAAATCGAATCAAGGCGGATGGCACTCCGACGTCGGCGAGCTCGAATTTTGCGGTGAGGCCGGCAAACGCCTCATGTCCTACGTGCGAGAGTTCGGGGACGAGGCGACGCGGCGGCTGTTCACCCGGTATCGGGAGCCGGTGGTGCCTGTGGAATGGAACGTCTCTGCCTGGGCTAATGTCAATCGGGCGGGGGATTTTAATTCAATACACTTGCATCCGGGGTCGACATGGTCGGGAACTTACTACGTTGATGCCGGCGATCCGACCGACGGTCCAGCGCCGCTTCAACTCTTCGACCCGTGTGAGGCGCGCGCCGTCACCTTCCTGCCGAAAGTGACACAGGCAAGCGTGTACGTGCATGCGCAGCCGGGATTGATGGTGCTGTTCCCGAGCTACGTTCCGCATATGGTATTTCCCCATGCGGGCACGGGGACACGAATCTCGATTGCGTTCAACCTGCGCAGACGGCCTTTTCCGTGAGCGCTTCTCTGGCGTTCGGGGGCACCTGGCGCCAGCAGCCCGCAGACTGACCCTGTCCTGCCGCCAGCCGCGCGGCGCGGCGGTGTGCGCGAGCCGAGCGTCCACCGAGGGGCGAGACAGCGCCTCGCAGTGGTCGAGGATGAGCGTGGTGTCAAGAGCTTGTGGCTTTCCGTGTGACCCCGTTCCGAGGCGGAACACCAGAGCCGAGGGTACGATTCGCTCCCATGGACAGCACCCCAACCTATCGAGACGAGATCCAGCGGCGGGCGCGTCCGGCGACATGGATCGGCATCGGTACCACCGTTGCGGTCGTGATATTCGCAGTGGTACTGCGCGATTTCCGCTTTCTTCC
>JASHTF010000091.1 GCA_030040715.1 Gammaproteobacteria bacterium | reverse complement strand
CTCGCGCTCGATGCACTGCTGGTGGGAATCGTACTCGGCGCACTGTGGCGTCACTCCATGCGGCTGGAACTGCTTGCTCTCGCGACCTATGCCGCGGTCATGTGGAAATTCAGAGGCACCACGATCGGAGGTGTCGTGTTCAGTCTGAAAGTCGTGCGGCTCGACGGGCGGCCCATCGACTGGGCGACGGCGATCGTGCGCGCCCTGGGCTGCTTCCTGTCGCTCGCGGTGATGGGGCTCGGATTTCTTTGGATCGTGTTCGATGATGGCAAGCAGGCATGGCACGACAAGATCGCGGGCACCGTGGTCGTGCGGGTACCGAAGAGCGTGTCGTTGGTATGAGGGAAGTCAGGGGGCGGGCGGTGAGCGAGCCATCGCGGTCATTCCCGCAGCTGGGCGTCGCAATGAGTACACACCGCCGCCTATCGCCAGCGCGCCCGCTGCGATGAGCAAATTGGCCCTGCTGGCGCTGGCCAGCAGGGCGATCCCCAGGGCCAGCGCAGCGATCGGAATCGTCGCACCGAATGGCAGGCGCACGACACCCGCGCGATCCGCAAGCCGCCGGCGCAGTACCGGCACGGCGGCAGCGGTACCAATATAGGTTGCCACCCGCGCGATCACCGACAGCGTCGCGAGGTGCACGAAGGATCCAGATAGCGCCAGCACGAGCGCGACCAGCGCCTGCACGAGGATGGCGATTGCCGGCGTGCGATAGTCCGGGTGTACCCGCGCGAGCCAGCGCGGACCATAGCCGTCCGACGCCAGCGCGAACAGATAGCGCGGGCCGGTCAAGGTCGTGCTGCTGGCGAGGCCGACGATCGACAGCATCGCCCCCATCGTCAACAGCCAGGCACCGCTGCGGCCGGCAAACTGTGCCGCGGCCGCAGCCAGTGGTGAAGACGATCGCGCCAGATCCGGCAGCGTACCGAGCGCCACCACCTGCACTGCACCGTAGATCAGCGTCACGATCAGGATCATCAGCAGCAATGCGAACGGCAGGTCGCGTCGTGGATTGTGGTATTCGCCGGCGGCAGCCGGGGTATTCTCGAATCCGCCGTAGGCGAAGATCAGCAGCAGCGCCGCTTGCCCGAGCGAGCCGGTAGGTGGCGCCTGGAGCACCTGCAGCCGCGAGCCGTCCACAAACCATGCACCGACCAGGATGAAAAACGCGAGTGGCACCATCTTGGCAATCACCAGCGTAACGGCGGTGCGCGCGCCCGCCTTCACACCCCGTACGTTGATCCATGCAAGCAGCAGGATCAGCATGCCAATGATCGCGGAGCGTGCCCAACCTCCCGACGCTGCAGGCCAGAAATAGGCCGCCGCCTGCACAAAGCCGTTGGCGAGCGACGCCATCGTCGCCACGCGCGCGAGCCAGGTCATCCAGCCGACCTCAAAACCGACCAAAGGCCCGAACGCCTCGCGCGTATAGAGGTAGGCCCCACCCGGCTGATCGAAGTAGCTCGACGCCTCCGCGAAGCAGAGCACCAGCAGTGCGACTGCGAACCCCGCGAGCACCACCGCCCATAGGCTCGCCGCACCAAGCAGCGCCGCCGCCGCAGCCGGCAACAGATATACGCCGCTGCCAACCACGTCGTTGATCGCCAGTCCTACCAGCTGCCAGCGTGAGACCGCGCGTATCAATCCGGGCTGTGCGGTGGCAGCAGTGCTCTCGGCGCGAGCGACCAGCGACGGCACGCGGGTGGCCCTCAGAGAAATCGGCGTACATCCGGCAGGCTCTTCTCGAGCGAGCCGGTGTTGACGACAACCACACGTTCGCCGGGCCGCAGCGCGCCGAGATCGGCCAATGGCTCCAGCGCCGCGAGACACGCGGCGCCTTCCGGACAGATCCACCAGTGCTTGTCGCGCCAAACAGCGGAGAGCGCGCGCTCGACATCCGCTTCGGCCACCGACACCGCGCAGCCGCCACTGGCACGGATCACTTCCAGCACCTTGAAATGCCCGACACCCCCGGGCACGTTCAGACCGACGCACAGCGTCTTGCCGGGGGTGACCGCCGCGGTGTCGGCAGCGCCCCGTGCCCACGCTTCGACCAGCGGTGCGGTGGCGGCTGCCTGTACACAGATCATGCGCGGACGCTCGCAACCGATCAGGCCGAGGGCCTGTAGTTCGCTGAATGCCTTCCACATGCCGAGCACTCCCGTGCCTCCGCCGGTGGGATAGACGATGGCGTCCGGCACGCGCCAACGCGTCTCGCCCGCTGCAGGCTCGGTCAGCTCCAGCCCGAGCGTCTTCTTGCCCTCGATGCGCCACCCCGGCTCCTGGAAGGTGGCCACGTTGAAATAGCCCTGCGGAAGCTGGTGTTCGCGCATCCGAGCGCCAGCCTCACGGATGGTGCCCTCGATCAACTCCAGTGTGACCTTGGAGTGGCGCAAGGCGAGGGCGGCGGCGCGACCCTGGATCGGCATCGGAGTGTCGACCGGCATGATCACGGCAGCTTCGAGACCGCCGGCCAAGGCGTATTCCAGCAGCGAGTCGCCGGCGTTGCCTTGGGTCGGCACCGCGAGCTTGCGCACACCGAAACGCCGTGCCATCGAAACGGTCATGGCCATGCCGCGGTCCTTGAACGACTGCGTAGGATTGGCGCCGTAGCCCGGCTCCGCCTTGCCCTCGTCCTTGATCTGAAGGCGCAACCCCAGCTTGCGCGCCAACGCATGATCGGCGTACTCACGCAGCGGCGTGTGACCCTCGCCGAGCGTCACGATGTGGCAGCAATCGTCTGGATTCTCGATATCCAACGGCAGCAGCGCGCCGAAGCGCCACATGTCGCGGCGCTTGGGGTGATACCAGGCGAGTTGCGGCTGCTCGCGCTCGAGCCGTTTCAGGTCGAGCACGACCTCGACCGGCCGATTGTCGATCGGGTCTAGATTCATCAGCTGATCGGCCGGATATTCGTGACCGGAGCCCAGACCGCGCAAGCAGTGTATGTAGCTCATGCGAGAGGCGTATCGCGCACTCAGGTCAGTGTTGGCGCCAGACTCGGGCGACTGCCTGCGACGCGCTTTCCGGGAGCGGGTCGACGGCACCGCCCACGGCGTGCGGTTTTATCCCCACGCATCTCGTGTCGCGAGTGCGGCGCCCGTGCCTTCTCCGCCGCGCTCGCTCTCGTAACGCTTCCCTAAGGAATAAGCGACTCGGAACCAGATCGCCGCGACGATCGCTCCGAAGATGGCGAGGCCCGTCACGCCGAAGGGCAGAATGAAGGAGCTCACCCAGGCGGAGCTCAGGTCGCCAAAGCGATAAACGACCGTGTCGATCACGTTCTTGGCCTTGTAGCGGCTCTCCTGATCGACGACCGTAAAGAGCATCTCGCGCGTGGGCTTGGCGACCGCGTATTCGGCCACACGGCGGATGATCTGGATGCCGCCGAGCACGAGTAGCACCGGTGACAGGACCACGGCGAGGAATGCCAGCACCATGATCACCGGATTGACGAGCAGGCCAGTCGTGACTCCGAAGCGCTTGATGATCCGACCGGTGCCGAACAGCTGCAGGAACACGGTGACCGAATTCACCGTGAGATCTATCAGCGCGTATGCCTGGGTGCGGGCGGCTCTGTCGGTGAAGGCTTTGGTGATGAGATCGCCGAGCTGGATGTAGACGATGGTCGATATCCAGGTCATCGCCAGCAGGAAGATTGCGAGCAGCAGCAGATAGCGCGACTGTAACAGCAGCCTAAAGCCATCCAACGGGTTACCCGCAAGTCGGTGATCGAGCGTCGTACGCTGGGCCTCTACACCCGCCGTCAGCAGCTTCTGCTTCTCGTTTGCCAGCAGCACGACTACGCCGGCGGTCAGCGCGAAACCCGCAGCCGAAATCAGCATCAGGCCGCCGTTGCCAACGGTCTTTGCCAGCGTCGTTGCGATCGCGGGGCCCGCGATACCACCCACCGTTCCGCCGGCGGCCACAAAGCCGAACAGCCGCTTGGCCTGAGTGCGCGAGAACAGATCCGCCATGAAGCTCCAGAACACCGAGATGGTCAGCAGATTGAATGTGCTCACCCACACGTAGAATGCCGCCGCCACCCAGCGATCGTGCGCGCTGCTTTGAAACAACGCGTAGAACAAGACAATCGTGCCGGCGATGAATCCATATACCCAGGGGAGAAACGTCGACAGGCGGATGCGCGCCGCCAGTCCGGAATACAAGGGCGCGAGCAGCAGGCTCGCGAGGAAGGTTCCGGTAAACAGCTCCTGGATGTGCGCCATGCCGTACACCGTGCCCATGGTGTCGCGCACCGGTTTGACGACGGCGTAGCTGCCGAACAGCAGGAAAAAATACAGCATGGACAGGACCACCGCTCGAGTCTCGAAGCCGCGGACGTCGGCGGTCTTGCTCAGTACGCGTTGCAGGAGTCCGCGCGCTTCGGGTGCTGAATCAGACATGGAGGTGGATTCCCGTTGGTGACGCGAACAGGCCTACTACTCTACTTGCATGATGTTGTCATTGCTGCAGCGTTCAAGGCTCCGGGGCCCGCTGCGATTTCCGTGCTGCGCCAGGCGCCTTTCCAGGTTCCCGTCTGCGGGCCTTCAAATTGCGACAACAGCGAGTGATATCAATTAGTTAGAGCTTTGATGTCGGCCCTGGTATCGTCAGTCGCGCTTGCATTCATTGATGGCGCGATCGGATCGGATCGCCGCGCTCGTGAATGCACGGTCCTCCGGCCCGGAGCTATCGCCGAGGCATCGGGCGCGTTAGCCTAGCGCGGTCTCGATCCTTCGGGCACGAAATGCACCCGGGTCGGCCCGCACTGGAGTCACGATGCGCCGCACCGCCGAACTGACCGTGCTGGCTGGAGTGCTGACCGTCGGTATGGCGAGCACTCTGTATGCACAGCCACAGCAGATCATCACCGATCCGTTGCTGCCAGAGCACGCCGTCGAGCATGTCTCGACGCATGTGTATGTGATCAGAGGCTTCCCGAATGTCGGCATCATCGTCGGCGACAAGGGGACGCTGGTGGTCGATACCGGTCTCGGGACGCGCAATGGCACGCGGGTCGCGCAGGTAGCCAGAGGCTTGTCGACCAACGGGCAGAGGCTTTACCTCACGACGACTCATTTCCACCCCGAGCATGCCTCCGGCCAGGCGGGCTTCCCCGCCGACACGCTGGTCATACGAAACCACGTGCAACAGGACGAACTCGAGAGCGACGGCGAGCGCATGCTGACCCTGTTCCGCAGTCGACCGCAGTTCCGCGAGTTGCTCCAAGGGGCGGGTATCGGCAGAGCTGACATTCTCTTTGACCGCGAGCTCGATCTCGACCTGGGTGGGGTACATGCACAGCTGCGGTACTTCGGTGCCGCCCACACGCGCGGCGATGAGATCACGTTTGTGCCCGAGGACGGTGTCCTGTTGCCGGGCGACGTGGTGCAAAACCAGATCTCGCCCAATATCATCTGCGGCAGCTGCAGCCCGCGCCAATGGATCGCGGTGCTCGATCGGGTCGCGCCGTTGCGGCCGAAGCTGATCATTCCGGATCACGGTGGCTTCGGCGGCGTCGAATTGATCGCGCAGGAGCGCGCCTTCCTGGTCGACCTGCAGAATAGGGCGATGACGCTTAAGTCCCAGGGCCGCTCGGCCGTCGACGCCGGACGACTGATCGGTGAGGAGTTTGCGCACCGGTACGCCGGCTGGCAGAGCCTCAATAACGTACCCCAGTCGGTCGAGCGAGCGTACCAGGATTCCTCGGGTCCCTGACGCGCCCGAGAGTCATTTGCATGCACGAAGACGCGCCGACCCGAGTCGAGCGCTCTGGGGGTAACCAATGAAGAGCGCAGCCGTGGCCGTGACGCTGGTGATGCTGGCCTTGAGTGCAGTCGCTCTCGGGCAGGAGCAGCAGGCCGGGCCGCTGCTGCAGCAACCGACGCTGAGCCGCACGCAGATCGTGTTCGTCTACGGAGCACAACTATGGAGCGTCAGCCGTGACGGCGGCGACGCTACGCGATTGACCAGCGGCGCGGGCGTTCAGACGGCACCGCATTTTTCTCCGGACGGCAAGTGGGTGGCATTCTCCGCCGACTACGGCGGTAATCTCGACGTCTATGTTGTCGCTGCAGCCGGTGGGGTGCCGCGACGGCTCACCTACCATCCGGCGCCGGACGTGGTCCAGGGATGGACGCCGGACGGCAAGAACATCCTCTTCGGGTCGGACCGCAACGCCTTCGCACGGGGCGTGGACGACCTCTTTACGGTGCCTCTCAGTGGCGGGCTACCACAACAGCTGCCCTTTCCGATGGCTGATCAGGGCAGTATTTCTCCGGACGGCACTCAGCTTGCCTACCGGCCGACCCCATACCCCGCGGGCACCTGGTCACACTACCGCGGCGGCACGGAGTCGAAGATCTGGATTGCAAAGCTGTCTGACTCGAGCTACCAGGAAGTCCCGCGCGGCGACTGGAACGACATGCGACCGATGTGGTTGGGCTCGAAGATCTACTTCCTGTCCGATCAGCACGGGCCCTTTACGCTCTACTCGTATGACCTCGGAACGCGGCGGAGCTCGCAGCTGATCCCTAATAATGGCCTGCCGATCATGCAGGCCTCAGCCGGCCCCGACGCCATCGTCTATTCGCAGTTCGGCTCCATTCACATATACGACCCGGCGACGCAGCGTGAGCACGCGGTCCCTATCCGTGTCGCCGGCGACTTCGCGCAGGTGCTGCCGCATTTCGATAACGTCGCCGATCACATCCAGGCTGCGAGCATCTCTCCGACCGGTGCCCGTGCGGTGTTCGAGGCGCACGGAGAGATCCTCACAGTACCGGCCGAGCATGGCGACATCCGCAACGTCACCCAGTCACCTGCGGTGGCTGACCGGTCACCCGCCTGGTCGCCGGACGGCAAGTCGATCGCGTACTTCTCCGATGAGTCGGGCGAATACGCGCTGCACATCAGCAGTCAAGACGGCCTCGCTCCGGTTCGAAAGATCAATCTCGGGGATCCGCCCTCTTTCTACTATGATCCACAGTGGTCGCCCGACAGTCGCAAGATTGCCTACACCGATAAACGGCTGAACCTGTGGTACCTGAGCCTGGATAAGGGTGTACCGATTCGGATCGATGCGGACGTTTATGATACTCCGGAGCGAGCGCTTGATCCGACGTTTTCGCCCGACAGCCAATGGATCGCTTACACCCGACTGCTGCGCAATCACATGCGCGCCGTGTTCGTGTATTCACTGCAGACGGGTAAGAGCACACAAATCACCGACGGATTGAGCGACGCGCGCTTCGCCGTGTGGGATAAGGGCGGCAAGTGGCTGTTCTTCACCGCGAGCACCGACTCTGGTCCGACCACCGGATGGCTGGACATGTCCAGCATCGACCATACGGTCATGCGCAATGTGTACGTCGTGGTACTCGCGAAGGATCTGGCTTCCCCGTTCGCCCCTTTGAGTGATGAGGAGGGTGTCTCCACCGAATCCGACGCCGCGAACGACGCCGCGGCCGCAGTTCAGGCGCGGCAGCATTCGACCTCGAACCGGAGCAGCGCGCCGCAGGCGGCGAGGGAAAGCGGCTCGCCTGCGCAGCCACCGCGACCTGCCCCGAAGGTCGTGATCGACTTCGAGGGCATCGACCAGCGCATCCTCGCGCTGCCGGTGCCGGCCGCAAACTACAACGACCTCGAGCCTGGCGCTGCCGGCGCGCTGTTTCTCGCTGCGCGGCAGCCGTCCAGCAACCCGCCATCCGATGACGGGTCGCCGGATCCGTCCGCGATCGAAGTCACCAAGTTCGACATGAAGGAACGCAAGCTGACTCCAGTCATTGCGGGCATTCAGGGGGCGGACATCTCCTTCGACGGTAAGAAAATTCTCTACCTGCAGCACGGTCACTGGGCAATTGCCAGCACTGCGGCCGCGGTCAAGCCCGGTGAGGGCATGCTCAACATGTCCGGCATGAAGGTGTATGTGGACCCGCGGGCGGAATGGCGACAGATGTATCACGAGGTGTGGCGCATCGAACGCGACTTCTTCTATGACTCGAACCTGCACGGCCTCGACCTTCGTAAGGTAGAGGCGGAATACGAGCGCTATCTACCGGACCTGATCAGCCGCGAGGATGAGAACTATCTGTTCAATCAGATGCTCGGCGATCTGAACGTCGGCCATATGTTCGTCAGGGGCGGTTCGTTCCCGACCGCCCCGCATGTGAACGTCGGCCTGCTGGGTGCGGACTATCTCATCGATCACGGGCGTTATCGCCTCGCCACCGTGTACGCCGGAGAGAACTGGAATCCCCAGCTGCACGCACCGCTGACGCAGCCGGGTGTCAATGTCACGGCGGGCAACTACATCCTCGCGGTGGACGGGCAAGAGCTGCGGGCGCCGGACAATGTCTACAGTCATTTCCTCGGTAAGGCCGGTCAGCAGGTCGTGCTCAGAGTGGGACCCAATGCCGATGGCTCCGGAGCGCGCGAGGTGACGGTGGTACCGGTGGGCAACGAGTTTAACCTGCGTCACCGCAGCTGGATCGAACACAACATGCAAGTCGTGAATCGATTGAGCGACGGTAAGCTCGCTTATGTGTATCTTCCCAATACGGGTGACGAGGGATATGCGAGCTTCAACCGCTACTACCTGGCGCAGGTCGGAAAGCAGGGTGCCGTCATTGACGAACGCTTCAATTCCGGCGGCATGGTCGCCAACTACATCATCGAGAATCTACAGCGCAGGCCCACGAGCTATTGGTATACGCGCGAAGGCGAGGTGTTTGCATCCCCGCTGGACGCGATCTTCGGGCCCAAGGTCATGATCATCAATCAATACGCGGGATCGGGCGGTGACTGGATCGCCTGGGCGTTCAAGCATACCGGCCTGGGCCCGACCGTGGGTGAGCGAACCTGGGGCGGACTGGTTGGTATTTATGGGTACCCGCAACTGATCGATGGCGGGACCGTCACCGCACCGCGGCTGGCGTTCTTCAGTCCCGATGGTTCCTGGGATGTAGAGAACCACGGCGTGGCTCCGGATGTTCCTATACCGCTGGATCCGCAAGCCTGGCGCGGCAATCACGATACCCAGCTCGAGAAGGCCGTGGCACTGGCCATGCAGGCGCTGCAGGGCAAGCCCGCGGCATTACCGCACGTGCCGCCGTTTCCAAACTATTCCCAATATGCGCACTAGCAGCAATGCAGCTCAACCGGGCCGAAATCTGAGTGCGCTCCAGACCGAATCGATGGCGATCTGGCGAACGCCCTGTACGCCTTTCTCCTGCAGGTGGCGCCACAATATATCGCGATTGATATCCGTCTCGAGCTGGCCTGCCTTCGGATAGGCGATCCAGGCGAGCCGATCGGCCTTCGCGGCTTGTACGACTGCGCCGCACTTGCTGTCGACGTCGATGAGTTTCCTGGCAAAGGCGAGCACACCGTCGGTGGCCGCGGTGCCGGTCTCCAGATCGCCCAGATCTACGTGGGCGGGTCGGCCGATCACGAGCGCCTTCATCCCTGGCTTGAAATTGAGCTTCTTGGCGAGACTCATTGATATCATTCCTCTTTAGCTCTTCTGCAGCAGCTCGAGACGATTGCCGAACGGGTCAGTGACAAACACACGCTGGTAACCTTCGAACGATCCGCCCGGCACAATCTCGAATCCTCGCGCCCGACAGCGCGCGCTGATGTCCTGCAGGTCGTCCACGAGCAGTCCCGGGTGGGCCCTGGTCGCGGGATGAAAGTTCATATCGACGCCGAGATGGATCTTGACTCGGCCGGTCTCAAACCAACAGCCGCCGCGGCGGGCCAGGTCGGGCGGTTTGGGTATTTCCGCAAGCCCCAACACCTCTGCGTAGAAGCTGCGCGCCTGCGTCTCCTGGCCAGCGGGCATCGCCAGCTGAACGTGATCGATACCGATGACCGACATGGGCGCTCCTTCGACCGTCAGCCGAGCTGATTCTACGCGCTCGCGCAGAGCACGCGCGCGGGCGCCATCGGCGCTGGAAAATATTTATCACAATAGTAAAATATTGCGTAACTGATTAACAATAGCGGAGGCTCCGATGGACGATCCGTTTCACCGTCCGAGCTTGACCTCGGCGGTCTTCTACCGCGACCCTTGGGCCGCGCTCGAGTGGCTGGAGAAGGCGTTCGGCTTCGAGCGCAGCATGGTAATCACCAACCCGGATGGCTCTCTCGGCCATTCGGAGCTGCGTTTCGGCGACGGATTGATCTATGTTGGCAGCGCATGGGCCGACTTCATCACCAGTCCCGCGGGCGTGGGGGGCAGGAACACGCAGACGATTCATATCCACCTGCGGCAAGGCATCGACGCGCACTGCGGCCGGGCGCGCGCGGCCGGGGCGGCGATCCTGCAGGAACCGGCCGACCAGTTCTATGGGGATCGGACCTACCGGGCGCGCGATCCTGAAGGGCACGTCTGGACGTTTGCCCAGACGGTTCGTCGGGTCTCGCGTGCAGAGGCGGAGCAGGCGAGCGGGCTAAGGATCGAGGCGAAGGAGTGGCCCTGAGAGCCGCCGCGAGTCTGGACCGGACGTTGGCGGCGCTGGCCGATCCTCATCGGCGCCGAATCGTCGAGGTGCTGCGAGACCATCCTCGGCGGGCGGGTGAGCTCGCCGCGGAGGTTGGCCTCAATCCGCCCGCGTTGAGCCGGCACCTGCGGGCGTTGAAGGTCAGCGGATGGGTCGAGGAGTCCCACCCCGTATTCGATGCCCGCGTGCGCATCTACACGCTGCGGCCACAACCGATGGCCGCCCTCAAAGCCTGGCTCGAGCAGACCGAGCGCCTCTGGGTCGAGCAGCTCGCCTCCTTCAAGGCACACGTCGAGCGAAAATCGTGAGCTCTTCGGTGCTGGTGTCGCTGCGTGTCGGCGCATCGCCGCAGCGGGCGTTCGACGCATTCGTCAACGAAATCGGAACCTGGTGGCGCCCCAACATGCTGTTCCGTTTCACTACGCCGGGACACGGCACGCTCGCCTTCGAGCCGGGGCCGGGCGGTCGGTTGACGCAGATCGGGCCCCGCGGCGAGGTGTTCGAGATTGGGCGCATCACGGTCTGGGAGCCCGGTGCCAGACTCGCCTTCACCTGGCGGCAGGCCACCTTCTCGCCGCCGCAGCTCACGCAGGTAGAGGTGCGATTCGAGCAGGCCGGAGATCAAACGCGGGTCACGGTCGAGCACCAGGGATGGGATACCGTCCCGCAAGAGCATGCCGCACGTCACGGATTTCCGGACCGCGTCTTCCTGCAGAGACACGCAGAATGGTGGCAGGCGCTACTTGCGAGTTACGCCCGGCGCCTGCGGGCGCACTAAGGTCGTCGCCGCTCGATCGTACTCGTGCCCGGAAGGCTCGAGGAGACTCGTTCGCGCGCCCGCGAGAAGTCCCAGGAATGCTCCACTGATTTTTCGCCGCTGCGATCGCGCTCGGCGGCGCCGGAACCATCTCTCCTATGCGTCGGGGTTCCACCCTTGCGCGCCAATATCGACTCCGCCAGCGCAGCCAGCTGTTCGGCCTCGGCCACGTCGGGATGCTTCCTGGCTGCCGCCAACACGGCCCCCACGACGGCGTCCGTGGAGTAGCGAGTCTTCTCCCGCAGCACGTCTGCGGCACGCTGGCGACGTTTGCGCGGAGTTGTATCGGCTCGCCGATGCTCGGGTGTGCAGTAACTATCGCGCGGGCGTCCGCCGCCCTGGCCACGCTCAATGACGAAGAACTTCGAACACGGCGGATAGCGGCATTGACCGACGAGGTCGCGCTTCTGCTCATCCATCAGGGTGATCGCGAGCAGCACGTAGAGGTCATCCCAATTTCGCGCCGAGGCCCGGGGATGCAGGATTGCCCCGGATTTGGTGCGCTCCAGTTCCACCGTCCATGGCATGTCGCCGATGCGTTTGCTGAGATCAGCGAAGAATTCAGCGGATGGATTGGCCAGATTCAGGTCGTGCGGTCCAGGCTCATCGACCGCCGCGCTCAGAAGGCGCTCGAAGCTGAGTATTTTCTCCAGCTCCGCTACCTCCCCGAGTGGCGCGGGCTCCTGACCGCGCGCGAATTCAACCAGAGCCGCACAGGCGCCGATGATCCCTTTGGCGCTGTTCAGCGGTGGTAAGCGCGCGCCCTCAAGTTCCCGAGTCCATTTCTCGGCAACCTGAAACGTGGTGCCGCTGATCTTCAGCGCCTCAAGGCGACGATTCGGGGATTTCGCCGTGGTCACAACAACAGCGTATATTTGGGACTACGCCCGCGACGATAGCATCCAGTGAGTCTGTCCGCAACACAGTCGCGCCGCACCGTGGCCACGAGCCGGCAGGGGTGGGGATCGAGGGCGGACCGTAATTGAATGTATTATTGCGCTGACGGCGGCACAATGACGTGGTCGCTCGATCTGGGCGTTGAGTACATCGCTGGAGTCGCGATGTGCCGGTACGGGAGCAAGAGGGGTACGTCATGAAGCTCGAGCCTACTGTGCACAGGGTCATACGCCGGACGCTCATCTCGAGCGCGGTCACGATCGCCGTGGTCCTGCCGTTGGCATTGACCGCTGCGCCCGCTGCGCCCGCTGCGGCCGAGACGCGCGGCTATGTGTTGAGCTGGTTCGCCACCGCCACCAATACTCCGGACTTCGCCGCCAATTGCCCCGAGGAGGGGAAGGACATAAACCGAGTGAAGTTTGGTGCGGCGGCCAATGGCAAATTGCAAAACGGAAACACCGGCAACCGCGATCACGCGCTGGTCAACGGCAAGCCCGCCCCGGTGCTCGACTATCCGGACGCGGTGCAACAGGATCCCAATATCGAGACGGTGGTCGGAAAGTACGCCTACGGCTTTGATCTTGGCGGCCCGGCGGCCAACAAGTTCGTCGACCCCGAGACGCACGGCAAGGTCGACGATCAGCTGTGGCGGGCGGTCGGCTGCGCCAACTCATTTCAGGCCACACCCCCGGCGATGCCGTATAACGAAGGCCTCGGCTGGAACGCCATGGTCGATACTGCGCCCGGCTGGACGATGCAGATCGCCGGAGCTGACCTGAGCAAGGACGGCCCGGTGACGGTTACGCTCGATCGCACGCTGCGCCACCTCGAGCGCGACGCTTCCGGCGGCGTGCGCAGCGACATGACCTATGCGCTCGATCCGAGTCCACGATCGCACAACGTGCTCGCGGGCGAGATCAGAAACGGCGTGCTGACGATCAACTCCGGCTCCATCTTCCTGGAGGGCGACATGCCCTTCTATGCGGAGATCGATCTCAAGGACGCGCATATGCGGATTCACAGCGAGCCGGGCGGCAAGCTCATGGGTTACTGGGGCGGATACACCGACTGGCACACGTGGGTGTACATGTACTCCGCACGTCCGGCCAATGCCGATCCCGTCGGCTGGTATCGAGCGCTGGAGAAGCTGGCCGACGCCGATCCCGACCCGATCACGGGTCAGAATCGCTCGATCTCGACTACCTGGCGCGTGGAGGCGGTGCCGGCGTATTTGGCAACAGAGGACGGCAAGGTCCTGGCGACGGCCTCCAGTGAGGGTCTTGGGGGCAAGGTGTATCTGCCCGCCGCGGCACCGGACGCAGTCGCCCCAGACGCGAGCCCGGTGCGGCAACCCGCCGCGACGTCGGGAGCCGATCACTGAAGCGCAAACGGACTGCGCAGCGGATGACGGCATGAGCTCGGGCTCGATCATTCCGCTTTCTGGTGAGGCGCCGCTGGAGGAGTCTGGGCCTGCCGCTGACCGCGTGCTCGCGGGCGATCCGCGCCAGCGAGCCTGGAACTTCTTCAGCGACGCGTCCGGGCAGTTCCACGCGGGACGCTGGTCGAGCACGCCGGGTCGCTGGCGCGTGCGCTACACGGAGAACGAGCTCTGCGTGCTGACGGCGGGACGGGTCGTGCTGCGTTGCGCGAGCGGCGAGCGATGCGAATTCATCGCCGGGGACGCCTTTATCGTCCCGGCGGGCTTCGAGGGCACCTGGGAAGTGCTCGAAGAGTGCTCCAAGATCTACGCCATCTTCCAGCCCGCGTAACCGGGTGCCAGGCATGACGCAGCTCGTCGCTGCGATCGATCAGGGAACCACCAGCACCCGCTGCATCGTGTTTGGGCGGCGCGGCGAAATCATCGCCCGTGCTCAAAAGGAGCACCGCCAGATCTACCCGCATCCCGGCTGGGTGGAACACGATCCCATGGAGATCTGGCGCAACACCGAGGAGGTGATAGGTACGGCGCTCGCGGCCGGAGGAGTCGCCGCCTCTGCGCTCGCCGCCGTCGGTGTCACCAATCAGCGTGAGACCACCGTGGTGTGGGAACGCGCAACCGGCGCACCACTCACGCACGCCATCACCTGGCAGGACACGCGGGTCGATGACCGGGTGGCGGCCTATGCGCGCACCGGTGGGCAGGAGCGCTTCCGCGCGATCACCGGGCTGCCGCTCGCAAGCTATTTCAGCGCCCTGAAGCTTCAGTGGCTGCTCGATCAGATTCCCGATGCGCGCCGCGCGGCCGAGTCGGGCGATGTGCTGTTTGGCACGGTGGATAGCTGGCTGCTATGGAACCTTACGGGCGGAGCACGCGGCGGCGTGCACCTGACCGATGTCACCAATGCCAGCCGCACGCAGCTCATGGGGCTCGCGACGCTCGATTGGGAGCCGCAACTGCTCGCGGCCTTTGGTATCCCGCGCGCCTGCCTGCCGCGCATCGCTCCCTCCAGCCAGGTTTACGCCGAAGCACGTATCGCAGCGCTTGCCGGGGTTCCGGTCGCAGGAATCCTCGGTGATCAGCAGGCCGCGCTCGTCGGCCAGGCCGCCCTGCTGCCAGGGGAGGCCAAGAACACCTATGGCACGGGCTGCTTTGTGCTGGTGAACACCGGCGGCGCGCTGGTGTCTTCCAAGTTTGGGCTCATCACCACACTCGCCTACCAGTTTGCAGGTCAGCCTCCTTGCTACGCGCTCGAGGGGTCGATCGCCGTCACCGGCGCGCTCGTGCAGTGGCTGCGAGACGGGCTCGGGCTGATCCGCAGCAGC
>JASHTF010000090.1 GCA_030040715.1 Gammaproteobacteria bacterium | reverse complement strand
CGCAAACCCTCTCGCTCGAGCCGGATCGGAGACGCTGGAATGGCCGGCGCGCCGCACCACGCGTGCGCTGCCGCTCTGCCTGGTGAATGAGCGTTCATTCTATCCTGGAACGACGCCACCGGTCAATCGAGCGCAGCGACGCACTATGCGCGCTCACCCCCGCTCCACCGCTACCCTGGTATGTACCTGTCGCCCGGGTATTCGGTTTCAAACCAGGGCCGCGGCGATCTGCGCCTGGATCGCCTCAGCCGCTGCCTGCGGGTCGGGTGCATCCCGAATCGGACGCCCGATGACGATATAGTCCGCGCCCGCGGCGAATGCCTGTGGCACCGACACGACGCGCTTCTGATCATCGGTAGGACGATTGTCCACCGGACGCACCCCCGGCGTGACCACGAGCAGCCGCTCACTCAGCGCCGCGCGCAGCCGTGGCGCCTCGAGCGCCGACGCAACCACGCCGTCACAGCCGGCCTCGAGCGCGCGCCGCGCGCGCGACAGCACCAGCTGCTCGACGTCGCACCGGAAGCCGAGATCGTCGAGATCGCCGCGATCGAGGCTCGTCAGCACCGTAACCGCGAGCACCCGGACGTCGCCCTTGGCCGCGGCCGCGGCTTCCATGATGGCCTGATTGCCGTGCACCGTCGTGAAGCTGACGCCGCGGTGAGACAACTGACGCACTGCGGCAGCCACCGTGGCGGGGATGTCGAAGAATTTCAGATCGACGAAGATCTTCTTGCCGCGCCCCGCGAGCCACTCGAGCAGCTGAAAGTACTCCCCGCTCATGAGCAGCTCCAACCCGAGCTTGTAGAACTGCACCGCGCCTGCGAGCCGCTCGACCAGCGTGCGCGCCGCGGCCGCGTTCGCCACGTCGAGCGCAAAGATCAGTCGCTCGCGCGTAGGAATCGGCGCTCGGCGCGGCGCATCGACGGACGTGCTGTGCTCCTCGGTCAAGACTCTCTCCTCGCTGCGGTCAAGAAATCTGCTGCTCGCCGCCTGCCTCAGGTGCGCTCCGCCGGGTCGAACAGGCGCTGGTGCTCCAGAATCGCATAGCGATCGGTCATCCCGGCGATGTAATCACACACGATGCGTGCGCCACCACCATCGCCGTCGCGCTGGCGCGCCTGCAGCGCGTGATCGCGGTACTCATCCGGCAGCAGCTTGGGATTCTCCATGAGAGTCTCGAACAGCTGCGTGATCACACGCTGCGCCTTGGTGGTCATGCGCAATACCCGATGATGACGATAGACGTGCTCGCGCAGGAACTGCTTGAGCTCGACGTTCTGGGCATGCATGGCGTCGCTCATAGCGATCAGCGGCTGCGCGCGCGCACGCACCTGCTCGATGTCCGCCGGCTGCGCGGCCCGCAGCCGCTCGCTGCTCGATTGAATCACATCGACGACCAGGCTGTTGACCATGCGGCGCACGGTCTCGTGCACGCGCCGCCGTCCGGCGAGCTCGGGATAGAGCTTGCGCACTTCGTCGTGGTGGCGCTGCACCAGCGGCACCTCGGCCGCCGCCTCGAGCGTGATCAAACCCGCACGGATACCGTCATCGATATCGTGATTGTTGTAGGCGATCTCGTCGGCCAGATTGGCGAGCTGCGCCTCGAGGCTCGGCTGATGGCGCTGCAGGAAGCGCTCGCCGACGTCACCGAGCTGCTGCGCCTTGGTGAGCGAGCAATGCTTCAGGATCCCTTCCCGGCATTCGAAGGTCAGGTTCAGGCCCGAGAACAGCGCGTAGCGCTCCTCGAGCTCATCGACGGTACGCAGCGACTGCAGGTTGTGCTCAAAGCCGCCGAAGTCCCGCATGCAGGCATTCAAGGCCTCCTGCCCGGCGTGCCCGAACGGCGTGTGACCGAGGTCGTGTGCGAGCGCGATCGCCTCGGTCAAGGTCTCGTTGAGCGCGAGCGCCGCGGCGATGGTGCGCCCGATCTGCGCCACCTCGATCGAGTGCGTGACGCGGGTACGATACAGGTCACCTTCGTGATTGACGAACACCTGGGTCTTGTACGCCAACCGCCGGAACGCGTTGCAATGAATGATGCGATCGCGATCGCGTTGAAACTCGGTGCGATAGTGCGGCGGCGGCTCAGGGTAGCGGCGGCCGCGCGAGCGCTCGTCGTGCGCCGCATAGGGGGCGAGCACGCGACCGCTCCAGCGCTCACCCTCACGCGCGCTCACTCTGGTGCGCCCATGGTCGTGCGCTCAGCCGAAATGCGCAACCAGTGTCTGCTGCAGCAGTCCGTCCGGGTAGTCGGCGCTCAGCAACGCGCGGCCGATTCCCTGCAGCAGCACGAGCCGCACCCGCCCGGCCTGCACCTTCTTATCGATGCGCATGCACTCGAGCACCCGCTGGGCGCCAAGCGCGGGTGGCCGTACCGGCAGTCCAGCTCGCTCGAGCAACGCGCGCACACGCGCTACCGCCGCCGGCGACAGTTGCCCGAGCCGCTGCGACAGATCGGCTGCGATCAGCAGACCGGTACCGACCGCCTCGCCGTGCAGCCATTCGCGATAGCCGGTCGCGGCCTCGATCGCATGTCCAAACGTGTGACCGAGGTTCAGCAGCGCCCGCTCGCCCTGCTCGCGCTCGTCATGACTCACAACCTCGGCCTTGATCTCGCAGGAGCGGCGGATCGCATGCGACAGCGCCTGCGGCTCGCGCGCTCGCAGGGCATCGATGTGCTGCTCGATCCAGTCGAAGAAGGCGGCGTCGCGCATCAGCCCGTACTTGATCACCTCCGCTAGACCGGCGGCCAGCTCTCGCTGTGGAAGACTCGTGAGCACCGCGGTGTCGGCGATCACGGCTTGCGGCTGATGAAACGCGCCGATCAGGTTCTTGCCTCCAGGATGGTTGACCGCGGTCTTGCCGCCCACGGAGGAATCCACCTGCGCGAGCAACGTCGTCGGCACTTGCACCAGGTCGACGCCGCGTTGATAGCAGGCTGCGACAAATCCGGCCAGATCACCGACCACGCCGCCGCCGAGCGCGAGCACCAGCGCGTCGCGGCCGAAGCGATTGGCGATCAGCACATCGAACAGGTGGGCGGCGTTGTCCAGCGTCTTGTGCTGCTCGCCGTCGGGTATCACGACCTCCACGATGCGCTGTGCCGGCAATGATTGCCTGAGGGCCTGCGCGTACAGCGGCCCGACCACCGTGTTGGTTACGAGCAGCAGGTCGCGTTGCCGCAGATGCGGCAGGTGCTGCGTCAGAAGCTCGCGCGAGCGGATCAGTCCCGCGCCGATCAGGATCGGATAGCTGCGCTCGCCAAGCTGCACCGTGAGCGTTTGCACGCCGGGAGTATACGCTGCAACCCCACTCCCGAATGATCGGCAAACATCAGGGATGCAGATGCGTACTGCGGTGTTTCGTCAGACGAAACACCGCGATACGTATCCGTATCTCTCAGATGATCCGACCCGTCGGGAGCGCTGCGCTCAGCGGATTTCCCACCAGGCAAAGCGCCGTTGCGGCAAGCCGAGCTGGCCCCATTGGAAGAAGGGCCCGCCGGGATTGGGGACGATTCCCTCTTCGCCGCCGCCGCCGCCCCCGCCGCCGCCATAGCCGACGTAGACCGGCGCCGGAGCAAAGACGTTGCCGAGCAGCACGCCGTTGGCCGGCACGAGCGATGAGTTCGGTGCGCCGATGCCGTTGTAGTTGAACACCGGGTTGTTAAAGGCCCCGCCCGCGAAATTGAATTCCATCAAGTATGAGACATCGCCACCGGGGCACTCGAGCGGAGGCGGCGGAACCGGGGCCGGGACGACCGTCAGTGTCGTGCTGCCGGAGATCGCCCCGCTGGTCGCCATGATCGTCGTGACGCCGGGCGCCACACCGGTCGCGACACCGGCCGCGATGGTGGCAAAGGCGGTCGCGGACGAGGACCAGGTCGCCGTATTCGTCAGGTTCGCCGTGGTGCCGTCGCTATAGACACCGGTCGCCGTGAAGTGGAGCGTTTGCCCGACATCGACGGTTGGGTTGGCCGGCGTGACGTTGATCGATACCAGCGTCGGCCAGGGCACGACCGTCAGCGTGGTGCTGCCCGACAAACCGCTCCAGGTGGCCGTGATCGTGGTCCCGCCCAAGGCCACCGCGGTCGCGAGGCCGCTGGAGCTGATCGTGGCCACAGTGGTAGTAGAAGAGGTCCAGACCGCCGACGCGGTTACGTTCGCCGTGGAACCGTTGCTGTAGACGGCCGTCGCAGTGAACTGCTTGGTCTGCGTCGGATGGACGGTCGGATTGACCGGCGTGACCGTGATCGACACCAATGTCGGGGGCGGAGGAGGCGGAGGTGCGTTCACGACGGTCAGCGTCGTGCTGCCCGAAATGGCGCCGAGCGTCGCAGTGATCAGGCTGCTGCCCAAGGCTACGCCGGTCGCCAGGCCGCCGCCGCTGATCGTGGCCACGGTGGTCGTCCCGGAGGACCAGGTCACCTGCGAGGTCAGGTTCTGAGTGGAGCCGTCGCTATAGATGCCGGTCGCCGTGAACTGTTGAGTGTTCCCAAGATAGATGGTCGGATTGGCCGGCGTGACCGTGATCGACACCAGCGTCGGGGGCGGCTCGACGCCCAGACCGACGGGCCAGAGGCGCGCCGCAGACCCGAAGCCCGCACCGGAGCCGAAGCTGTAATAGCCACCACCGTCCGTGGCCTGCACCGGAGCCGAGCCCAGGTCACCCAAGCCGAGCTTCGGTCCAGGCCCGAGGTAGACCACGCGGTCCGGAAGCGTCGGGGCCGAAGCGGTGGAATCGAGCGACGCCAGGCGCTGCTGATCGTCTCGAGCGCGATGGTGTGTGCGTCGGTGCGCGTGCGCGAGCAGCGGCCGCGGAGGGCTGATCCCTAACGAGTTGCCGCGCGGCCGGGTGACCATCGCCGCCGCCGTGGGGGCCGTCGGCTCCGTGCTGATGACGGTGAGCGCGCCATCCACGAGGCTCGGGTTGGTGATGATGCGCTCGCCGCTGAGCAACGTGAAGTCCACGAACCAGCCGTTTTGCCCCGGCAATGCAATCTGGGTGCCGTTCACGAACCGCAGCGTCTGGCCACCGACCACGGACGCCGTCATGGTCTGCTGGACCAGATTGGCGCGCGTGAGCGGCGTCGGATTGGAGCCGGAGTCATAGACTCCGTACATGGTTTGTACCTGGGTCGAAGTCAGGTCCGGCGTGCCCAGGAGCTGTCCCGTGCCGACATAGACCATGGTGCCGCCGATCCGCGGGAAGTCCGGATTGAGCGAAACCGCCGGCGTGGTCGTGATCGGTTGCGGGTTGCCAGACGGATCGGTCGCTTGGAAGAGCAGCGTCGTGACCCAGTCGAGCGAGTTGGCGTTGCGGATATCCACCCGCCACACGTTGCCCTGCAAATCTCCGGCGTACACCGTGGTGGCCGGCGCGCCGAGGCCTCCCAGGTTATTGACTACGGTCACGCTGGAGAGGCCGTTGGGCAGGGCGCTGTTGCAGGCCGTCGGCGCTGCGGCGCACAGGTTGATCGGTGTGCCGGGCAACGAGGTCCCGGTGTGCGGATCTACGGCGTACAGATAGGGGGTCTGCGATGCGCTGTTGTAGCCGTTGCCGAAGAAGACCGTGAAGCCGAGGATCGCACCGCTCGCGCCCGTGGCGGTCTCGGCGATCACCGGAGTGCTGTAGCTCAGCCCCATGTTGGGATCGCTGAACTCCCACAGCACGTTGTTGCTGGCCAGCGCCGCTTCACTCGCGATGCCCGCCGGGTTGGTGACGTCGAGCGCAAATACCGTGTTGCCACCGCCGTTCTCGCCGGACACCAGTACCGTGTGCCAGTTGCCGTCGGTGAACTGCACGTCCGCAGCCTGTGGGGAGCCATCGACGTAGAAGTGGTGCTGCTGGTTGTAAAAGGGGTTCGCCAACTGGATCAGATTCGCGAACACGCCGTTCGGGATGAAGGCGAACACCTCCTGGCCGGTCGCGGCGCTGAAGGCGTGCAGCATGCCGTCGTTGGCACCGACATAGATCACGGGTGCGCGGTTCGCGTTCGCGTTCGCGTACGTGAAGTAGCTGGTGCTCTGATAGAGTCCGGTGGCGGGGGCGCCAATGTAGATCGGCGCGCTGTCGACGATATCGGCGAGGATGTGCGTGCGGGTGCGATAGACACCGCCACCCGCGATCGAGAGCGCCGCGTCGCCGCGCAGGTAATCGAGCGCATCCTGACCGCTGGGATCGCTGGTGTTGGTCTCCAGCTCCTGACCGAGGACGGTAGTCGCGGCGATGCCGGTGGTGGGATTGCCGGCCGCAGTCCACTCGAACGGAGTGCCTGCCTGCGCCACCGGATCCCAGGTGGCGATGAGGCGGCTGCCACCGTTGGCGGGTGAGTTCCAACCGTTGCCTGCCGTGAGCGTATCCAGTTGCGCCTGCGCGCTCCAGTCAACCAGCGCCATATTGACCAGGCCGGTGATCGGACTGATCGGATAGGCCTTGAGGTCGCCGGTCCAGTCCTGATTGACGTCCGATGAGTCGAAGCTCGGTTGGTAGAGCGTGGAGGTGCTGTTGAGGCTGGTGGTATTGACGGTGGCCGAAGCGTTCGACCGGCTCGCGGCCAGGATCTGTCCCAGGATGGTCTGCAGATCGTTGGTCAGTGCGGTCGGCGAGTTGGCCGGGAAGAAACTGCCGGTGCCGCCGGCGACGGCCATCGCCATCAGCGTCGCATAGGCCATCGGATTATTGGCCTGATCGACGCCGGCGCCGAGCCCGATCACGTAGGTCTTGTAGCCGGCCGAATTTGCCGCGGTGATCTGGGTGATCGCGTCGGTGAGCGCCTGATCGTTGGTGCTCTGCAGGGAGTTGTCGGCATTGAACGTAGCCGTTACCGCATAACCCGCGGCAGCTGCGGTGCCGAGCGGCGGCCAGCTGTTGCCTGACAGATCCTTGGTCGGCAAGCCATCCGTGATCAACACGATGTAACGGGCCGGCGCGCAGGCGTTGGTCGAGGGCGGATTGGTGGTGCTGAAGTAATTGCTCGCGCCCTTCACGATACCGGCGATCGGGGCCTGCTCGGCCACGGATTTGATCTCGGTAGTCGCCGTATTATTGGTCTCGGGATTCAGGTACGGCGTGAAGGCTGCAATCGCTGCGGCCACCGATGCCGGCGTCGGCGTATTGCCGGAGCTCTTCATCTGCACCACGACCGTGCCGGTGGTGGCGGATTGCTTCGTGGCGTCGTAGCCGAAGCCGCGCAGCACCTGCATCACTTGGGGCGAGAACGGCACATAGCCGGCGTTGGTGGGCTCCATGCCCGGAGCACAGGCCCAGCTGTATCCGCCGATGCCCCACAGCGTCGTGAACCATTCCACCACGCCGCCGGTCTCGTAGCTGCCGAGTCCGTAGGTGCTGTAGGGATTGACCGGATTCGGCGTTCCCTGCACGCAGATCGGCGGCTGAAACGTCGACCCGGCGTAGAACACGTCGTTGATCAGCGGATCGTCGCTGCTGGCGCCGATGATCAGATAGGGCTGGGTGGTGACACCGGAGGCGGCACCGAAGTTAGTCAGCAGGTTGTTGCACGACTCAGAGTAGGCGTCCGTCAGCGCCACGTTGGCGTTGTAGCAGGGATTGGCTACGTAGTAGTCGCCGGCGCCGGGCGTCGCGGTGAAGGTGAAGTTGCTGCCGGGCGGGCTCATGTAGTAGAGCCAGGTCGAGTACTCGGAGAGACTCGAGGTCGAATAATCCATCAGCGCGAAATCGGCGTACGCCATGAAGGACGTCAGGATCGCGGAGATTCCCGCCTTGGCGACATTCATCCGACTCGCTGAGTTGTCCAGGAGCGTGCCCGCGCTGTTCGCCGTGTACGGAGCCTGGCCGCCTGCGCCGGGATTCACCGGCGGCGTGAAGCCGCCCGGAATGGTGTAATTGACCGGCGAGCTCGATGCGTTGAGGTCGGTGCCGACTACTCCGGCCAGAGCGCCCGAGCCGGTCATGATGGCGCCGCTCAGGTCGCCATCCATCGACTGCGAATTGGTCAGCGCGAGCACGATCTGCGGGTGCGCCGGAATCGTCACGGTCAGCGGCGTCTGCGAGATCAGGACGGGGGGAGCAACCGGCGCCGCACTGATCGAGTCGCCGCTCGGCACTATCGCGGCGGCGACGAGCGCTGCAACCATCGTCATCAAGCAGCGCCGACGAACAAGCGTTGCCGGCAGGGCTGGCGCGCCACGTGGAGCGACCCGCCTGAGGATCTGGTTGAGACCGCTGGTGATGGTTGTCATAGGCATACACTACGACGCCGGGCTTGCAGCAAGCTGGCGGGCGGCACCACATCGTTAACCTGTGACGCGAATCACGAACGCGCGGTGATTATGTCGATGCGTTCGCGTCAACCTTCGCGTCAACCCGAACGGATGCTCCGATCGGGCATCCAGAATTCACTCGGCGAATGAACGCGCTGCGTTATGACGGTCGCGATGCTTTATGTTGGCAGTCACGCGTGGTGCCGACTCCCACGATCGCGACCGCGATGTTCGGCCGCGTGTGTGAGCAGCCGCGCGCAGCGTCGACGCGCCGCGCGTCACGCGGGCTCTCAGGCCTCAGCGCGACGCGGCGTGCACGTTGATCGCAATGACCTGGGTGGCGGCCGCCTGCGGCGGCCCGTTCAGGACCACGTCGACTGCGGTGCCCACCTGCACGCCCTGCAGTGCGCGCAACGCGGGGCTGTTTGCCTTGACCGAATAGCTCTGGCCATTCACTACGATCTGAGTGCCGCTCACTGCCGAGACGGTACCGCTGATCAGGTTGTCCGGCGGACGCCCGCTGAATGCGGGCTGCGCACAGCAGCCTGCGACCAGCACCATCGCCGCCAGGAATGCCTTCAAGCTTGAGCGTCTCATTCGACCTCCCACCCGCAAAGCGCCGTTGCCATACACTACGGCAGCGCCGCTTGCGAGGGGCGGGCTCTGAGCCCGCTCGATGCTCAAACTGTGACAGGCCTCACAGACGCCGCCGATTATGACCGGGAGCTATCGGGTCGCTGCGCCCGGCGTCACCCCGGTCTGCTGCTCGCGATACTGCTGCAGAATCCGCTCGGCCACGGAGCGCACGCGGCTCTGATCGGTCACGATGCAGATGTCGGCGATCTCACGGTAGAGCGGCTCGCGCACCTGCATCAGCTGCTCGAGCCGCTGCAGCGGATCGGTGCCATGCAGCAACGGCCGATGCCTCGTGCGCGCGGTACGCTCGGCCTGCTCGGCGACCGAGGTCTCCAGGTAAACCACGCAGCCGTGTGCGGTCAGGTCGCGGCGGTTGTCCGGATCCAGAATCGCCCCGCCGCCGGTCGCCAGTACGATGCCGGTGCGCGCGGTCAGATCGGTCAGCACGACGCGCTCGCGCCGGCGAAAGCCGGCTTCTCCTTCGCGCTCGAAGATCAGCGCAATATCGGCGCCGGTGCGCTGCTCGATCTCATGGTCACTGTCACAGAACTGGTAGCCGAGCAACCGCGCCAGCTGCTTGCCGACTGCGGTCTTGCCTGCACCCATGGGACCGATCAGAAAGATGTTCTGCTTGCCGAACATGCGAGGCTCACGGCTCCTGAGGCGCGCGCCCAGCGCGCCGGGCGCTGTCATAGCGCGCGCCGCGCGCACGGTCAACTGTTCGCAGGGCTGGAGGCCGTGGAGGGCGCCGGAAGGCGCCGAGGGGGTAGAGCGTGGGGCCAAGCGCACGCGACCGTGAACGGCCGCGCCATGGCGCCCGCCCGCGGTGCGCTCAGCGGTTGATCAATTGCTGCCCCAGCAGGTCGTGGACTGATCGTTGCCGCCGCTGTCGACCGCCGATTGCTTGCCGGTCTGATCGAGCGTGAAGCTGACGCAGGTGGTGTCTTCGTTCTGTGCCCCCGTCGCCGTCGGGGTGGCCACCAGGGTATAGGTGTTCGCGGTCACGGCCGTGTTGTTGATGGCGTAGTAGCCGTTGGGCGATGCGGCGGCGAGGACGGCCGGACAGGCGGCGTTGTTGAAGGCGAAGTACTGCGAATAGCAGCGCTGCAGGATCTGCGCGTTCGACGTCAACGTGCGCACGGCATCGGTGCGGTCGGACTTCAGTACGAATTGCCGATAGGACGGATAGGCGATGCTGGCGATAATGGCGACGATCGCCACCGTCACCATCAGCTCGATGAGCGTGTAGCCGCCTGACGCGCGGAGGCTCGGGCGCCGCCCGCGGCCGCTGGGTGACTCAGTGCTGAGCTTCATGTACGTGAATCCCGATGACCTCTGTTGTGCTCGCCTGCGGCGCACCGCTCAGTACCAGGTCCACCTTTTGACCTACCTGGATCTGCTGCAGCTCGCGCAGCGCGGGGCTGTTCAGCCGCACGCTATAGTTGCGGCCGTCCACCATGATCTGGTTGCCGGACACGCCGGTGACGTTGCCGGACAGCATGCCGGACACCCGCGCGGCGACGGCGAGCGTGCCGTGCAACGTCACGCTCATCAGTAGCACCGTCGCCGAGAGCGCGATTGATCTTAAGCTGGCGTATTTCATTGGATCTCCGACCACGCGAAGCGTTGTTTGTCTAGCCCCAATTGAGAATAGCCCTGGACCAGAGCCGGATTAGCGGCATTGCCGCAACCGGCACCGGTACAAGACTCCGTCACAAAGGCGATGCCGCCGCTGGCGCCATTGACACCGGTGGCACCCTCATAGTT